>JAWLBS010000164.1:1938-10752 GCA_041687575.1 Phycisphaerae bacterium | reverse complement strand
GCGATTTCTTCAGCCAATTTGCCACGGCCTCACCGGAGCTGCTACGCTATGTCGGCCTGGCACCCGATTAGTTTGTCAAAGAGCATAAGGCGGGACTCCAAACGCCGCCTGAAGGCGGTACTCCGAGCTTGGCGGGCATAGCCCGCCCTACACCGGCTGAAGCCGGTACTCCGAGCTTGGCGGGCATAGCCCGCCCTACATGGTCTACCGCTCCCTCACGGTCGCGGCTCGTTTGCGCAGGACCGGGGCACCCATTCCCCGACCCCTGACCCCTGACCCCTGACCCCCGACCCCTGACCCCTGACCCCTGACCCCTGACCCCTGACCCCTGATCCCTGACCCCTGACCCCTGATCCCTGACCCCTGACCCCTGACCCCTGACCCCTGACCCCTGACCCCTGACCCCTGCCGTTCACTGGCCACTGGCAACTCGCTGTTGCCGCCGGCCGACGCCATGGACAACCGGGCCGGACCGCCCTACATTCGTATAAACGGCGCGGATCGATCGAAAGAACGGATCGCCCATATGCCTTCGGCCATCTGCCCGGGGCGGGCGCATCCTCTGTATTTGGAGGCATCATGGCGACACTCTCGCACGAGCAGCTGCGGCAGACCCGCTGGCACAGCCTCGACGCCCGCGAAGCGCTGAGCAGGACCGGCACCTCCGACGAGGGGCTGACCGAGGACCAGGCCCGCCAGCGCCTCGAGACGTTCGGACCGAACCGCCTCCGCGCCATCCAGCAGCGCGGCCCGCTGATGCGCTTCCTGATGCAGTTCCACAACATCCTGATCTACATCCTGCTGGCCGCCGCCGTCGTCACGGCGCTGCTGCAACACTGGATCGACGCCGGCGTGATCCTCGCGGTCGTCATCATCAACGCCCTGATCGGCTTCATCCAGGAGGGAAAGGCCGAGCGGGCCCTCGAGGCCATCCGCGGCATGCTGTCAACAGATGCCACGGTCATCCGCCAGGGCAACCGCGAAACGGTGCCTGCCGAGCAGATCGTCCCGGGCGACCTGGTCGTCCTCCGCTCGGGCGACAAGGTCCCGGCCGACCTGCGCCTGCTCGACACGCGCGAGCTCCGCGTCGACGAGGCGATGCTCACCGGCGAATCCGTCCCGGTCGACAAGACCGTCGAGGCGGTCGCCGAGACGACCGACCTGGGCGACCGCGTGTGCATGGCCTTTTCCGGCACGCTGGTCACCACCGGCCAGGGGACCGGGATAACCATCGGCACGGGCGATCAGACCGAGATCGGCGAGATCAACCGCATGGTCTCCCAGACGGAGACGCTCACGACCCCCCTGATCCGCCAGATCACCGGCTTCGGCCGCCTCCTGACGATCATCATCGTGATCTTCGCGGGACTGACATTCGCGGTCGGGTATTTCGTCCAGGGCGCGGCGTTGACCGAGATGTTCATGGCCGCGGTCGCACTGGCGGTGGCCGCCATCCCCGAGGGCCTGCCCGCCATCATGTCCATCGTCCTGGCCATCGGCGTGCGGCGCATGGCCGGCCGCAACGCCATCATCCGCCGGCTGCCCGCCGTCGACACGCTCGGCGCGCTGACGGTGATCTGTTCGGACAAGACCGGCACGCTCACCCGCAACGAGATGACCGTGACCCGCCTGGTTACAGCCGGGCAGGCCTGCGAGGTCACAGGCGTCGGCTACGCCCCCGACGGCGAGATCCGCCGCGACGAGAAGCCCGTGGACCTGACCGGGCAGTCCCCCACCCGGGAGCTGATCCTGGGCGGCCTGTTGTGCAACGACTCGGACCTGCGCCTGCGCGACGACCAGTGGCAGGTCGACGGCGACCCGATGGAAAGCGCCCTGATCACCCTGGCGCTCAAGGCCGGCTTCGAGGCCGATCGGCAGCGCAAGCAGTGGCGCACGATCGACACCATCCCCTTCGAGTCGAAAAACCGCTTCATGGCCACGCTTCACGAGGTGCCCGACCGCAAGGAGCGAGTCGTCTTCGTCAAAGGCGCCCCCGAGAAGATACTCGAGATGTGCGAAAACCATCGTCAGGAGCACGGGGACGAACCTCTGGACAAGGACGCCTGGCGGAGCCGGGCCGAGGACATGGCGTCCCAGGGGCAGCGGTTGTTGGCTGTGGCGACCCGCACCGCCCCGGCCGACCAGGACCGCCTGGAGTTCCAGTCGGTCCAGCAGGGGCTGACCTTCCTGGGCCTGCTGGGCCTGATCGATCCGCCCCGCGAGGAGGCGATCCGCGCGGTGCAGGCCTGTCACGACGCCGGCATCCGGGTCGTCATGATCACCGGCGATCACGCAGCCACCGCCCGCGCCATCGGCCTGCAGCTGCGGATCGGCGATGGCGAGCATGCCCTGACCGGCAGCGAACTGGACGGGATGGACGATGAGGCGTTCACCCGTGCCGCCCGCGACATCGATGTCTTCGCCCGGGTCAGCCCCGAGCACAAGCTGCGGCTCGTCCAGGCGATCCAGGCGCAGAGCCACGTGGTGGCCATGACCGGCGACGGCGTCAACGACGCCCCCGCCCTGAAGCGCGCCGACGTGGGCATCGCCATGGGCATCAAGGGGACCGAGGTCAGCAAGGAAGCGGCCGAGATGGTGCTGACCGACGACAACTTCGCCTCGATCGTCCATGCCGTGGAAGAAGGCCGCACCGTCTATGACAACCTGCGCAAGGCGATCCTGTTCCTCCTGCCGACCAACGGCGGCGAAGGCCTGACGATCTTTCTGGCCATCGTGCTGGGACGCACGTTGCCGCTGACGCCCGTGCAGGTGCTCTGGGTGAACATGATCACGGCGGTCACGCTGGGTCTGGCGCTGGCGTTCGAACCTCCCGAGAGCAACGTGATGAAGCGCCCGCCCCGCTCGACGCAGGCCCGCCTGCTCGACGCATATGCCCTGTGGCGGATCAGCTTCGTATCGGCCATCCTGTGCGCGGTGACCTTCGGCACGTTCATCTGGATGCGCAACCAGGGCGTATCGCTCGAACTGGCGCGGACGGTCGCGGTAAACGCCCTGGTCGTCGGCGAGGCCTTCTACCTGCTCAGTGCCCGGTTCATCCTGGCGCCCGTTTTGACGCCCAAGGCCCTGCTTGGCAGCAGGCCCGTCCTGATCGCGATCGGCCTGGTCATCGTCTTCCAGATGATCTTCACCTACGTGCCGGTGATGCAGCGGCTCTTCGGCACCGAGGCGATCGGCCCGCTGCACTGGCTGGTCCTGACCATCAGCGCCTCCAGCGCCCTGCTGCTGGTGGAGCTGGAAAAATGGATCGCCCGCCGCCGCGGCATCGGCGCCGCCCAGAACGATGAATGATGCTGCCGTGGCCGTTGCCGTTGACTGGCAACTAGCATCTGGCTGTTGCCGCTACTCAATCTGTGAAAATCTGCGAAATCTGCGGAGGGTCGTTTCGCCTCGCCCTGCGCACGTTTGCGGAATCCGCGGATGGCCGTTGCCGTTTGCTGTCCCCTGTAACCAGTAACCTGCCCCCTTCCGTTGCCGTGGCTGTTTCACCTTGCTTGCCACGGCGTAGCCGTTGTCTGGCGAAGCCGGGTCACCCCCTCACCCCGTCACCTTGTCACCTTGTCACCTTGTCATGTTGTCATCTTCCCCCCGCCCCGCCGCGTGCCTGCCCGCCAGGTTCCGCGCCGACTCCTCCAGGCTCTCGGCCGAGACGGCCTGCTGGACGCTCTCGCAGGGCAGGCTCGTGCCTTCGCGGTTCTCGTGCAGCGGGCAGCCCCCGCCGCAGGCGTGCTCCTGACCGCGGGCCGAGCGGACCAGCGACCGGACCACGTACAGCGCGGCCGCGGCGACTATGACGACGACGATGATGATCTGCCACATGGGCCCGGACTCCGAACGTTACGCCGCCAATCCGAAGGCGGCTGCGATCCGATACGTCGCAAAGGCCGCGCCGTAGGCGAGCACGGCCATGTACGCCCACAAAAACAGCGGCCACCGCCACGAGCCGCTCTCGCGCCACGCGACCGCCAGCGTCCCCACGCACTGCATTGCCAGCGTGTAAAACACCAGCAGGCTCAAACAGGTCGCCCGGCTGAACAGCGGCTTGCCACCCGCCGTCATGGCCGTCTGCATCCGCCGGCGAAGGGCGGTCTCCTCCGCATCGGCGTCGCCGACGCTAAAGACGATCCCCATCGTGCTGACGAAGATCTCGCGGGCGGTGAAACTGGCGATGATCCCCACGCCGATCCGCCAGTCGTAGCCCAGCGGCTCGAGCAGCGGCTCGATCGTCTTGCCGAGCCGGCCGGCAATGGAGTACTCCATCTGCCGGGCGGCGGCGGCCTGGTCGGCCGGGGATGCCTCGGTCACGGCCCGGGCGTTGGAACCAATCTGGTCCCCGGCCGCCCCTGCCAGCGGCGGCGCGGCGGTGGGCGAAGGTTCGAACCCGCCGCCGGCAGCCTCCGCCCCGGCGGGCGCCGCCTCGGCGGGCGCGACCTGCGCAACCGCCCCATCGGCGGCCGTCACCGTCACGTCCGGCCGCGGCCAATAGAACATCGCCCAGAGGATGATGCTGGCGGCCAGGATGAACGTCCCGGCGCGGATGAGAAAGGCCCTGGCCCGGTCCCACACCACCCGGATCACCGGCAGCGGCTCGGGCAGGCGGTACGGCGGCAGCTCCATGACGAACATCGGCGTGGGGCCGCGCAGGACGGTCTTTTTCAGCACCGCCGCGATCAGCAGGGCCAGCAGGATGCCCGCCAGGTAGATCCCCCCGAGGAGGCCCGCCTTGGTCCAGGTGTGCTCCTGCGGGAAGATCAGCGCGATCAGGATGAAGTAGACCGGCAGCCGGGCCGAGCACGAGATCAGCGGCGCAACCATGATCGTCGCCAGCCGGTCGCGGCGGCTCTCGATCGTCCGCGTGGCCATGATCCCCGGCACCGTGCACGCCATGCACGACAGCAGCGGGATGAAGCTCTTGCCGTGCAGCCCCACCCGCCGCATGACCCGGTCCATCAAAAATGCCGCCCGCGCCATGTAGCCGGTGTCTTCCAGCATCGCGATAAACAGAAACAGCAGGCAGATCTGCGGCAGGAAGACCACGACGTTGCCCACCCCGGCGACCACGCCGTCGGCCAGCATATCGCTCAGCGCCCCGGCCGGCAGGAGCGAATGGACCGCCCCCTGCAAAAAGACCACCGCCTGCTCGACCAGGCCCATCGCCGGCTCGGCCATCCAGAAGATCGCCGCGAACATGGCGAACATGATCGCCGCGAAGGTCGCCAGGCCGAGGACCTTGTGGGTCAGCACCCGGTCGATGCGGTCGCTGACCGTCTCGCGCCGCACGGCCGCCCGGCGGACGACCGTCGCCAGCCGCTCGTCGAGCCACTCGTAGCGGCGCTGAACCAGGAAACTCGACAGGTCGTCGTAGCCGGCCTCCGCCAGGGCCGCCCGCGCCTCGCACGCCGCCCGGTCCACCTCGGCGGGCAGCGGCTCGTCCAGGTCGTGCTCGACCTCGCACGGCCGGAGCAGCAGCAGCAGCGCCGCCCCGCGGGCGGTGCGGGCGTCGGCGAGGTTGTGCTTGACCAGGAAGCGGCCGAGCTGGGCGGCGTGCTGCTCGACGACGTCGGGCATCGGGCAGTTCGGCCGCAGCGAAACGGGCGTGGCCAATGCCTGCTTCAGCGCCGGGACGATCTCGTCGAAGCCCTCGCCCTTGTTGCCGATGGTCGGCACGACCGGCACGCCAAAGGCCCTGCTCAACCGGTTGATGCTGATGGTGAGCCCGCGCTGCCGGGCGATATCCATCATGTTGCACAAAAAGACGACCGGCACGTTCAGGTCGAGGATCTGGGTGGCCAGGTAGAGGTTGCGTTCCAGATTGCTGGCGTCGAGTACGACGATGACCGCATCGGGCGTCGGCTCGCCGGGCTGCCATCCCAGCAGCACGTCGCGGGCGATCCGCTCATCCAGCGAACGGGCGGCCAGGCTGTAGGTGCCGGGCATGTCGACCAGGACGGTCCGGCCGCCGGGGTCGCTGCGGAGGCGCCCTTCGCGGCGCTCAACGGTGACGCCGGCATAGTTGCCGACCTTGAGGCGCATGCCGGTCAGGCCGTTGAAGATGGTGGTCTTGCCGGAGTTGGGATTGCCGGCGACCGCGACGCGAAGGCTCTTGGGCCCGGCCGAGGTCGCAAGGGTCTGCGCCATATATACTCCCCCTCGCCGTCGCCCGGCGGGCGATGCAACGGGGTCTTACATTCCTTCGACGGCGACGTGACGGGCCTCGTCGCGCCGCAGGCTCAGGTGGTAGCCGCGGAGTTCGAAATCGAGCGGGTCGCCCAAGGGTGCGACGCGAACCAGCCGGACGCGGCAGCCGGGCGTGACCCCCATCTCGAGCAGTCGGTGCTTGAGGGCGGGCTTGCCCCGAACGCCAGCCACCCTGGCACAGGCACCGATAGTCATGTCCGCCAATGTGGCTGCGGCCGCTAACAGGTTTTTGCTCATGGTTATTGTCATTCCGGCTATTCTGCTCGTGGCCCGCCGCAAGGGGTCGCCCCGCAGCGATTTACTGATCCCCTGTCGCCATGCACAGGTTCTAATTGAGAACGAGTCTCTGTTACAATAACAGGACCGGCCGCGGGCGTCAATGGCTTTTTCAGTGGTAATCGCCGAGAGGCGTGGGCCCCAGAATGTCACGGGGGCGGGGCGTTTTTCAGGGGTCTGACCCCGAATCGCACGTCTCCCAGCGGAATCAATGTCGAGACTTCACGGCGGCCTGGACGGGTGTGCACGTCACTGGGGTCTGACCCCGTGGCGCTGACAGGGACACGGCGGCGTTTACCGCTCCCTCACGGTCGCGGCTCGTTGACTCAGGACCGGCACCCGTCCTGAGCGTTTTCCCCCATGGGGGTCACACCCCGGCACCCCGCGCACTGTTCAGTTGGAGCCGGTCGTACAGGGCACAAAAAAGCCCAGGCCGGCATCGCTGGATGCCGGCCTGAGCGGAATGCGCTTCGGATGCCTCTGGCAGGGGCTCACGCGTCGTAGTACAGGTGGAACTCGTACGGGTGCGGCCGCAGGGCCAGCGGCTTGATCTCGAACTCGACCTTGTAGTCGATCCAGCCCTGGACCAGGTCCTCGGTGAAGACCCCGCCTTCCAGCAGGAACTCGTGGTCGTTCTTGAGGGCCTCGATCGCCTCGGACAGGTTGCCCGGGGTGTTGGGGATCGCGGCGGCCTCGTCGCCGATCATCTCGTAGATGTTGCGATCCAGGGCCTTGCCCGGGTCGATCTGGTGCTTGATGCCATCGACAGCCGCCATCAGCAGCGCGCTGAAGGCGAGGTAGCCGTTGGCGGTCGGGTCGGGGAACCGGCACTCGAGGCGCTTGGCCTTGGGGCTGTCGGAGTACATCGGGATCCGGATCGCCGCCGAGCGGTTGCGGGCGCTGTACGCCAGGTTCACCGGCGCCTCGTAGCCCGGCACCAGCCGGCGGAACGAGTTGCTGGTGGGATTCGTGATGGCCGTCAGGGCAGCGGCGTGCTTGAGAATGCCGCCGGCCGCGTGCAGCGCCATCTGCGAGAGCCCCGCGTACTGATCGCCGGCGAACAGTGGTTTGCCGTCTTTCCACAGCGAGATGTGGGTGTGCATGCCGCTGCCGTTGTCGCCGAAGACCGGCTTGGGCATGAACGTCACCGACTTGTTGTGCCGCTTGGCGACGTTCTTGAGGATGTACTTGTACCAGAGCAGCTGATCGCCCATCTGCAGCAGCGGGGTAAACCGCATGTCGATTTCGCTCTGGCCGGCCGTGGCCACCTCGTGGTGGTGCGCCTCGACGACGATACCGACCTTTTCGAGTTCCTGGACCATCTCGGTCCGCAGGTCGTGGTAAGTGTCGGTCGGGCTGACGGGGAAGTAGCCGCCCTTGAACGAGGGCTTGTAACCGAGGTTCGGCTCTTCGAAGCGGGCGGTGTTCCACGCGCCTTCGACCGAGTCGATCTCGTACATGCCGACGTGCTCGTTCTGCTGGTAGCGGACCTCGTCGAAGATGAAGAACTCCAGCTCCGGCCCGATAAAGCAGGTGTCAGCCATGCCGCTCTTGCGGATGTACTCTTCCGCCTTGCGGGCGACGTAGCGGGGGTCGCGGCTGTACTCCTTCTTGGTGATCGGGTCGACGATGTTGGCGATCACGCTGACGGTGGGCAGGTCGAAGAACGGGTCGACCATCGCGGTCGACGGGTCGGGGATCGCCAACATGTCCGAGGCATGGATGCTCTGCCAGCCGCGGATGCTGCTGCCGTCGAACCCGAGCCCGTTGATGAAGGTGTCCTCGTCGAACTGGGTGATCGGGTACGAGCAGTGCTGCCACGTACCGAGCATGTCGACGAACTTGAGGTCGATCTGTACGGCCTCGACCTCCTTGGCGTACTCCATGAAGCCCTTGGCAGTCGTCACGTTCGGTCTGGCTGTCTTGGCACCGCTATTGACGGTGGACATCGGGGATCTCTCCTTCCTTTAGGCCATATCAGCGAGGGCAGCCTGTATGCTTGTATGCTATTACCACATCGGGAGTCTGCAAACGGGGCGCGGCCGGCTCGGGCGAATTCCTGCACCACCGCACCGCCGGTCTCCCCGGATCGGGGGATCATATCGCCCCGCGGCCCGCTCCGCAAACACCTGTGTTAAGGATACTCGAATGCAATCGACAAGTCCATAACTAATATCTAATCGTACGCATTAGCGGGAATGCCCTGGCGGCTGGCTGTCGTGAGGGCAAGGATCTCCGCCGCTTGGACAGATCGGCGGTCGCTGCGCAAGGGCTCCCGTTGTCATCCTGAGCAACGCGAAGGATCTCTGCCAAGCGGGGCGC
>JAWLBS010000164.1:0-1838 GCA_041687575.1 Phycisphaerae bacterium | reverse complement strand
GTGGTCAGGGACGCAACATGCTGCGCATTCGCGGAATTCCATGGCCGGAAACCCGGCTTCGCCAAACGACGGCTGCGCCGTGGCAGGCAGCCCCTGCCATGGCACCCTATCCGTGTTGCTTAACCGGAACCGGCGGCCTACGGCAGGATGAGTCGGCCGAAGTTCCAGGGCGCGTGGTTGCTGGTGCCGACCCAGGCCCACATGCAGGTCGCAGACTCGGTCTTGCGGTTGCGGCACGCGTGCAGGCCCCACTCCTGACCCGCCGATTCCGCACCGAGCTGCGACAGCGGCAACGCGACCTGCAGGCTGTAGCCATCAGCGTCGCGGACGGCGGCGACCCGCACGTCCGGGCTGGCCGATCCTTGCGGCGGCATCCAGGTCGCAAAGGCGTAGCCGGCCGCGCTGACCATTACGTGCAGGTAGCGCTTGCGGCTGGCGCCCGGATCGATGAACAGCTCGACGCCGTCATCGTTCCAAAGGTTCGGATCGCCGTCGGCGGTGACGCTGGTCCGCAGGCGGTCCATGTGCGGTTCGTTGCAGCGGATGCCCAGGTGCAGGTGCGTCGGGGTGACCAGGCACCGCAGGCTCGTCTCGACCGAGGCCGGCCAGGCAGTAGCCATGTCGAGGAAGCGGGTGGACGATTCGGCCTGTTGCCAGGTCGCATCATCCAGCCGGCCGGTCACATCGACCTCGTCCGCGGTCCTCGCCGCCCGCAGGACGGGACGGTCCTCGCTGAGCTGCCGGAGGCGGTCGGCCTTGCCGCCGCGGATGACGAACGGCTGGGTCCAGGCCATCTCGTTGGCCCGGCCGTAGCATTCGACGCGGACGTAGCCGGCCGGCACCTCGGCGACGTCAAAGTAGATCTCGTTGCCGAGCTGGTAGTGCAGCCGGGCGCCGCACTCACCGAAGACGGCCATGCCCTGAGCGGTCGGGGCGTAGACGTGCAGGGTGCTGCCGGTACAGCGGATCTGCTCGATGGCGACGCCGTTGGAGACATAGCAGGAGCCTGCCTTGAGGGCATCGACCACAGATTCGACGCTGCGCCCCTTGGCGCGAACGACGGTCCAGGCCAGGGCGAGCTCCCACTCCTTGTGGCGGTCGTCGGTGCCATAGCCCCAGACCTTCCGGCCGGCGGCGAGCAGGCGGTCCCACTTGTCGGTGGCGCGGGCCTCGCCCTGCAGGCGCATGCAGGTGCCGTTGAGGATCTCGATGCCGGCGTAGTTGTCCAGGTCGATCAGCTGCTCGTAGGTGTAGTGGTTGTAGTGCGACTGCCAGTTCGGGTGGCACAGGATCGCCAGGCCGCCCTCGGCGTTGATCGCGTCGATGACCTGCTGGCGGTCGGCGCACGGCTCGATGCGGCTTTTGGCGCCCACGTGCAGCATGTGCGAGCCGCCGGCGCTGATCTCGTTGCCGGGGATCAGCAGCATCCCGCCGGCGTCGAGGCCGGCCGGCGGGCCGAGCGTGTCGTGATCGCTGAGCATGAGAAAGTCGTAGCCGGCCGCCTTGTAGCGATCGACCGTCTCCTGCGGCGGCAGGGACCCGTCGCTGCGGGTGGTGTGGGTGTGCAGGTTGCCGCGGAGCCAGAGGGCGTCCGGGCCATCGTAATAGGGGCTTTCGATCGAGACCGGCATGGGAACTCAACTCCTTAACGAGAAACAGAACGACCATCTTCACGCATCAGCCGCACTGGCAAAGCGGCATGGTTCCCGCAGGTGCATAACCGTGCCGCTGAAAACCGGCATCGCCCGGTGCGACGGCCCCCGAAGGGGTCTGACCCCGACACGCGGGCTTCGAGTGCCGATCAACGCCGGACTCCCTCCGGGACACTCCGCGCTGCG
>JAWLBS010000163.1:5055-10780 GCA_041687575.1 Phycisphaerae bacterium | reverse complement strand
GCCGTCCGGCGGCAGCTGGGCCTGCTCAGCCGCGAGAAGCCGGTCGAGGTGGAGCTGCTTCGCGGCGACGAGACGGTGACGATCACGCTGCAGCCCCGCGAGAAGGGGCTGGTCGAGGGCGAGGAGCTGGACCTGCCGCGGTGGGACTTCACCGTCAAGACGATCAACCAGTTCGAAAACCGCGACCTGTACTTCCACCGGCAAAAGGGCGTGTTCGTCTTCGGGGTCAAGTATCCCGGCAACGCGGCCACCTGCTCGCTGAGCAGCAACGACATCCTCCTGCGGATCGACGGCAAGGAGGTGACCACTCTTGACGACGTCAAGGCCATTCACAAGGCGGCCCTGGAGAATATCGAGCAGCGGCACCGCGCGGTGCTGACGATTCTGCGCAGCGGCCTGGTCCGGCAGATCGTCCTGGATTTCTCCCGCGATTACCAGAAGGAATAGGTTCCAACACACACACAAGGAAGCCATCATGACACGAACGATGCTGGCAGCGCTGGTGCTGTGCCTGGGTTCGGCGACGACGCAGGCTGAGCAGAAACCGCAAGAGAAGGTCCCCGCCGACAAGATGCTCGCCGTGGCGGACGCCGTGGCCGATTCGCTGGTCCGCGTGGAGTACACGCTGAAGATGGACAAGGGCGAGGCGCCCGCTGCGGCCGGCTGGTCGTACCGGTGCCCGCACTGCAGCAACTGGCACGCGTTCGACGCGGGCGGGGTGATCGGCGAGGAGCGGCCGTTCGAGGTCGGCGGGCTGCTGCTGACGCCGACGCTGGTGGTCACCAGCGACCCGCTGATGCATCCGCGGTTCGTCGAGTCGATCGCGGTGCGGTTCGGCGAGCAGGTGGTCGAGGCGAAACCAGCCGGCGTCGCCCGCAGCCAGAATGCCATATTCCTGGAACTTGCCGAGCCGCTGGCCGGGGCGAAGCCGCTGGCGTTCGATGCGGAGAAAGAGGGCCCGTACCTGGCGGTGACCCATGCGCGAGCCGGGGGCCTGTGGAGCACGAACGTCCAGCCGATGGGCTCGGAGCTGACGGTCCGCGAGACGGGGCGCCGGTTCGCCCCGGGCGTCTCGGGCAGCCTGATCGTCGCGGCCGACGGCACCCCCGTCGGGGTGTGCATGCGCGAGGACCTGCCGCTGGATGACTCGTGGAAGGGCTCGCCGGCGGACTGGCCGCGGGTCTCGGCCGATGAGATGAAGGGTCTGATCGAGCGGCTCGACGAGGTCAGCCGGCGGGGGATCGTGCGGGTGGACCTGAGTTTCCGCAGCCCGCGTCAGCAGCCCGAAGCCAACCCGTACAGATACGCCCGCCACCACCGGCAGGAGGACAACGCCACCGAGCGCAACGTGCTCGGCGTGCTGATGGACGAGCGGACGGTGCTGGTGCTGGCCAAGCTCGACCCCCGCGTGACGGGGCGGCTGGAGCGGATCATGGTCCACCCGGCCGAGGGGGCGGCGGTGGCGGCGTCGTTCGGCGGGACGCTGAAGGACTACGGCGCGCTGGTGGTCCGGCTGGACAAGCCCCTGGACGGGGCACTGGCGATGTCGGACGCGGTGCTGGCCGACCTGCCGGTGGAGATGGTGCTGGCGGCCGACGTGAACCTGCAGGGCGAGAACCGGGTGGCGTACCTGTCGCACTCGCGGATCAGCGGGCTTGAGATCGGCTGGCGGCGGAACCTCTACCCGGACCTTCGCCGCGGCAACGACCTGTTCCTGTTCGACGACGAGGCCCGGCTGGTGGCGATCCCGATGAGCCGGCGCGAGCCGGTCTCGCAGCGTGAGCCGTACCGCCATGACCGCCTGCTGGCCACGCCGGTGGGGCAGGTGCAGCCGGTGCTGGCCAGCCTCGAGCAGCACGTCGATACGTTCAACGTGCCGCTGACGGCCGACGAGGAGAACCGCCTGGCATGGCTGGGCGTGGAGCTGCAGGCGATGGACCGGGAGCTGGCGCGGGTCAACAAGGTGAGCCACCTGACCGGCGACGGCGAGACCGGGGCGATCGTCTCGCACGTCTACCCGGATTCGCCGGCCGGCCGCGCGGGCGTGCAGGTCGGCACGATCCTGGTCCGCATCCACGCCGAGGGCGAGCCCGCCCCGCTGGACGTGAAGATCGAGGAGCCCATGCAAGGGATGGACTTCCCGTGGGACCGGCTGGACGAGATCCCCGAGCAGTACTTCGACCGGATCCCCACGCCGTGGCCCTCGACCGAGAACACCTTCACCCGGGCGCTGACCGACCTGGGCTTCGGCCGCACGTTCACGGCCGACTTCTACGAAGACGGCGAGCTGGTCACGCGCGACTTTGCGGTCGAGCAGGCCCCGGCGCACTACGACGCAGCCGCGCGGCACAAGTCCGAGCCGATGGGCCTGAGCGTGCGGGACATGACGTACGAGCTGCGGCGGTACTTCCAGAAGGCGGCTGACGATCCGGGCGTGGTCGTCTCGAAAGTCGAGCCCGGCAGCAAGGCGTCGATCGCCGGCATCCGCCCGTACGAGCTGATCATCAGTGTCAACGACACCCCGGTGCGGGACGTGAAGCAGTTCGAGCAGCTGATCGGTTCCGGCGGCGACCTGCGTCTGCTGGTCAACCGGATGATGAGCGGCCGGGTGGTCAAGATCCAGCTGCCCGCCCCCGAGGTCCAGACCGCCACCGCAACCCAGCCGGCCGCGAGCCAGGGGGTGGCGGGGCATTGAGGTAAGCCATGAGAAGCAGGACATCAAGGATTGTGGTTGTGCTTATCGCCTTGTGCGTGATCGGCATCGTGGTGGCGGGGGCCTACTATCGTCCGACCATAACGGTTCAGGTCGAAAGCGGGCTTGTCGGGCCCCAAGACGAACGTGTATGGTCACTCTTGCTGGGAGATGCCCCGCTTGAGGATATCAAAAAGGCGGTTCGTGACACAGGCAAGCACCCGGACCAGATGGTTTGGATTGGTGGATCGCTCCTGTCCAATGCAGTGGATAAGCAACGGAAAGATCTTGTGGCATGGCTTATCGAGCAAGGCGCGAATCCCAACGGTATAACCCCTAACACATCGCCCTTGGTGTACGCAATATGGAACAAAGACCCGGAGATGATTCGGCTGCTGATTAAGTATGGCTCTAATCCGGATCTGGACATGGGTGACGGTATGACCCCAAGATCGGTAGCGGAAGGCCGAGGAAACCCGGCAGTGATTGAAACGCTCGACCAGAGCGGCAAGGGTGACATGGAGGCTGACTGATGCCCCGTCCTTGGGTACGCTGGGCAAGATCATCCCGACACCTTTTCTCGCTCCCGGGTTGACGGGTGCTGTCCGTCCTGTATGACCGACGTGGCGGGAAGACGTCTATGAGATCCAAGAGATGGCTGTGGCTCGCTATCGTTCTCGCGGTCGTGTTTGCGGCTGCGGTAGCGGCGAACTGGTGGGTGCTCTGGGGCAGAAAGGCCGGCATCGAAGCACATATGATGGGGGATATCATCCTCCTCTTCGTGTATGACCACGATCGCGTCCCATCAAGCATCGAGGAACTGGTAGAGCAGGAGTATCTTGTCAGAAACGCGGAGGGCGAGGTCTGGACAGGGCCGAGGAGCCTCGACAGGCCGGACAACAGCTGGTCGCCGCCGGGACAGGAGATGCTCTTTCAGCACATCGACAAGTTCATCTTTCGTCCCGACGAGGCCGTCGAGGGTCGCGGCTTTTTCCGCTCGCCGGAAAGCGAGGTCGTGGATTCATACGCAAAGCATTACTCGAGCATTATCCGGTTAATGCTGACGGAGGAAATACACAAGAAGCCGGGGCAATCGTGGCCACGGGATCAGGGATATCAATGGGACGAGGATCAAGGGGCAAGGGCCAGCCAGGATCGACAGGGCGGCGAATGTCATGCGCCTGTACCTGGGTCCCTGGTCTGAGCGGCAAACGGGTCTTAGGGTGTCAGGAAGAATATGCGGCGCATGCAGAAATCATCCTGACACCTTTTCCGTCGCCGGGCCGTCGCGCCGGCCGCATACCCGAACCGCCGACGTGCCAGCCGTGCCGCCACTGCACGTCGCTCTCGATTCGCAAAGGTCGTGCCATGCCGGAAGGCCTGCCCCACGGCCAGGCCGCCGCGACGATCCGGCACGAATGACTGATGAAGATGTGCCCCCCCCTCGTCCCCGGATGGCCATCCACGGGGATCAAAAAAATTATCCTGCAGGAGTTGACAATAGAGAACTCGTGGCGTAATGTAATAAACGGGTGCAGGGAAAGGGACGGTTCTGCACTTCTGTGCATATTCTGTTCATATTCGGAACGAGACTGAGTTCGACTTCTGCCATTGTCGCGTGGCAGGAACGGCAGCAAGCAGGTCGTTTGCGGGCATTTCGCCGCTCGATCGCGACTGTTTTACATCAATTAGGTCTTAGCGAGGTCTGCTAAGGCCTCGTGCAAGATCAACCCCCGCAGTTTGGGGCTTGCCACGGCGACGGTATCACGGACGAGGCCGGGTGTCACGGTCGTGCGCCGTTCCAGGGCCGTACGACGTATGCGCGGAATCTATCTGCGTACTTGCTCTTGCGCGCGGCCTGACTGCTCCCGATCGCGTTGGCGCAGTAAGCCTGGTGAAATGGCCCTGAACCGACATAGAGGCGTTACAGGCGTTTCGCCGGCTGCATGCCGACCTCGCAATGCTGGCAAAGAAAGGCAGAAGTCGAACTAAGGGTTGCTTGATGCGATCGGCCTGAAGGTCTCGTCCGTGACGTTATAGTAAGAGATGATGCACTAGTCTAACCGGTTCATGCAATTACTCGTTACAGGAGAAGGCTCATGAAGCGTAAGCACCTGCCAGTACTATTGGTTGCCGTCGTAGCGTTCGTTGGCGTCGGGGTTGACGCACATGGTGTAGTCACGTTGGGCACGGCAGAGAGCTTCGCTGTGCTCGGCGGTTCAACGGTGACGAACACCGGCCCGACAACGCTTGATGGCGACCTCGGCGTAGATCCGGGAACAGCCATCACGGGCTTTTTTGGCACAAACGAAAACGACGGCCCGGGAACGTTCACCGGAACGTCGCACCAGGGGGATGCGGTCGCGCAGCAGGCTCAGGCCGATGCGTTGACAGCTTACAACGACCTTGCGGGCCTGGCGTTCACGCAGGATCTGACGGGCCAGGATCTCGGCGGACTCACGCTGAGTCCGGGTGTCTACAAGTTCGACACATCGGCCCAGCTGACGGGAACGCTCACCCTCGACGGTGTGGGGGACTACGTCTTCCAGATCGGGAGCACGCTGACCACCGCCTCCAATGCATCAATCAGTTTCATTAACGGTGCCGACCCGTTCAACGATGTCTTCTGGCAGGTCGGCAGTTCGGCCACCCTCGGAACCGGCACGACGTTCGGCGGGACCATCATCGCCGACCAGAGCGATACGCTCAATACCGGCGCGAGCGTGGACGGACGGGTCATTGCCCTCAATGGTGCCGTGACCCTCGACAATAACAACATCGTCGTGCCTGAACCTGCCACCCTTGCACTGCTGGTCCTGGGGGGAGTAGGGCTGTTTGTCCGTCATCGCCGCACCGCGTAACACGCGACATGTACAGACGGCACTCTTCCCTGCCGAGAAAGGACATCCTCATGCTTTAGATCAGGATATCATTGCTGTTGATGGTCCTCACGGTGCCGTCCGGGACGATGTCGACAGTTGAAGCCTCACCGATCAGCTATGGCGATGTTGGTCCGGATGTCCCGCATGGCAG
>JAWLBS010000163.1:0-4955 GCA_041687575.1 Phycisphaerae bacterium | reverse complement strand
AGAAGCGAATGTCCCCACCACGCAGGAAGCACCGCCCCCGGCAGGCAGCCCCGCAATGCCATTCCCGATCGTCGGCATCGGCGCCTCGGCTGGCGGGCTCGACGCCCTCAAGGAGTTCTTCGAGGCCATGCCGGCCGACAGCGGGATGGCCTTTGTGGTCATCCAGCACCTGGACCCCCGGCATAAGAGCCGGATGGCGGAGATCCTCGCCAAGTACACCGCCATGAAGGTCGTCGAGGCGGCCGATGGCATGCCGGCCGAGCCGAACACCGTTTTCACCAACCCTCCGGGGCGGGCCCTGTGCTTGCAGGGCGGCAAGCTCGTCCTGGCCAGGTCGCACGAGAAGCGGCACGTCGAGGCAGCGATCGACCAGTTCCTGCTTTCGCTGGCGCAGGACCAGGGCGACAGGGCCATCGGGATTATCCTGTCCGGCAGCAATGCGGTCGATGGCCCGCGGGGCGTGCGTGCGGTTCACGGCGGCGGCGGGATGTGCATGGCGCAGGACCCGCAGACGGCGGAATACCCCGCGATGCCGCAGGGGGCGATTGACACGGGACTGGTGGATCGTGTCATGCTGGTCAGCCAGATGCCGGGGGCGCTGCTGGACTACGTGCGGCACGTGGAGAATCAGGCTCCAGAGGGCGATGAACCAGCGACGCAAGCCGCATCCGACGGCCTTGCAGCGATCCTCCAGCTGCTGCGCACCCGGGCCAAGGGCGACTACCGGTACTACAAGAAGGCGACGATCCTCCGCCGCATCCAGCGTCGCATGGGGCTGCGCCAGGTCGCCGGCCTGGATGACTACCTGCGTGTGCTCCAGCAGGATCCGGCCGAACTGACGCAATTGTCCAAGGACATGCTGATCGGCGTGAGCTCGTTCTTCCGAGACCCGGAGGCCTTTGAGGCGCTGCGAACCGAGGTCATCGTTCCACTGGTGCAGGGCAAGGACGCCGATAGCCCCCTGCGGGCGTGGGTCCCGGGCTGTGCCAGCGGCGAAGAGGCCTACACGGTGGCGATGCTCCTGCTGGAAACAGCCGCGGCCGCCGGCAAGAGCTGTCCTGTCCAGGTGTTCGCCTCGGATGTCGACACGCATGCCCTGGATGTGGCGCGGGCGGGTGCCTACAGCGAGGGCATCGCCGATGAAATCCGGCCCGATCGGCTGGAGCGATTCTTCACGAAGCAGGGCAATGCCTGGCAGGTGCAAAAGCCACTCCGCGATGCGGTGGTCTTCTCGCGGCACAACCTCTTGAGCGATCCTCCCTTTTCCAGGCTGGACCTGGTCAGTTGCCGCAACGTGCTGATCTACCTGGAGCCGGCCGCCCAGAAGAAGATCCTGGGAATGTTCAGTTTTGCCCTGAACATGGGCGGGGGCCTGCTGCTGGGCAAATCCGAAGGCATAGCCGGCATGGATGACCTGTTTCAGCCGGTCTCCAGGCAGCAGCGAATCTACCGCCTGGTCCAATCCAGCCGCGGGCGGGTGGGCGAGTTCACATCGTATCCGGATGGGGTGGCGATCCCCAGCGCGGACCGCGAGCGGATCCAGCCGGCGGCCCGGGACCTGGCTCGGGCCAACGAGGAGGCGATCCTGCGCCACTTCGATGCCAGCCTCGTGCTGGTCGATCCCAAGGGGCAGATCCGCTATTTCCACGGCCGGACCGAAAAGTACCTGGGCCACGCCAAGGGCCTGGCCAGCCTGAACATCCTGGACATGACGGCCGGCAGCCTCTCGGCGAGGCTGCGCCGGGCGATCGAGCAGGCCCTTCAGCAGGACGACCCGGTCGTGATCCCCCGTGTCCCGCTGTCGCGGGAAGCGGCGCCGCTGGCGAACCTGACGGTGATGGGCCTGCCCTCGCGGGCGGATGGGGGCAAGGTGCTGGCGATCATCTTTGAGGATGCCCTGCCACCGCCGGCTCCGGATGTCGCGGCGCCGGCCCTGGCCGAGGGCGAGTCGTTGGTCAGCCACCTGGAGGCGGAGGTCCGGGCCCTGCGGGTCGAGCTGCGGGCCAGGGGCGAGGAATATGACGCGGCCAACGAGGAGCTCAAGGCGGGCAACGAAGAGATGATGTCCATGAACGAGGAGCTCCAGTCGGCCAACGAGGAGCTGGAGGCCTCCAAGGAGGAGATGCAGTCGATCAACGAGGAGCTGACGACGGTCAACAGCCAGATCGCGGAGAAGGTGAACGAACTGACCGCGACCAACGACGACCTGGCGAACCTGCTGGGCAGCACGCACATCGCCACGGTCTTTTTGGACAGGGACCTGCGGATCCGGCGGTTTACCCCTCAAGCCACCGAAGTGCTCAACCTGATCCCGGGGGACACGGGACGTCCTTTCGCGCACATCACGCAGAACTTCTCCGGCGAGCAGCTCGTCGGGGACGCCGAGAACGTGCTCAAGAGCCTCTCGGTGGCGGAACGGGAAGTGCAGGCTCGCGACGAGCGCTGGTACACCATCCGAATGTTCCCGTACCGTACGCTGGATGACCGGATCGACGGGGTGGTCATCACCTTCTCCGACGTGACCCGCCTCAAGCAGGTGGAGGCCGCGCTCCAGTACGACAAGACGTACGGCGAGAGCATCGTCGAGACGGTCCAGGATCCCCTGATCGTGCTGGACAGCCAGCTGCGGATCACCTCCGTCAACTCCGCGTTCTACCGGAGGTTCCAGGTCAAGCCCGATGAGGTTGTGGGGCGGGTGATCTACGACCTGGGCAACCAGCAGTGGGATATCGCGCGGCTGCGGGAACTGCTCGAGCGAATCATCCCGACGCAGGCCGCGTTCCGGGACTTCCGGGTGGAGCATGATTTCCCGGGCATCGGCCATAGGACGATGCTGCTGAGCGCCCGGCGCGTCCAGTCCACGGGCGAGATGCCCGAGTGCATCCTGCTGTCCATGGAAGACGTCACCGAACGCGAGCGGGATCGAGAGGAGCTGCGGGCCCTGACCGTCAGCTTGGAGCAGCGCGTGGCCGAACGCACGGCCCAGCTGCAAAGCATGGCCGTACAGCTGACCCAGACCGAACAGCGCGAACGGCATCGGCTGGCCAAGGTCCTGCACGATCATCTGCAGCAGCTCCTGGTGGGGGCGAAGTTCCACCTGGAGATGCTGCACACCGAGGTGCCCGACACCGATCTGCGCGAGACCGTGCAGAAGGTGAAGGAACTGCTCAGCGAGTCGCTCGAGACATCGCGGTCGCTGACGGTGGAACTCAGCCCGCCGATTCTCTATCAGGGGACGATGCGCCAGGTGTTGGAGTGGCTGGGCCGCCGGATGCAGGACAAGCACGGCCTGTCGGTCCACCTGAAGGTCGACGACGAGGCGAATGTGCAATCCGAGGAGATCCGCGTCCTGGTGTTCGAGGCCGTGCGGGAATTGCTGCTCAACGTCGTCAAGCACGCCAAGGTCAGTTCCGTCTGCATAGAGATGAGGCGGGAGACGGCGGACCATGTGCGGGTGGTGGTCGCGGACCAGGGGGTGGGCTTCGATGCGGCGCACGTGCGGCTCAAGGATGATTCCGGGTTCGGCCTGCTCAGCATCCGTCAACGCCTGGAGATGCTGGCGGGCCGGGTCGATGTGGAATCCGCTCCGGGCAAAGGCACGCGGGTCGCACTGCTGGTGCCCGCTCACCTGGGAAAGGTGTTGCGGCCAGTCGTCCCGCAGACAAGTGGAGCCCCAGCGCCGACAAGATGGGCGAGCGAGGGTTCCACAGGCGACGGGCAGCGTATCCGGGTGCTGCTGGCCGATGACCATGCCGTCGTGCGGGAAGGTCTGGCTGGACTTCTGGCGTTGCAGCCGGGGATCGACGTGATCGGCCGGGCCTCGGACGGCCGGCAGGCGCTGGAGATGGCCCTGCAGTTGCAGCCGGACGTGGTGCTTATGGATGTCAGCATGCCGGAGCTGAACGGCATCGATGCGACGCGGCAGATCCTGGCACATCTGCCAGCCACCCGGATCATCGGGCTGTCCATGCACAGCGAGCCGGATATCGCCAAGGCGATGCGGGATGCCGGGGCCTGCGCCTATTTGGCCAAATCTGCCCAGCCAGCGGATCTGCTTGCGGCCATTTCCGGGTCTGTCAGCGAGGCGGTCACCGGATGAGGGCGCAGGTGTGGAAAAGACGGGGTCGGATCTTCAATAGAAGGAAAAGGTGTCAGGAAGGGACTGCGCCGCTGACACCGGTTCCCTTCAGTGCCGCCTGGGCGAGGCATTGCGGGAGCTGCAGCGGAGGCTGGCAAATGACCAATGAAGATCTGCCCCCTGCCTTGTAGGATGATCTTTGCATGCGGCGTGAACTCCTCCTGGCACCTTTTCGGGAATCGGGGAACACCGGGATCAGACGGGGCCGGCAAGGTGTCTTGATGCACCTTGCCGGCCTTTCGTCTGGCCGGTTGCACAAGGGCAACCGCTGGTGGGAGATCGGCTGAGAACGCCCATTCGGGTTGTCGCCCCAGGCCCTTGCATCACCCGGAGAAAACCACGGGCGTCACCGCAAAGCTCCGCGTGCTCGATCCTTCGCAGGATCGCTCTCAGATTCTTCTGCTGGGCGTGAACTCGTGTTCACGCCCAGCAGAAGGCAATAGATCGAACGTTACTGCGCCGGGACGCACTTGAGCCAGTCGTTCGCCAGGGCCAGCAGATCCAGCACGTTGATCATGCCGTCCTGCTTGAGGTCCGCCTCCGGGTTCCAGTTCGGCGAGCTCTCGTTCGACAGCCACGCGTTGGCAAGTCCCAGCAGGTCGATCACATTCACGCAGCCGTCATTGTTGATGTCGCCGGCCAGCGTGGCGGTGACGGTGAGGTACGGGCCGTACAGCCCGCCGCTCTGGTCGCGGGTCCAGTACGTGTTGTTCCACGGCTGCTGACCGGGGGTGTAGATGATCGGCGCATCGGTGGCATCCAGCACCAGGCCCTTGACCTCGCCATTCGGATTACCTATGGCTTCGACGATGGCCCG
>JAWLBS010000162.1:0-10821 GCA_041687575.1 Phycisphaerae bacterium | reverse complement strand
CGGTGATCCGTGCGGCCTCCCTGTTCGATCGCTGCAGGTCGAGGTTGGTGTCGGTGACGTTGATGCCCACGGGGAGCTGCTCGATCAGGGTGTCGAGGACCCGCCGGTCGGCCTCCGCCCGCGCGACCCGGGCGGCGCATGCCTGCAGTGCCGCGACCGCTTCGGTCAGGGCCTGCCAGGCGGGGCCGGCGGCACCGCCTTCGCACTGCATCCGGCGCATGCGCTGGCGGAGATCATCGATTTGTCCAGCGAACTCCGAGGGCATCTTTCACTGCTCCGCAGCCATCCGGCGGCGACAGCCCGCGACGCGTCCGCCACGCCCGCTGCCGCGATCCGTTTTCAAGGTGTGGTACGTGTGATCGCGGCTGTGCTTCGTGGTGATAAGTCCCAGCATACCGGCTGGTGTGGACACAAACAAGACAGGGGGACGCCATGGCGCGTGGCACGGGCGCATCCGGCGATCGGTGGCGGGCGGATGCTTGACGGGGGTCTGACCCCTTGCAGCACGCCCGCACCCGAATCCACGCATCCGATTCCCGTGGGGGTACCCATACCTGAAAGATCCAACGGGGTCTGACCCCCTGGGCAAGACGCCCCGGATAGGTGCCAGTCCTGTGCCAACGAGCCGCGACCGTGAGGGAGCGGTAAACCCCGCCGCGCCCCTCGAACCCCACGGGGTCAGACCCCGGTGACGTGCACGCCCGTCCAGGCCGCCACGAGATCCCGGCGTTGATTCCGCCGGGAAACGTGCGACTCGGGGTCAGACCCCTGGAATCGCCACCACCTAACGGATGTATCCGCGTGGCCCCCGCCTCAAGCCTGCAGGAGGAATTTCAGCCCGATCGCGATCAGCACGAGCCCGCCGGCGAAGTCGGCGCCGCGGCCCATCCACTGCCCGGCGAGCCGGCCGGCCTTGATCCCCACCAGGACCAGCCCCGCGGTCACCAGCGCGATGACCGGCACGACGGTCCAGATGTTCACGCCCAGCAGGGCGAGCGAGACGCCCACGGCCAGGGCGTCCAGGCTCGTGCCGACCGACAGGACCACCAGCGAGAGGCCGCGGGTCGGGTCCTTCTGCGTGTTGCGCGACGCGGCGGGCCCGCCGGTAGCGGCCTCGTAGATCATGTGCCCGCCCACCGCCGCCAGCAGCGCAAAGGCGATCCAGCCGGCCCAGTCGTCGACGTAGCCCACCGCCTGGCTGCCCAGCAGCCAGCCGAGCAGCGGCATCAGGCCCTGAAAGAGCCCGAAATGCCAGCTCAGGCGAAACACGTGCCGCGGGGTCATCGTCCCCAGCGAGGCGCTGATGCCGGTGGCGACCACCGTAGCGTCCATCGCCAGCCCGGTCGCCAGGATCAGGCTCGTGCCGATACCAATTGTCGTGGCGGGTTCACTCATCACTGCAGACCGCGGATCTCCTTGAGCTGCCTGTAATAGGCCGCCAGCACGTCGCGGCGGCTGATCAGGCCCTTGAACCATCCATCTTCGTCAACGACGGGCAATTCGTCCAGCCCGGTCCGCTGGAGAATCTCCAGTGCGACGTTGAGGTTGTCGCCGGGCCGGACCCGGGTCCCTTGCTCCATCAGGTCCTCGGCGATGATCAGGTAGGCCGCCTCCGGGTCGTGCGGCGCGTCCTGCAGCAGTTCCAGGGGCACCGAGCCGACGTAGCGGTCCCCGTCCTCGACGACCGGGAACAGCGACTGCCGCGTCCGGCCGATCAGGTTGTACAGGTCTTCCAGGCTCGTTTCCGGCTCGACGGTCGCCACGCGGCCGTCGGTCCGCAAAACGTTCAAGACGGGGATGTTCTCCAGGATGTCCACGACGTAGCTGCCGCGGTGGGCCGGCGAGGCGAAGCGGTTGAGCACCTGCTTTTCATAGATCGTCCAATCCGTCCGGCCGAACATGTACGCGGTTGCAATCGCCAGCATCCCCGGGATCAGCAGCATGTAGCCGCCGCTCATCTCGAGGATCAGCACGAGCGAGGCGATGGGCGTCTTGGAGGCGGCGGTAAAGAACGCCGCCATGCCGACGACGGCGAAGGCCTCGGGATCCGGAAACCAGACCGGGTCGTACATGTGCAGGGCGGCGCCCATGGCGGCGCCGGCCAGTCCGCCGATCACCAGGGACGGCGCGAACACGCCGCCCGAGCCGCCCGAGCCGATGGTCAGGCTGGTGGCCAGGATTTTCAGCAGGGCGATCGTGATCATCAGCCTGATCGGCAGCTCGCCGTCCATTGCCTGCTGCAGATAGCCATAGCTGTCGCCGAGGATCTGCGGGTACCACAGGGCGATCGCGCCGACGCCCAGTCCGCCGATCATCGGCACGATGTGGCGCGGCAGGGGGACCTTCTTGAACAGGTCGCGCAGCCCGTAGAAGACCCAGATGTAGAGCATGCTCAGGGGGATCAGGAGGATGCCCATCACGAAATAGAGCGGCAGCTGGCCGAGCTGAAACTGCAGGTCCTTGTCGATCCGGAAAATCGGCTCGAAGCCCGTACCGCCCAGCAGCGAGTAGACCGCCAGCGAAACGACCGAGGCCATGATCCCCGGCATCAGTGTCAAGTGCTCATAATCCGTCTCGCGGTAGAGCACCGAGGCCGCGAACAGCGCCCCGCCGAGCGGGGCGCGGAAGACCGCGCCGATGCCTGCGGCGGCCCCGATGATGACCAGCTGCCTCACCTGTGCCGGTGGCAGCCGCAGGGCCCGCCCCAGCAGCGAGCCGAACCCCGCCCCGACCTGGGCGATCGGCCCCTCGCGGCCGGCCGAGCCGCCCGTCCCGATCGTCAGCGCCGAGGCGATGATCTTGACGATCGGCACGGCAGGGCGGATGCGTCCCTGGCGATTGTGGAACGCGTCGATCACCGCGTCGGTGCCGTGCCCTTCGGCCTCGGGCGCGACGGTAAAGACCAGCAGGCCCGTCAGCAGCCCGCCGATGGCTGGTAGCAGCAGGACCGCCCACTGGCGGACCGGTCCGGGAGAGACGATCGGCAGGGGGGGCTCCCCGCCCGGCTGCGGCGGGTGGACATGGGCGATCCCGCCGAGCAGGTAGACATCCGCATAGAACAATGCATATGTAAAGACCGTTGCGCCGATGCCGGCGACGATTCCGATCGCCAGGCAGTAGAACGACCAGCGAACCAGCTCCTGTGTCCCGGCACGCGTCAACATGAGTCTAAGTCGGGAGGGCGCCAGGTACGACAGTCTTCCCGGCCGTGTGGAGGGGTCATGCCCCATCGCAATACGTCTCCTGTCCAACTATGGGGGCGTGCCCCCCTGTCAGCTATCAGTCATCCAGTCGCGGGGGGCAGGACGACCGGTTGTCAGCGGTGATCTGACTGCCTGCTCGCCTGTCTCACGTCGCAGCGCATCTCGAATCGTGTAACGTAACAGAGCATGCACTTCAAGCCAAGGGGGGATTTCGGAATCGCCGGGATGGTCTTACGGGCGGACCGCTGACAGAATAGACCCGCAATCTGTCACCGGCAATGACTGCCGGCCCTCGCGGCCGCACGTAAGTCCTTATATACCATGGAATTTGCATATCGAATCGATATGTGTATAATGGGCGTGTGCCTATTAGCGTTGTACACATGACACTACATGGGGTGCGTGTCCCTCATGGACGTGCCCCATTCTCACGGAGCCCGTGGCTACAGCCTCAAACAGCCGCTGGGTAACTGTTCCTATAGAAAAAGGAGGATGCCGGATGAGCATCATCAATGACAGGACGCCGACTGTCGAAAAGGCGCCCGCTTCACCACACGGTTACGCGGCCAATCAGCAACGGATCGCCGAGATGATTTCCCCGGAAGCGCTGATCTCGCACTGGCGGGACTGGCGCTGGCAGGTCAAGCACGCCGTCCGCAGCATCGACACGTTCGAGCGGCTGCTGGGCGTGAAGTTCGATAGCGAAGAGCGCCAGACGCTCCAGGAGACGCTGGACCGGTTCCCGCTGTCGATCACGCCGTACTATCTCTCGCTGATCGATACGAAGGACTGGCGCAACGACCCGATCTTCAAGCAGTCGTTCCCCTCGCCGCTGGAGATGGTCCTGGACAAGTGCGACATGGCCGACCCGCTGCACGAAGACAGGGATTCGCCGGTGCCCGGCCTGACGCACCGCTACCCGGACCGGGTGCTGTTTCACGTGTCCAACGTCTGCTCGATGTACTGCCGCCACTGCACGCGCAAGCGCAAGGTCGGCGACATCGACAGTGTCCCGGACCGCTCGCAGATCGAGCAGGGGCTGGAGTACATTCGCAACACGCCGGTCGTCCGCGACGTGCTGCTGAGCGGCGGGGATCCGTTCCTGCTGACCGACGAGCGACTCGACTGGATCCTGACGCAGCTGCGGGCGATCCCGCACGTGGAGGTGATCCGCATCGGCACGCGCACGCCGGTCGTGATGCCGATGCGCATCACTGACGATCTGGTCAACATGCTGAAAAAGCACCATCCGGTCTGGGTGAACACGCACTTCAACCACCCGCGCGAGTTCACGCCGTCCAGCCGGCTGGCGCTGCGGCGCCTCGCTGATGCCGGCATCCCGCTGGGCAACCAGTCGGTGCTGCTGAGGGGGGTCAACGACTGCCCGCGGATCATGAAGGCGCTGGTGCACAAGCTGGTTTTCAACCGGGTCCGGCCGTACTACCTCTACCAGTGCGACCTGTCAGAGGGGCTTTCGCACTTCCGCACGCCGGTCGGCAAGGGCATCGAGATCATCGAGAGTCTGATCGGCCACACGAGCGGTTTTTCGGTGCCGACCTACGTGATCGACGCACCGGGTGGGGGCGGCAAGATCCCGGTCATGCCCAACTACCTGATCAGCTGGTCAACGCACAAGGTGGTCCTGCGCAACTACGAGGGCGTGATCAGCACCTATCGCGAGCCGGACTCGTATCCGATGCGCGAGTGCGACCGCGACTGCGAGACGTGCAACCTGCAGCTCAAGACCGCAGACAGCGACGACGAGGCCGCCGTCGGCATCGCCAAACTGCTGTGCGACCACGATGACACCTACGTGCTGGTGCCCGCGGAGAACGAGCGCATGCGGCGCCGGGATGAGGAATGCGACCAGACAGGCGAGGCGGCCGACGCGGAGGCCGGCGAGCAGGACACGTAACGATAGCGGACAGGAAGATCGTCGATGAGTTATGTGGATTACGGGATTTTCGTGCTGTACATGGTGGCCATCCTCGGGATTGGCTATTACCACTTTCTTCGCAACAAGAGCGAAGATGACTACTATGTGGGCGGGCGGAACGTCCCGCCGACGGCCCTGGGCCTGTCGATCGTGGCCACCGACGTGGGCGGGGGCTTTTCGATCGGCCTGGGCGGCGCGGGATTCCTGATGGGGCTGGCGGGCTCGTGGCTGCTGTTCACGGGCCTGGTCGGCGCGTGGCTGACGGCGGTCTTCGTGATTCCGCGGATCAAGGGGCCGGACGTCGAGCACAAGATGCTGACGTATCCGGACTTTCTGCGGACGCGGTACGGCGGGATCGTCGCGCTGATCGCGGCGATCATCTCGGGCGGCGGGTATCTCCTGTTCACGGGTGCCCAGATCCGGGCGGGTGCGACGTTGGCGTCGGAGACGATGCTGAACTTCGAGCCGTGGGGCATGACGTCGCTGACGTTCTCGCTCATCGTGATGGGCGTGATCATCGTCGTGTACACGATGCTCGGCGGGATCAAGGCGGTCATCTATACCGACTTCGTGCAGTGGATTATCCTGCTGGCCGGGCTGGCGCTGCTGGCGATCCCCCTGGCGCTTTACAGGGTCGGCGGGTTCGGGGCCCTGCGCGAGGCCCTGCCCGAGGGGTTCTTCGATCCGAGGAACATCCTCGATCCGGAAGGGAAAGTCAGTGCCGGCGTGATCTTCATCAACTGGATGGTGACGATCGTGCCGATCTGGCTGGTCGGCATGACGCTCTACCAGCGGATGTACGCGTGCAAAGGCGTCAAGGAGGCCCGCAAGGCCTGGTACATCGCCGGGTTGTTCGAGTACCCGATCATGGCGTTCACCGGGGTTTTTCTGGGGATGTGTGCCCGGGCGCTGTACCCGGACCTGCCCATCGGCGACCGCGAACATGCCGTGCCCATGCTGATCAAGGATGTGCTGCCGATCGGGGTAACCGGCATCGTCATCGCCAGCTACTTCTCGGCGATCATGTCCACGGCCGACAGCTGCCTGATGGCCTCGTCGGGGAACGTGGTCAACGATCTGGTGCAGCGCTACCTGATGCCCAATGCCTCGCACAAGGTGCTGGTACGGATCTCGCAGTTGGCGACACTCGTCCTGGGCATTACGGCGATGTTCCTGGCGAGCGGATTCAAGACGGTCCTGGACGCGGGGTTGTTCGCCTACGGTTTCCTGGTGTCGGGGCTGTTCGTGCCGACGCTGGGTGCGTTCTTCTGGCGGCGATCGAGCACGTGGGGCGCGGTGCTGGGGATGGCCGGCGGCGGCGGGTTGACCCTGGCGCTGCAAATCGGAGGGTGGCCTCTGCCGTACGGTCTGGATCCGGTGGTGTTCGGCATGGGCCTGTCGGCGGTGCTGTTCGTGCTGGGTTCGCTGCTGATCCCGGGCCAGCCGGAGGGACTCCGTGGCGGCATGCAGGTCGTGGAAGTCGAAACAGCGGATGTCTAGGATCGTACAGGACCGCGGGTTCTCAATGAATCCACGAGCGGATTGATTTTTGCAGACGGATTGGGAGTCGATGTGAAGGACCAGATCGAGAAACTCGGCACGGCGCAGATCCAGCACGGCAAGGCCAGCGACCGGATCTACCTGATGAAGCTCGGCGGTGAAGATGCCGCCGGGATCATCCGGCGCATCCAGGACCTGGCGAGCCGGGAGCAGTACAGCAAGATCTTCTGCAAGGTGCCCGCCTCGGCCCGGGTCGCGTTTGAACACGCCAACTACACCCTCGAGGCAACCGTGCCCGGTTTCTTCAACGGGACCATGGCCGGGCTGTTCTTCAGCAAGTTCCTCGACCCGAACCGGGCCGAGGAGACGCACCGGGCGGAGCATGAATCGGTCATCCTGGCCGCCCGCGCCAAGGCGGGCATGGGCCCGGCGGAGCCCGGCGTGTCGGGCCTGTCGTGGCGGGTGTGCGAGGAGAAGGATGCCCCCGCGATGGCCGAGGTGTATGGCGAGGTGTTCGAGAGTTACCCGTTTCCGATCCACGACCCGGCGTACCTGGTCGAGACGATGCGTTCGCACGTGCTCTATTTTGGCGTATGGCGGGACGAGAAGCTGATCGCCCTGTCCAGCGCTGAAATGGACAAGGAGGCCCGCAACGCGGAGATGACCGATTTTGCGACCCTGCCGTCGGAGCGAGGCGCCGGCCTGGGCGCGCACCTGCTGGCGCAGATGGAGCCGGCGATGCGAGAGCGGGGCATCCGCACGGCCTACACGATTGCCCGGGCGGTTTCGCACGGCATGAATATCACCTTCGCCAAGCTGGGCTACTCGTACGCCGGCCGGCTGATCAACAACACGCAGATCTCCGGTGCGCTGGAGAGCATGAATGTGTGGTATAAGCCGTTGTAGTTGCCAGTTGCCGTAACGGCAGGAGGCAGAGGGCAGTGTCTACGGATGCCCTCAGCGCCTACTGCCGACTGATCTCCGCCGCCGCCCACTGGTCGTCGAGGGCCGTTGCGACCTGCACCGGCTGGCCGCGCGAGCCCTTCAGTGCGCGTCGGGCCTTGTCGGCCGCGCGACGCACCATCTCCGACGGGTCGCGGCGGGCCCGGTCGATCGCCTCGGCGATCCGCCTGGCGTCCTGCCCGTCCCGCGGTTCGACCTGCCACATAGCGAAAATGCTGCCGCGGCCGTCGCGGGCGTTGGCGTCGAGCCACCGGCGGTAGGCCTGCGTGACCGATCGCCAGTCGGCGGCGTGCCGGCTGTCGAAGGCCAGCGCCACCAGCCCGGGCAGGTTCATCACCCAGTAGCCCTCCTCCTGCCGCACGAGCATCGGCCCGCGGAACGAATAGCTCGCGACCGCCGGGCCGGTCCCGCTGGCCTGCAGGTCGCTGCGGCACTGCTCGCACAGGTGCTTGCGGACGGGCGGGCGGGTGTACCAGCCCTTTTCCAGCACGAAGGTCGAGTACATCAGGCAGCCTTCGTTCTCGCAGTGCGCGCCGTCGCCGTGGGAGGTGTTCTTGCACAGGCCCAGGGCGTGGCCGATCTCGTGCCGCAGGGCGTTGGCGGCAAAGTGGCCCTGCTCGTTGCGGGCGTAGGCGACGTCGTAGTAGACCGCGCAGGGGTAGTCGGCGAACGAGACGTGCGGGTTGTCGGGCTCGGCGCGGCCGAGGACCTCGGAGTCGTAGAACAGCAGGTAAAGATAGGCGGTGCGCGTGTCGGCCAGGTTCGCCGGCGGGCCGTCGATCCGCAGGCCGGCGATTTCGGCCGGGTCCAGGTCGCGGGCCTGCGCCAGGGGGATCGGCTCGCCCTGGACGATCTTCACGCCGCCGGGCTTGGGGCAGCAGGTGGCCAGAAAGGCCTGGATCTCGGCCAGCCAGGCCGGCTCGACCTTCACGCCCTCGAGCCGGTCGACTTTGACGAAGAGCCGGTCGTAGGGGGCCTGCTTGAGGTACAGCTGTTCCGGGTCGAACGCGTGCGGCAGCTTCGCCGAGCGCTTGCCGGCGGCTGCGCAGCCGGCGGAGAGGGCGATAAGGCAGGCGAGCAGACTCAGCATGACGCAGCGTGCGGCGTGTGGGGGCAGAACCATCCCAGCAAAACTCCTCTGGGCAGCGGGCAGGCGAATCCCGCGGGCACATCCTCTGTGCGGCGACAACAACGTCTTCGGCCCCGGCGTCGCCTCGCCGGTTCCGGCCCCGGGCCTCGGTCTGCCCGGAGCGGTTCCGCTCTCGCTTCGGTAATTGCCCGCCGCCGGGCCCGTCCGCATCCGGCTGCGACCGGCCCGCCCCCCGCGGCGTCCGCGTCTTTTACCCGATCATGGGGATCGTGTACAGGCGGGGGTGTCATTTGAGATTTGCAGAGGTCTGACCCGGCGGCACACGGGTGTCGGGTTTCGGGGCTCGGGTCTCGGGTTTCGGGTTTCGCAGCGGCGGGGGCAGGGATCAGGGGTCTGACCCCGATTCGCACGCCTGCTGGCGGAATCAACGCCGAAATTTCCTGGCGGTCCGGATGCCTGTGCACCTCACCGGGGTCTGACCCCGTGGCGCCCGGCATCGGGTGTCGGGTCTCGGGTCTCGGGTGTCGGGTGTCGCAAGGCGAGAGCCTTTGGAGTGCGGCGGCGCAGACGCCGCTTTGTATTTCCCGCCCCGCCAGGCGTCGGCTGTCGGGGGCTGAGTGTCTACGGCGGGCACGGCCCTGCATACAGCCCCAGGACCGTGGCACCGTGGCACCCCCAGACCCGGCCGCTACACCTGCGTCAACAATGCTCTAATGACTAATGAAGATCTGACCCCCTTCTTTCGCTTGTTCGCTTTCTCATGTATTCTTGTTGAGGCGCTGAGCATCGGGTGCAATGCCTAAGCGTCGTGCAATCTCAGTCGTTATCTGCGCTGTTGAAAACTGTGCGCCTGCCGGACTCGTCACAGTCAGTTTCGGAACATCTTCTTTTCGATAGGATGCTGTGAATTTGACAGTCTTGCCATTGTCATCGACGGCGGTCACGGTGACTATTTCCTGAACGTCGCCGATAGTTTTGCCTTTTTCGCCTTTGAGCTGCCAATTCATATCCATTGCGAACCCTCGAGCAGTGTCCAACACTTCCGTTCCCTTGGTGACTGGATACGTGATTGTTCCACTTTGCGCGTCATGTTGCATTGGGGTGCTACATCCTGTTACCGCCAAAGCGACGCAAACTGAGAGTGCCATTGACATTTTCATCTTCGTTCTCCTTCCAGTGAACGTTGCGAGTCACCGGACAGCGGAAGACGCGCTCGGCGCGGCTTTCACTGGTACGGTGGACTCGTCTTGTTCGGCTCCTCAATCCTTTTCAGGCAAGCCTCCGCTTTCCTCCTGAAGTCCCCATAGATATGTGGTGTGGCATCGTACCACGTCTGGCGCTCGCCAAGGCGCCGAAGCAGTGCGCGGATACGTTCCCTGAGCTCTCCCGGGCCTCGGAGGATGTCGTCTGCGCGAACTTCTACGAGCCCGAAGAAGCAACTTGCTCCGTCGGAATCTCCTTCGCTCTGCTCCGACATGAGGTAGTCGATGTAGGCGTGGGCATAGAAGTAGAAGCACGTGGCAGGCATGAACATGACGTCTTCCTGATAGCAGAGCGCATTCTCGACAAACAGACCGGCCGCTTGCACCCGGTCCTTCCCGAAGAAGTGCTTGTACGCATACGGGATATCAAGGTCCCACGGCTCGCTGCGCCAATCTGCCTCGCTTGGGATCTGCATTCTCATCTCGTGCCGAACTTGTTTTTCTACAGAAATCCATTCCTTCAAGGACGCACAGGACGAGAATACCGCAGTTTCCGGATGTCGGCAATACTCTATCGCGCGAAAACGCCCTCAAAGGCGAACACGGAGCTTGAGGGGCTATGGATAACCACGGAGAACCAGGTGTTATCCAGATCTGGATATACACGAAGCCGAATATGGCGCAGCGCAATGGGCAATTCCGCGAGGTGCTCGACGGATACGCCAAGTTTCTTCAAGACAAGAACTTGGCGATGGACAGGCACCAGCCGTAGCTGGTGCGCCGGGTGCGGGAGTTCCTCGTTTACCGCTCCCTCACGGTCGCGGCTCGTTGAAGCAGGACCGCACCCCTCGCGGCGTTTTCCCCAGGGGGATCAGACCCCGTTGAATCCTTCAGGTCTTGGTGCCCCCAAGGGAATCGAAGCGTTGA
>JAWLBS010000161.1:0-10906 GCA_041687575.1 Phycisphaerae bacterium | reverse complement strand
CCGTAGAGCCGACATTCAGTTTCGCGGTCGCCATCGCGATCTGGCCATCTATCAATTCATACCTGCCGTACCCCATCTTCCCGGTTCCCAAATCCAGAGTACCGCTAAGCCCCAGCTGGCCTCCGGTCTGCTCGACTTCGCCGGCACCACCGGCACCAACGGTCATACCCCTCGGCACGCTCTCCCCTACACGCAACTCGCCTCCAATGGTCAGGACGAGTTTCCCGGTATCGAGCGGGCTGGGGTTATGCGGGTGTCTGCCCAGTTGGAGAAAGGCACATTCCGCACCACCATTCACCACCGCCGTCCCGCCGTTCCAGAAATAGACGTCGTCGTCAAACTGTGGGACATGCAAGGCCGTTTCGAATTCAACGTTGTCGACGACCCACCAATTCAATGGATCATTCCAAGTTGCCTCGCCGGCATACTTCCAACCGTACCAATGCGCGTCCAAATCCTCTCCCCGCAAAGAGGACGGGATAAGTAGGATACACGTAATCATTGCGCAGGGAATCAGCGCACTCTTCATGAAGACTCCTCCATCGTTGTAAAGAAATGGTTGTCTATACGCCCGCTATCGTGACACGAGCCTTGCCTGCGAGCTTACATGCGGCGCGTGCGGCGCCTTCGCGCGATCCAGACGGATCCGATGCCAAGGAGCAGGAGAGACCCGGGCTCCGGGACCGGGGTCAGCAAGAACATATGCCAGGTCTCGCCTTGATAGATCCCTGTCCCAACGATCTGGCCTGCGTCATTGATCGCGGTGGCACCGTTCAGGTACCACCCGGAATCGTGCGGAATCAGATCGTTCAAGTCGTACACCTGGTTGTCCGTGTACAGGAAAGCCGTCGCCATTTCGGGGTTTATCCCGTACATCTGCCCGACAACATAATCGAAGTTATTGATCCCGTGAGCCTCTGCCCCACGCCCGGCCGGGATCGCATGAATGTTGTCCCCGTCCCAGTAGAAAGCACGCGACTCGCCGAAAACATCGGTGTCAGCTCTCCCGACCACGCGTCCCAGATCGTTCATGCCCAAAGCTGTACTGGACGGACCGCCAAACGTCCCGACATCGGTGACCACCCCGTCGTCCCAGAACGCCGCCCGCTGCGCGATATCCCCATCGTAGCCGATCTCCCACGTCTCAAGGGAACCCGCGACCTGGCCCGCCTCATTGATCTTGTACGCATTCTTCATGCCCAGTGCCCGGAGCGATCCATTCTCGTAGATATAGGGCTGGGAATGATCTTTGACGACAATCTGACCTGAGTTATTGATGTCGAAGGCCCTTTCCAGTGTCACCTGTCCCGGTTGATTGAGGTCCTGGATCGTCCCGTTCAACCACAGGCATGCTCGCGGATCGGTGTAGCGGCTCCCCGCGTAGGAAGTTCCCACGGCCACACCTGTGTCATTGAGGCCCTGGACGAAGGCGTTTCCCGCCAGCGTGGGAAGTGCCGTCCACTGACCGTCCCAGAAGAAGCCGAGGAAGGGGGCGTCATCCAAGCCGGAAGAGTAGTATCCTACCGCCTGCCCGGCTTCATTGAGCGCGTAAGCGCGCCCACCGACCCCCATCGGAGTGATCGTGTACTGCGGCGCCCCCTGCACCGCCCCCGTCAGAAGAACTGCCAACATCGCCCCCGCCAGCCAGCCGTGATGCCTTCCCATGCGACTCCCCTTTCGTGCGTGCGTCTGCCCGTGTTGTCCGGCCGCCGATGTGCGGCTACTACGATTGTACGAAATGCCAAGGTGTCCACATAGCCTTTTTTGCCTGGACCGCTGACAGGTACATTATGCCCCCCCCCCCCCCACTTCTTGTCAAGACAAAAATGCGTAAATGAGGCCAAAAGAGACGAAAATTCGCGTTCGTGACAGGCGGGGAGCCTGCCAAGCCACCGGATGAACCGCTTGTCCGCGGAGCTACCGCTCCCTCACGGTCGCGGCTCGTTGCAGCAGGGCCCGAGAGTATTGCGCATCTGCAGGGAGAAGGAGACCCGCGCGCTTGCGCTGCGGTCCGGTTTGCGCGCAACTCAACATGTGGGGGTGGTACTCATGCCCGGGTTCAGCGCGACCTCACGGTCGCGGCTTCTTCCCGCAGCGCAGGATGCGGGAGCCTTGCATCCCCGCGGCGGGAACAACACCCTCGCCTACGCTTCGGGCTCCTTCCCTTTCGCTTCCGGGAGCGTCCACTGATCCTTGAAGTCGTTGCCGTTCACTGGCAACTGGCAACTGCTGTTCTGCGAAATCTGCGGAAGGTCGTTTCGTCCCGGTACAAGGGAGCAACATCAGTCGATGTCGTACTCCTTGAGCTTGCGATACAGCGTACGGGCACCGATGCCAAGGAGCTTGGCGGCCTTTTCCCGGTTGCCGGCCGTCATCTTCAGCGTCTGCTGGATCGCGACCTTCTCCAGCTCCTGCAGCGTGTGGCCGGCCAGAAACCCGCTGCCGACCGGGATGATCTCGGTGCTCTGGCGGAACTCCTCGGGCACGTCTTCGGTATCCAGGACCGACCCGCCGGCCAGGACCACCATCTGGGTGATCACCTGCCGCAGCTGGCGGACGTTGCCCTGCCACCGCTGGTTGACCAGCAGGCGGACCGCCTCGGGGGTGATCCCCTCGATCTGGCAGCCGTGCTCGCGGTTGGCCAGATCGACAAAGTGCTGGACCAGCAGCGGGATGTCCTCGCGCCGCTCGCGCAGCGGGGGCACCCGGATCGTCACCTGGTTGAGCCGGTAGTACAGGTCCTCGCGGAACTTGCCGTCGGCGATCAGGTCGCGCGGGTCCTTGTTGGTCGCGGCGATGACCCGCACGTCGGTGTGGCGGGTCTCGTTCGAGCCGACCGGAAGGATCTCGCCGCTTTCCAGGGCCCGCAGCAGCTTGGCCTGCATCGTCAGCGGCATGTCCCCGACCTCGTCGAGGAAGATCGTCCCGCCGTCGGCCGCCTCGAGCAGCCCCTTGCGCTCGCCGACCGCCCCGGTGAACGCGCCCCGCACGTGGCCGAACAGCTCGCTCTCCAGCAGGTTCTCGTTGAGCCCGGCACAGTTGATCACCTTGTAGGGTTTGTCCTTGCGGGTGCTGTTGGCGTGGATGGCGCGGGCGATCAGCTCCTTGCCCGTGCCCGTCTCGCCGATAACCAGGGCGGTGATCTTCGTCGGGGCGATCTGGCGGACCACCCGCAGCACCCGGTGCATCACCGGCGAGCCGGCGACGAGCCCGTCGAAGTGGACCGCCTCGGCCAGACGGTCCTCCAGCCGGCGACTCTCGCGGTTGGCGATGGCCTTTAGCGCCGCCCGGCCGACTGCCTCGCGGACGTCCTCGAGGTCCACCGGTTTGGTCAGATAGTCGAACGCCCGGGCCTTGCCGTCGCCCCCGAGGACCTCCCGGGCGAGCTGCTCGCTGCCATAGGCGGTAACCAGGATGACCTCGCTCTCGGGGCTGACCTTCTTGACCTCCCGCAGGATATCGAGGCCCGTCGGGCCGCCGTCGCCGGCCAGACGGTAATCGGTCACCACAACGTCCGGGGGACGTTTGCGGATCGACTCCAGGGCATCGCTCGCCCCGGTCACCACGTGGCAGGCGTGGCCGGCGCGGCGAAGCCCCTCGGCGATCGCCTCGCCGTGGGCCTCTTCATCTTCCACCACCAGAACGAAGGCGGTCTGTCGATGCACGGTCTCGGTCGTACTCATCACTCCTCGATCCTGTCGGGCGAATCGGCCGGACCCGCGCCGGCCAACGGTAGTTCTATGCGGAACTCGGTGCCTTTTCCAACATCGCTGCAGCACGTAAGCGTCCCGCCGTGGGCGTGTATGATCTTGCGTGAGATGGGCAGGCCCAGGCCGGTGCCGCCCTTCTTGGTGGAGTAATAGGCCTGGAAGATCCGGTCGATCTGCTCGGGGGGCATGCCCGGACCGGTGTCGGTCACGACGATGCGGACCCGCTGCTCGGCCGGATCCTCCACCCGGACGATGACCTCCCCCCCGTCGCCGACCGCCTGTTGGGCGTTGATCAGCAGGTTCAGCAGGGCCTGCTTGAACATGCCCGGGTCGAGCCGGACAAGGCACGCCTGTCCAGCCGGAAGGGCCCGCACGCAGACCCTGTGCGCGGCCGCCTGTGGCGTGAAAAAGTCCAGCAGCTCGGCAACCACCCCGTTGACGTCCGCCCGGCGGAGCTGCAGGTTCGGGTTGGAGGCGAATTGAAGGAACTGTTCGAGGGTCCGTTCCAGTCGGCCGGCCTCACCCACAGCGGTCTCGAACCGGCTGAGGATGCGTCGTTGCGGCGGGTCGTCCGCCTGCTCGGCCAGCAGTGTCGCCAGGTCCTCGCGCAGCAGCTGCAGGTTCAGTTTCAGGTTGCTCAGCGGGTTGCGCAGCTCGTGCGCCAGACCGCTGATCACCGTCACCAGCGCCAGCGGCTCGGCGCCCGGCGGTGTAGCGGGCACTGCCGCGGCCGCGACTGGATCGCGGCCGCGCCAACCCCTTTTTCGGCCCAGCCAGAAGCCTGCCGCCCCCGCTGCCGTTATAAGCATCCAGGACCACATCATTCCATCAGCTTATAACAACCCGGGCCGCGGCGCCAAGGGCCAGGCGACCTTTCCCTTGCTCCCCTTGCCGGGCGTTTCCGCCCGACATCATGACCGTGCGGCACCCTAGCGGCGCAACGATGCCTGCTGCGCAGACTGGCGGACCGGCATCATCTGCGGTGCCGAGACCTCCTGCTCCCTTGCCGTGGGCCGGACGCCCCGAGCCTGCAACCCCTTGTCCGACTCGGCGAGTTCGTAATCGACCTGTTCCCCGTCGCGAAGACTGCGGAACCCGTCGCCGAGAATGTGCGTGTAGTGCACGAAGATATCCCGGCCTTCCTGTGGCCCGACGATGAACCCATATCCCTTCTTTGCGTCAAACCATTTTACTATGCCTCTCGGCATGACACACTCCTCCAGTGCAACGAACGACAGATGGGAAGACAGTCGGCACATCCGATTGCGCCGCTGTAGACATGAGCGAACTCGAACGTTACAGCGCGGACCCCCGCTATTGCCAAGACATGCTTGTACATCGGACCTAGCCCAATCTACCGAAGTTCTCGCGCTGTATGCAATACAGACGGGACATTACAGACACTCAACCCGGCAGATCCGCTCCGATCTTTACGGCCGCGCCGCCCGCCACCCTCAGGTGGACGGAGCGGTCTGCTCGGACTCCTCGGCCAGGGCCTGCTTCCGCGACAGCTTCACGCGGCCCTGATCGTCAACCAAAATCACTTTCACACGAACCGTATCACCCAATTCTACCACATCACTGACCTGTTTGACGTACCCGTCGGCCAATTCGCTGATGTGGCAAAGCCCATCGGTACCGGGCAGGATCTCGATAAAGGCGCCGAAGTCTCGTACCCCAACGACTTTACCCGTGTAGATCCGACCGACCTGGACCTCTTCGGTCACCTTCAGGACTTCTTCACGGGCCGTTTCGGCGCCCTTGCGATCCACGCACGAAATCAGGACCGTGCCATCCTCCTCGATCTCGATCTTGGCACCCGTCTCCGCCTCTATGCGCTTGATGCCCTTGCCCCCCGGCCCAATAACCTTGCCAATCTTATCCGGGTCTATCCGGATTGTCAAAATTCTGGGGGCGTAATCGCTGATCGCCGAACGCGGCTCGGCCAAGACCCCCAGCATCTTCTCCAGAATCGCCAGCCGGGCCTGCTTGGCGCGGGCGAGCGACTTGACGATGGTCTCGTGGTCCAGCCCGCGGATCTTCAAGTCAACCTGGATGCCGGTGATGCCGTCGGTCGTGCCGGCGACCTTGAAGTCCATATCGCCGAAGTGGTCTTCCTCGCCGACGATGTCCGTCAGCAGGACCTGCTTGTCGCCCTTGTGCATCATGCCGACACTGATACCGGCAACGGGCTTGCGAATGGGCACGCCCGCGTCCATCAGGCTGAGCGTCGCGGCGCAGACCGTCGCCATGCTCGACGAACCGTTGGACTCGAGGATGTCGCTGACGATCCGGATCGTGTACGGGAACTGCTCCGGCGTGGGCAGCATCCGCTCGAGGCTCCGCTCGCCGATCGCACCGTGGCCGATCTCGCGCCGACCCGGACCGCCGATCCGCTTGGCCTCGCCCGTCGCAAATGGCGGGAAATTGTAATGCAACATGAATTTCTTGCTGTATTCCTCGACCAGGCCGTCGACGATCTGCTCGTCGGAGACCGTTCCCAGCGTCGTGACCGCCAGTGCCTGGGTCTCGCCCCGAGTGAACAGCGCAGAGCCGTGGGTCCGCGGCAACAGGCCGACCTCGCCCCAGATGTCGCGAATATCCTCCGGGCCGCGACCGTCCATCCGCTTGCCCTGCTCGACCGCAAGGTCGGTCACGGCCTGCTCTTCGACCTGGTGCAGCATGCCGGCGACGACATGCGGATCGGCCAGACCTTCGGCGGGCGCGGCCGGGGCCTCGCCCTGCGGACTGATCCCGCAGAACTCCTGCATGACCTGCTCGGTGATCGCGCGGGCGGCATCCCGCCGCTCCTGCTTGGCGACCACCTGCTTGGCCTCGATGAGCATCGGGTAGGCCTTCTCGTAGATCCGCTTGTAGAGGGCCTCGTCGCGGGCCGGCGCCTGCCAGGTCTTTTCCTTGGCGCACTGGCCGGCCAGCTCCTCGATCAGGTCGCAGACCTCCCTGATCACGCCGTACCCCATCTCCATGGCCTTGGCGAGGTCTTCTTCGCTGACCTGGTCGGCGCCGAGCTCGATCATATTGACCGTCTCGCGGTGGCCGGTCAGGACAAGGTCCATATCGCTGTATTCCATCTCCGCGTGCGTCGGGTTGAGAATGAACTTGCCGTCGACCCGGCCGACCCGGACGGCCCCCAGCGGGCCATCCCACGGCGCCGAGCTGATCCGCAGGGCGGCGAATGCCCCGATCATCGCGACGATGTCCGGGTCGTTCTCGGCATCGGCGCTCATCACGAAGGCCTGGATCTGGACTTCGTTCAGAAACTCCGGCGGAAACAGCGGACGGACCGGGCGGTCGATCATCCGCATGGTGAGGATTTCCTTGGTGGTGGGCCGGCCTTCGCGCTTGAAAAAGCCGCCGGGAATCTTGCCGGCAGCGCTGGGCTTTTCGCGGTAGTCGACGGTCAGCGGGAAGAAGTCCAGGCCTTGGCGCGGCTCGGCGGTCACGACCGTCACCAGCAGGACGGTCTCGCCGTACTGGATCCAGACGGCAGCGTCGGCCTGCTTGGCGAACTTGCCCGTTTCAATGCTCAGTTTCCGGCCCGCGATCTCCCGCTCAACTCTCAAAGGGGTCATTTCGGCTCCACCTTCCGACACTTCGCTACGTGTCACTGTCTCTATGATTATCCGTTTTCTTTTCTATCGTATTCTATCGTATGCCCACGCATGGCCGCGGCGACATGCCTGGCAAGCGATTGCGCCAGACCCTCGAAGGGGCGCCGCCGGCACCCACCGAATCGGCGGTCAAACAACGTGCCGGACCGGCAACGACAAGGTATCGCGCCGAGCAGCGCAAGAGCCTCGGCAACAGCGCCATTGTATACCCCAAGGCAACGGCACAACAGCCCGCAGTCAGGATTTGACACCGTCCCGACCCTGCGGCGGCGCCAGCACGCCACAGGGAGGCACCGCCCCGCCAACACGAGGGGGCCTTGAGCAGACTACTTGCGCAGACCCAGTGCCGCCAGAATTGCCTGGTAGCGAGGGTAATCGTGCGTGGCCAGGTAGCGAAGCAGCCGGTTCCGCTTCGAGACCATCATGATCAGGCCCCGCCGCGAATGGTGGTCCTTCCGGAACTTCCGCAGGTGGTCCGTCAGATCGTTGATCCGCCTGGTCAGGATCGCGATCTGCACATCGGCGCTGCCAGTGTCCTTCTCGTTGATCCGGAACTTCTCAACAAGTTCCCGCTTGTGTTCCGTAGTCACCGCCATGTTCGAATCCAACTCCTGATCTACTGTCCGCATCACTCGCGGACGGCCATTTTTCTCTTGTATCGGCTGTATCGCTCACAGTGGCGCCCGGGCCGCAAGCCCCTCGGGCACCGGGTAATCCGCCGACTCCGTAGCGGGGCGTCCTACGCCGCCTGCTCGCCGACCAGCAGGCGCTCGGCCTCGCGGATCAGCTTTTCCATCCTCACGGGCTTGTTCATATACATCTCGACCCCGAGGCTCTCCGCATACGCCTGGTGCCGCTTGCCCGGATTGCCGGTGACCATGATGACAAATGGCTTGCCCGGCGCCCGCTGAGGCTTGATCTTTTCCAGAACGAGGAAACCGCTCCGCTTGGGCAGCATCATGTCCAGGACGACCAGGTCGGGCAGGTTCTGGCTGGCCATCTCGACCGCCTTGTTGCCGTCCGACGCCGTCATGATCTGCGCGCCCGTATCCTCGAACGCCGCCGACATCGCCATCAAAATGTCTGCGTCATCATCCACCAGAAGAATCTTCTTGCCGACTAACGTGTTCTCTGCCATATGCGGTATCCTTACTCCGGTATCTAGCAATACAGTACTGTACTCGAAACACGAGGGATTTTCAATAACGCCGACGGGGCGGTTTTCGGACACGCCATTTCGACGCGGGCGAAGCCGCGAACCGCGTGCCACGGTCCTTCGCCAACGAGCCGTGACCGTGAGGGAACGGTAGTCCATGTAGGGCGGGCTGCGCCCGCCACAACGCCGCACCGGGTGCCATGGCTGCCCCCGCGCCCCTGCCGGCGCCACGGGGTCAGACCCCGGTGACGTGCATAAGTATAAAGGCCGCCATGAAATCCCGGCAGTGATTCCGCCAGGAAACGTGCGCTTCGGGGTCAGACCCCTGAACCGCCCCAGCGCCCGCGCCACGGGGTCAGACCCCCGGTGAGGTGCACAGGCATCCAAACCGCCATGAGATTCCCGGCGCTGATTCCGCTGGGAGACGTACGCTCCGGGGTCGGACCCCGGGAAGACGCCTCGCACGCGGGCGGGCTGCCCTGCGCGTTGGACGGCCGCCCGTCGACCGCCGGTTCCCAGAAGACGCCTCGCACACGGGCGGGCTGCCCTGCGCGCTCGTTGGCGGGCACAGCCCGCCCTACTGGGCGGCCGACAGCAGCTTCTCAGCCTGGCACGCCACCTTGCGGTACGCCGCGGCGTACCGGCCGATCGCCTCGGGATCGTCGTGTTTGAACCAGGGGACGCCGTAGCACCGCGCCGCCAGGGCCTCACTGACCGGCAGCGAGCCGGCCGGCTGACGCAGGTCCCGATCGGCAAAGGCGTTACGGGTGGGCTTGCCGTCGCCGTGAACGTCGGCCTCGTTGAGCACCGGGTGCAGGTGCAGCGGCGCGTTGGCCGCCCGCCCGCAGCGGCCCCCCTCGGCCTGGACCGCCTCCATGAACCGCTCGACGGACAGACCGCCCAGCTCCTCCGGCAGGTAGTGCCCCAGCGGGTTGTACCATCCGCCCATCGTCGAGCCGCTGCCCGCGGCCGGACGGTGGGGACGCAGCCCCGACGTGCCCTCCAGCAGATCCCAGAACCGGTTCATGCCGTCCTGGATCGCCCGCATCCGCTGGGGGTAGTGACGCAGCTGCACCCGCCCCATCGCCGCGCAGGTCTGGTTGAGCCGCCCCTTCATCCCCCCCAGCGGCAGACCGGCCAAGGGTTTGAGGTCCGGTAATGTGAGATCCTGGCCGTGACGCTCGTACTGGCAGTACGCAACGGTCCGCTCGTAGATCTCCCGGCTGTCCGTGCAGAGCATCCCGCCCTCGCCGATCGGCAAGGCCTTGCCCGCCATCAGCGACGCGGCCGAAACGTCCCCCAGGGCGCCAACCATCCGCCCCTTGTACAGCCCGCCGTGGGCGTGCGAGACGTCCTCGATTACCTTCAGGCCGTGCTTGCGGGCGATGACGACGATAGCGTCCATGTCGCAGGGGTGGCCGCAGTAGTGCACCACCACGATCGCCCGGGTCCGCGGGGTGATCCGGCGCTCGATGTCAGCCGGGTCGATACAGAGGGTCACCGCGTCGATGTCGGCAAAGACGAGCCCCGCCCCGAGGCGCAGGGCCGGCAGGCCGCTGGCCCAGTAGGTCAGGCTCGGGCAGATGACCTCGTCGCCGCGGCGGACGCCGCAGGCCCACATCGCGCATTCCAGGGCCATCGTCCCGTTGGGCAGGCCGACGGCGTGCTCGGTGCCCTGCCAGGCGGCGTACTGCTTCTCGAACTCGCGGGAGATGTCCCAGGCACTCATCTTGCCGGCCCGCAGGACCTCCAGGACGGCCTGTTCGTCCTCTTGTGTAACGATCGGCCAGGCGAACAGGTCGGGCCGGTCGGCCTCGACGGCCTTGGGGCCGCCGAGAAGGGCAAGGGGCTGGCTTACGATACGATCGATGGCCATGGCCAGGCTCTCCCGTTTCGAAGAGTCCCTCCCGCCGCGCGGGCGGAGGACACGTCAACGCGCTGCGCGCACCGCCGCCAGCAGCTCCGGCGGGAGCTGCGCCTCCTCCTCGTCGTGGTCGGCGAGGGTCTTCATCGGATCGAACATCTCCTCGATCGGGCCGAGCTGCTTTTCCAGATCGCACGGCGGCTCGTACGTATCCAGATCCTCGCCGACGGCGAAACCCTGCAGCAGTTCGACCATGTACAGGAAGTTGCGGATCGGCACGTCCGGCGGCACGCCGTGATCAACCGTCGGCACATACCGGCCGAACCGGCGGGCGGCGGCGTAGCGCCGCGCCACCTCGCGCCGCGTCCGCGGCTTGTCGAACCGCATCTCCCGCTTGTCGATCCCGCCCTCGATCGCCAGGCCCGGATGGGCGGCGAGGTAGTCCGCCGGATCGTTGAACGCGGCGATCTCCATCGGCACGATCCCGTCGATGGCCGAGGGGTGGAACACGTCGAGGATCTGGCTGTTGTGCCCGTCGCTGTCG
>JAWLBS010000160.1:0-10920 GCA_041687575.1 Phycisphaerae bacterium | reverse complement strand
ATAGAAGTCCGACGAGTACAGGTTTCAGGGGCCCTCGAAGCAACGAGGTACCACCAGCTCAGGGCAGCTGTCTTAAGCCCCGACAGGGGCGGGATACTAACCAGCCCTGGGTACGGGATGCCCCAATGTTGGTGTTGTCTTTTTTTGGTTGTTGAGCCCCAACGGGGCGAGATAATCGTTCATCAGCGTTATGTCGCCCCGTCGGGGCTTGGAAAAGAAAAAGAGAAAACCCGTTCATGATTGCCAGCTTACTGCCCGGATACCCGGCAGCATTCGAATTACGTCACCGGTCCATCGAACAGCTTCAAGTCCGTCAAAACAGTCTGTATGGTATGGAAGTGGACATCATAAGACCAAAGTTCCGCGCTGTGATCGATTGTCACCGTTGCCAGCAGGACGTCCTGAAACGGCATCGGCAAGCCCTTTGTTCGCAACGACGCCAGATGATATCCAAAACGGTCCCACGTAGCTTGCTCAATCGGCAGCTGGATGAACGCGTCCATTGCCTTGATCAGGCCTTCCGCGTCCTGCACGGTTCGTGCCCCGTGCAGAATCTCAGCGCGCGTGACTCCGCAGATAGCGCAGTCCATCGACGCCAGCACTTCGCGGATTCCTGCGGACGAGGTCCTCAGGTACCTGATCAGCACAGAGGTGTCGAGCAGGATCATACGACGCTCCGGCGCCGTAGATCCTCGATCGCATCAAAGTCGAGATCGATCTTGCCGGCCAGGCGGTCCAGGGCGGACAGGTCGCGTGGTGCTCGCTGTACGGGCTCTTCCACCACGATAATGCGGACATCCTTGCCAACAAGGTCGGCCGCCTCGGGAAGATGAATCGTATCCGACTCCAGATGTTTGCGGACAGAAACCATCATATCCTCACTATAGCAAACTCGAACCCTTCCACCAAGCCCTGCTCAAGGTCGATTCCGCCCGGTTACCGCTCAGCCGCCTCCTTCTCGCTTGGCGACTTCTGCTGCCCCTGCTCCACGGCCGTGGCCTGCCCCGGTCGCCAGCACACCTCCGGCCGGCGGGCAGCGCTGACCTCGTCGAGCCGGGCGACCGGCATCTTGTGCGGGGCGTAGTGCAGCACGTCCGGCGAGTTTGCCGCCTCGTCGGCGATCTTGATCAGCACGTCGGCGAACCGGTCCAGCGTGTAGAGCGACTCGGTCTCGGTCGGTTCGATCATCAGGCAGTGGGGCACCGGCCACGACATCGTCGGCGGGTGGATGCCGAAATCGAGCAGCCGCTTGGCGATGTCCAGCTCGGTCACGCCTTGGTCGCGGAAGTCCGGCACCATGATGAACTCGTGGGCGTACGGACCCTCGAACGGCAGGCGGTACTTGCCCTTGATCCGCGCGGCCAGGTAGTTGGCCGATAGGACCGCCGTTTCCGCCATGTCGCGAAGCCCCTCGTGCCCCAGCGAGGCGATGTAGCAGTACGCCCGCACCAGGATGCCGACCTGCCCGTAGAACGAGCGGACCTTGCCGACGCTCTTGGGGCGGTCGAAGTCCCAGCCGTACGTGCCGTCGTCGCGGCGGACCACCTGTGGCACGGGCAGGTATGGCGCCAGGTGCGCGGCTGCGGCGATCGGGCCGGCGCCGGGGCCCCCGCAGCCGTGCGGCGTGGCGAAGGTCTTGTGCGTGTTGAAGTGCATGATGTCCACGCCGAAATCGCCCGGGCGGGTGATCCCGGCGATGGCGTTCATGTTGGCCCCGTCCATGTAGAGCATCGCGCCGGCCTCGTGGAGGATCTCCGCGATCTCGCGGATCTGGCCCTCGAACAGGCCCACCGTGCTCGGGTTGGTGATCATCATGGCGGCGGTGTTGTTGTCGACCTTCTTGCGGAGATCGTCGAGGTCGACCCGGCCATCCGGGCGGCTGTCCACCGTGATCACGAACCGGCTGCACAGCGAGCAGGTGGCCGGGTTGGTCCCGTGGGCGGTGTCGGGCACCAGCACGCGGGTGCGGTCCTCGCCGCGGTCGGCGTGGTAGGCGCTGATCGCCATGAGGCTGGTGAGTTCCCCATGGGCGCCGGCGGCCGGCTGGAGCGACACCTCCGCCAAGCCCGAGATCTCCTGCAGCCAGGTCCGCAGGTCGTAGAGCATCTTGAGCAGGCCCTGGATGTCGCGCTCGTGCTGGTGCGGGTGGACGTGGGCGAGCCCGTCGAGGGCGGCGAGCTTCTCGCTGACCTTGGGGTTGTACTTCATCGTGCACGAGCCGAGCGGGTAGAAGTTGCCGTCGACGCTGAAGATCTTGCCCGCGAGGCGCGTGTAGTGGCGCACCACGGTCAATTCGCCCAGCTCGGGCAGGTCCGGGGCCTCGTCGGCGACCAGCTCGGCTGGCAACACCCGCCGCGGGTCGACCGGCGGCACGTCCAGGTCCGGCAGGTTGATGGCGCTGTTGCCCGGCTGGCTCAGCTCGAACAGCAGCGGCTCGGTCTGGGGCAGGGACTTCTCGTCGCCGGCCATCGCGGGGTCCAATTCATTTACAGGTTTGTGTGACATCTATGCGGCCTCCAGCGCCTCGACGAGGCGATCGATCTCATCCTTGCTTCGTTTTTCGGTGACGGCGACCAGGAAACAGTCCGCCAGGTCCGGCGAGAAACCTCCCAGATCCGGCCCGACCAGGAAACCCGCCTCGCGGCAGGCGGCGAACACGCGGTCCAGCGGTTTCGAGGAGCGGACGACGAACTCCTTGAAGAACGGGGCGTCGAACCGCAACTGGTACCCGTCCAGCGAGGCGATGCGGCTGGCGGCGTAGTGGGCCTTGTCGAGGCACTGCGACGCGACCTTGCGCAGCCCGTTTTTGCCGACCGTCGCCAGGTAGATGGCGGCACGGATCGCCAGGACGCCCTGGTTCGTGCAGATGTTGCTGGTCGCCCGCTCGCGGCGGATGTGCTGCTCGCGGGTCTGCAGCGTCAGGCAGTAGCCGCGCCGGCCGAGGCGGTCTTTGGTCTGGCCGACCAGTCGGCCGGGGATCTTGCGCATCAGGTCCTGCCGACAGGTGAGGATGCCCAGGTAGGGCCCGCCCAGCGACAGGGGAATGCCCAGGGGCTGACCTTCGGCGGCGACGATGTCGGCGCCGAACTCGCCCGGGCGCTTGAGCAGTCCGCACGAGATCGGGTCGGTCGCGACGACAAACAGCGCCTCGTGCCCGTGGGCGATATCGGCGATCTTGTCGAGGTGTTCAACGCTGCCGAGGTAGTTGGGGCTCTGGACGATGACGGCCGCGGTGTCGCCGGTGATCAGGCGCTTCAGGTCGTCGAGGTCGGTCTGGCCGGCGGAAAGGCCCGCGACGGCGATCTCGATGGGCTGGTTCTTCAGGTACGTCCTCAGCACCTGCAGGCAGTCGGGGTGGATCAGCCGGGAGACGACGATGCGGCCCTTGCCGGTGACGCTGCGGGCCATCAGGGCGGCCTCGGCGACAGTGGAGGCGAGTTCGTACATGGAGGCGTTGGAGACGTCCATGCCGGTCAGCTCGCACATGAGGGTCTGGTATTCGTAGAGGGCCTGCAGGGCGCCCTGGCTGGCCTCGGCCTGGTACGGCGTGTAGGCCGTGACGAAGGCGGGGTCACTGGCCAAGGCGTCGACCACGGCGGGGATGAAGTGGTCGTAGGCCCCGCCGCCGGCGAAGCAGACCTGCCGCTCGACCGAGACGTTCTGCTCGGCCAGGGCTTTGACCTGCCGGACAAGCTCGATTTCGCTCAAGGGGCTGGGGATCTCCAGCGGCTCGGTGCGGCGGAGGTCCTTGGGTACCGGTTCGAGCAGCGTCTCGACGCTGTCGGCGCCGATGGTGCCAAGCATGTGTTTGACATCTTCTTGCGTCAGTTGCGTGAATTTCACGGGTGACGGCTCCTGTTTTCGGTTCGTGTCCACGGCCCCGGTTCCGGGGGCTGGTTCGCGCGTACGGAGATTCTAGTATCGCCGAGGCGGAAAGTTTAGCAGCCGAACAGCCCGAGCGGAAGGCGATGGGGGGCATCGGGCGGCGGGGCGGATCCGTTGACACGGATCGGCCGGTTAGGAAGATGGTGAACCGTCATGTTCCGGCTTCAGGGAGAACGGCCATGACCAGATCATCTGCCGTCGATCCGGATCCAGCTGCTGGACTGTCAGAACAATGCGGAGATTCCGGCGGGAACGTTCGACCCGCCGCCGACGATCAAGGCGCTGCTGCTGGAGCCGGCGGCGACACAGCCAGGGTAGTTGCCATTGCTGCAGGCATTCAGATTGCCGTTGCCGCAGGCCCTGCAAAGGCCGGATAAGTAAGCCCAGGGGCAAGGCGGCGCCGCCGCCGCGAACCTGGGTAGATGAGCCAAGTCTTTGGAGCCCTGTAAGGGCGACATAACTCCGCGGTACGTGTTTGCCCATGATCAGGCCGGTTGCGGGCGGATGGGGTATCGGGTCCCGCAAAATCCCTGTTTCTTCTCCCTCGCATCTGCTACAATGCGATTCATCCAGGCATTTGCAGCACAAGGAGATCCGAACAATGTTTGCTCATCTGATTCGCGTCCTGTTGCCGTTTTGCGTGTGCGTTTCATCCTTGAATGCGGCGACGATTGCCGTAAGTCCCGATGGAACGGGGGACCATGTCACGATCCAGGCGGCTATCGATGCGGCCGCAAGCGGCGACGAGATTGTCCTGTCGCCCGGCGTCTACACCGGCGACGGCAATCGCGATCTCGACGTCAAGGGCAAGGGCCTGACCATCCGGTCTACCGCCCCGGATGATCGGGCGGTGACCGAGGCGACGATCATCGATGCGCAAGGGCTGGCTGGCGAGCCGCATCGGGCATTTCTAGTGACCGGGCCGTTATCGGGCCCGTTGGCCATTCGTGGGTTGACCATTACCGGCGGATACGCCGATGTCGGCGGCGGTCTGCGTGTCGCGGGCGATGTGCAGCTGGCGATCTCCTGCTGCAACCTTGTCCGCAACGAGGCTGGCAGCGGGGGCGCGGTCTACCTCGATGGGGTTGCCGCGACGTTCGACCGCTGCCTGTTCGATGGCAATACGGCGGCGATCGGGGCGGGGATCTACTGCGACGGGGCGACGGCTGGCTCAAACCTTTCGGTCGTCAACAGCATCTTTCTGAGAAACCACGGGCAGGGAGACGTGCCTGGGGTTGGGTTGTGCCTGTACCTCGACCCGCGATGCGATGCGGCTGTCCGTCATTGCACTCTCGTTTCCGAGGATTTCTATCGCGGTTCATCGATCGCCAGCTCCGCGGAGTTTACCGGACCAGCGAAGGTGTTCAGCCACTGCATTATCATCGATTGGTCGGCGCTGGATAACTGGCTCCCGAACGTCGACGCCGACATAACCTGGTGCGCGATGAATCGCAATCGCGAGGGGGAAGGCAACATCCGGTACGGGGGGTATCGGACCTCCGACGGCCATCTGACGCCCGGGTCGGCCTGCATCGATGCCGGCGATCCGGACTTCGACCCGGCCCACACGCCGTACGATTTCAACGGTCAGCCCCGCGTGGCCGGCGGGCGGGTCGACATCGGTGCTGACGAATGGACCGACACCGACGGCGACGGTATGCCGGACTGGTGGGAGTCGCGCTGGTTCGGTACGCCCACGGGCGGCGACCCGGAGCAGGATACGCAGAATGACGGGGTCGCAAACTGGCGGAAGTATGCCCTCTCGATCCGGCCAGCCATCGGCGTGCAGTACTACGTGGACCCGGTCGCGGGCGACGATGCCTGGGACGGCCTGTCGGCGGCGTGGGACGGCTCGCACGGGCCGAAGGCGACGATCCGGGCCGCCGTCGAGGCCGCCTCCGATGGCGACGCGGTGGTCCTCGCCCCGGGCCTGTACACCGGTGACGGCAACCGCGACATCGATCTCTATGGCAGGCAGATCACCATCCGCGGCAGCAACATCCACGATCCCGCCGTTGTGGCTGCGACCGTGATCGATTGCCAGGGCAGCCCGGCCGAGCCGCACCGGGCGTTCTACGCCATCGGCAGCGAGGACCCTCCGGGGGTGGTCATCAGCGGTTTAACGATCACCGGCGGCTACGCAGCTTACGAGGAGGCGTTCACGGGCACGGGCTGGGCGGACGGCGGCGCCATCTTCATGCAGCGGGCGCCGCTTGCGCTGAGCCATTGCGTCTTCTACGGGAATACTGCTGAACAGGGCGGCGGGGCCGTCTGTGCCCGTCGCCTGCTCGCCGTGGGATGCCAGGTGCTCGACAACCACGCCGGTGTCTGGGGCGGCGGGATGGACGCAGGGGGAGGATACGGCGCGCTCATCGAGGACTGCGTCTTTCGGAACAACAGTGCTGACCAGCGGGGCGGCGGGCTGTTCGCTATGGAGATACCCATCCGCCGGTGTGTCATCGAGCGCAACTTTGCGGGCCGGTCGGGTGGCGGCATGAAGTACCAGACATTGTATGAAAACAGGCTCATCGAAGACTGCCGTATCTCTTGGAACACGGCGGGCCTGTCTGGCGCGGCCCTGGAACTCGCTCCGGTTATTGGGGTGACGCTCAAGAATTGCCACATCGCGCACAACACATGCCCGCTACGACCCTCGTCCTTGGGCGGCCCTGAGATCCCCAGCGGTGCGATCGCCTGCGGGAACAGTGTGGAGGCAATCAATTGCACGATCGCCTGGAACAGCATGCCGTCTGTAAGCTATATTGGCGGATCGCAACCTCTGCCGGCGACATTCCGGAACACCATCGTCTGGGGTTCGGGCGGTCCGTTGTTCGATGGTTTGGATGTTACCGCCTCGCACAGTATTTTCTCCGGCGTTCCGGCCGGCGATGGAAACCTCGATGTCGATCCCATGCTGACCTGGGACGGGCACCTGCGGGCAGGCAGCCCGGCGATCGATGCGGGCGACCCGGCGTGGCAGGCCGAGCCGGGTGAGACCGACGTCGACGGCGAACCGCGCGTGCTGGGCGGGCGGATCGACATCGGCGCCGACGAGTGGCTGGACACCGACGGGGACGACCTGCCGGATTATTGGGAGAGTCAGTGGTTCGGGGCCGCGACAGCTGGACAGCCGGGAGACGACCTCAACGGTACGGGCTGCGGCAACCTCGCCTCGTACGGCGAGTCGCTCGATCCGGTGGCACCGCCGACGACCTGGTACGTGGCACCCGACGGCGACGACGCCCATGACGGTCTCGCCCCGGTATGGGACGGCACGCACGGGCCGAAGGCGACGATCCAGGCCGGCATCGACGCCGCGGCTGACGACAACCTCGACCGGGTGATCGTGGCGCCCGGCACGTACACGGGTGACGGAAACGTCGACATCACATTTGAGGGCAAGCCGGTTACCGTGCAGGGCACGAACCCGGATGATCCGGCGGTAGTGGCGGCGACGGTGATCGACGGCCAGGCTGCCAATCAATACGGCATTGTATTCACGCACGGCGAGCGGCCGATGACGACCCTGGCGGGATTGACGCTGGCGAATGTGGGCGGTTATCACTACAGCAGCCTGCTGAGTGTCGGGGGCAGCAGTCCGACCATCCGGGACTGCCGGATTATCCAGAGTCGTGCGATCGGGCAAAACAGCGAGGTCTACCGCAGCGCCCCTGTCAGCGTGTGGAATTCCAGTCCCAGGTTCGTGCGTTGCGCGATCACGGACAATCCCGAATCCTACATGGCGATCAACTGCGTAAACGCCGATGCGATCTTCCAGGACTGCACCATTGCGAGAAACGGCGCGCAAGCCGCCTCCCTCTATGGCGGCGCGTGGGCTGCCTCCATCTATGGCGGGCGCGTTCGCTTCGAGCGGTGTACAATCGCGGATCATCCTTTCGGGTTGCAGGTTGACCAGGAAGGCACGCTCGTCATGCGAAACAGCCTCGTCCGCTGCGTCGACCAGCCTCTCCGGTCGCAGACGGGGACGGTCTTCGACATTGCCGGATGCACGTTCGTCTACCAGGATTCCACCATCGGTGCATGGGGGGCAGCCGGGCAGATCGCCAACTGCATTTTCCTGAAAGAGCTCGACACCGGCTGGCGGTACGTCGGGGCGATCGATAGCAACGAGTTCCTGACCGTCTCCCATAGCGTCGTCTATTACCACGGTGCCAGCAGTATCGAAAACCTCACGACGCTACCGGCGATGACGGACGATTATCACCTGCTGCCCGGCTCGATCGCCATCGATGCCGGCGATCCCGCGTTCGTCCCCGAGCCCGGCGAGACCGATATCGACGGGCAGATCCGCGTGACCGGCGGGCGGGTCGACATCGGGGCGGACGAGTGGACGATCCCTGGCGACGCCGACGGCGACGATCAGGTCAACGTGAAGGACCTGCTGATTCTGGCGCACAGCTTCGCCCGTACGCAGGACCAGTTCGGCTACGACCGCCGCGCCGACTTCAACCGCGATGGCTATGTCGATGTGGTGGACCTGTTGACGCTTGCCCACAACTTCGCAACGAGCCGCTGAGCGAATCGACCTCTCCATTGTTCCGGGAGAGCTGCGCAACATCCGGATGCGCGAGTATCGTTACAACGCGGAGTCGACTGCCGCGAGCCCTGTAAGGGCGACATAGCCTCGACCCACGTGTGGGATCGTATCGCCTGCGGTTGGTGGCCAGGCCGGTTGCAGACTATCGGGTCCCTTACAGGTCCCCGGAAAGACAAAGAGGATGGGTGATCGTGCCGCCCGTCGACCCAGGTTCGCGGCCAGCCCCGGCCGCGGGCCGGGACTGGCCTTGCCCCTGGGCTTACATATTTTGGCCCTTGCAGGGCCGGGGATGGCGACGGGGTGATGGGGAAGAGAAGGGTGTGGTGATGGTTCGGGCTGTCCGTGGGCTTACATATTCCGGCCCTTGCAGGGCCGAGGAGCCGGTTGACGCCGATTGGGCAGCCCGGAAGATGGCGGGCAGTCCTTTTGCGGATTCAGGGAGAATACTCGTGGCTAGATCATCTATGTGGTTCGTGTGCGTTCTATGCCTGCTGGTGCCCGTCACGCTGTTCGCGGCGGAGGCACGGGAAGAGCAAAAAGCTACAGCGTCAAATTCCGCCACCGCGACGAGACCTGCGGCGGAGCGCCCGCTGCCGACGGGGGAGCAGGTGCTCGACCGGTACGTCGAGGTGACGGGCGGGCGGGAGAAGTATCTGGCCATTCGTACCCTCGTATCGCGATATCGCTATACGGACAGTGAATCGGAGTCCATTGGGGTTGAGTACAGGGAGGCGCCCGACCGGTACTGCTTGGTGAGCACCACAGCCGACGGCTGGCGGTATGCAGCCGGCGTCAACAGCGAAATCGCCTGGGAAATCTGGTCTGGCAGTGAGGCGAGTATCATCTCTGGAGAGTGGCGCAACAACTGGTTGCGCGAGTCTCGGCTCAATGCGGAGGTTAACTGGCGGGACCTGTTCAAGGAGGCCCGCTGCGTAGGTATGGTAGAGTTCGAGGGGACCGACTGCTACAAGGTCGTCCTGACGCCGCGAGAGGGGGCTGACGAGATTCGCTACTACGATGTTGCGACGGGGCTGCTGAAAGGGCGCGACCTGTCGGAGGGTAGGTCGGAATCGTCGTCCAGGTACTGGCGGTATGTTCTGAGCGACTACCGCGACTGCGGGGGCATCCTGCGGCCCGGGCTGATCCTGGAGGGAGATCTCGGTCGGGCGCCGACCTATAATACCCGACTGCTGGACTGTCAGAGCAACGCGGAGATCCCGGCCGGCACGTTCGAGTTGCCTGCGGCCGTCGAGGCATTGGTGGCGCAACCGGTGACAACGACGCAGCCGGCCAGCGCGGAGGCGGAGGTGGAGGGAGTTGACACGGCCAACGCCGCTGCGACGAGGCCCGCGGCAGAGCGGGCGCTGCCGACGGGGGAGCAGGTGCTTGACCGGTACGTCGAGGCGACGGGCGGGCGGGAGAAGTATCTCGCCCTGAACACCCTTGTGTCGCGGTACCACCTTACGTTCCGCAGGGGCGAATCCACCTGCGTCGAATATATGGCCGCACCGGACCAGTACTTCTCGGTGAGCAGGAGATCCGACGGCGTGCGATATGCCGAGGGCGTTCACGACGGGATCGTCTGGGAGATCTGGTCTGGCAGGAAGGCGCGCATCGTTTCGGAAGAGCTCGGCAACATCCGGCTGCGCGAGTATCGGCTCAACGCGGAAGTGAACTGGCGGGATTTGTTCAAGGAGGCTCGTTGTGTGGGCGTGGTGACGTTCGAGGGGGCCGATTGCTACAAGGTCGTCCTTACGCCGCGCGAGGGGGCTGACGAGATCCGCTACTACGACGTTGCGACGGGGCTGCTGAAAGGGCGCGACATGCCGGCGACCAACCCGGATTCATCGCACAAGTACCGGCGGGAGGTCCAGAGCGACTACCGGGACTGCGGCGGCATCCTGCGGCCAGGCCTGGTCCTGCTGGGAGATCCCGGCCGGGCGCCGGCTGTCGTGATCCGGTTGCTGGATTGTCAGAACAATGCGGACATTTCGGCCGGCACGTTTGAGTTGCCCGCGGCGATCAAGGCATTGCTGGCACAGCCGGTGGCGACGACACCGGCGGCGGCGCAGCCAGGGTAGTTGCCATTGCCGCAGGCATTTGAATCGCCATTGCCGCAGGCCCTGCCAGGGCCGGATATGTAAGCCCAGGGGCAAGGCGGCGAAGCCGCCGCGAACCTGGGTAGGTGACCCAAGCCACCGGGAGCCCTGTAGGGGCGACATAATCCCGCGGTACGTGTTTGTCCGTGATCAGCCCGGTTGCGCTGGATCGATCATCGGGTCCCTTACAGGTCCCCGGAAAGACAAAGAGGATGGGTGGTCTTGCCGCCCGCCGACCCAGGTTCGCGGCCAGCCCCGGCCGCGGGCCGGGACTGACCTTGCCGGTGTGCCGAGCATGCCCGACTGCTCGGAGGTGCAAGTCCTCCGCCCAGCCTGATGGAGGCGAAGGGCAGGCGACTCGCAAGGGCGGTATCGCGA
>JAWLBS010000159.1:0-10938 GCA_041687575.1 Phycisphaerae bacterium | reverse complement strand
CGATGTGCTGCCGCAGCTCGTCCGTGCGGGCGGCTCACCTGCGGGCGCCCGGCCCAAGGTGCTGGTGGGCTACAATCCCGACACCGACAACGTCATCTCCGGCGAGCACGACCTGCCCGAGGGTTTCGAGCACTGGATCGTCAAGTTCGCCGCACGGAGCGACGAGCCGGACGCCGGCGCCGTCGAGCAGGCCTATGCCCTGATGGCGTGCGAGGCGGGCATCGACATGCCGCCGATCCGCTTGTTCGAAACGTCCGAAGGCGACCGCCTTTTCGGAGCCCGCCGGTTCGACCGCGGCCCGACCGGCTCGCCGCGGACGGACAATCGCCGCTGGCACGTCCACACGTTCGGCAACCTGATCCAGTCGAACTTCCGCATCCCCTCAGCCGACTATGCCGACCTGCTCAAGGCCGCCAGCCTGCTGACCCGCAACCACCAGGACGTGCTGCGGGCCTTTCGCCGGATGGCCTTCAACGTGCTCGCCCACAACCGCGACGACCACGTCAAGAACTTCGCGTTCATCCTGAGCGACGAGACCGCCGACTGGACCCTCACCCCCGCCTACGACCTGCTGTTCACCTCCGGCCCCGGCGGCGAGCACACCATGACCATCGCCAGCCAGGGCCGGAACCCCAGCCGACCACACATGCTCCACTTGGCCGAGCAGGCCGACATATCGAAACGCGACGCCGCCGCCATCATCGACGAGGTCCAAGCCGCCGTCGCCCACTGGCCCCGCCACGCCGGCGATGCCGGTGTGACGGAAGCGACCGCCGGGCAGATCGGCCGATCACTGCCGAAATAGAAGTCCCGGCTTCAGCCGATGTAGGGCGGGCTGCGCCCGCCAATCCGCCAGGAAAGGGTGCAGGAGTCCCGGCTTCAGGCGGCGTTTGGAGTACCGGCTTCCAGCCGGTCCTCCCCGAGCAAGCGGAGCGACGCGAGTGGGCAAGGCACGAAGGCGTCACGTACAAGGAGTTTTCGTGTGAGGCGGCATGATCCGCGGGCCTCAGACCGATGATTTTGGCGCTTCTGTGTCGACAACGAACCAAGCATGGATTATACTGCACTTCACGTGGACCGGCGCGACGCCGTTCACGTGCATCACGTCGTTCGCGCCGTTTGCCGGTTTGCATCGCCCGTTGCCGGGGTGGCGATGGCTATGGATGTGCCAGTCAGCTCGAAGTTCGACATGGACGCCGTGGGGTGCAGAGGAAAGACCTGCCGGTGCTCCGGGCGGGGCTTGGCTGGCCTTATGGGCTCAGGGTTCACAGGAGGAAGCAACATGTGTAGCGTAAGGGCCTTTCTGATGTCGGTCGCAGTCATCGCCGCGGGGGTAAGCAGCCCGGCGCAGGCGGCACGGACGTGGGAGACGCTGGATTATCCAGGGGCGAGCGGCACATATCCGATGGGCATTTCCGGGAACACGGTTTTCGGGTGGTACTATAGCGCCGGGATACACGGCTTCATGCATGACGGCGATAATTGGGTTACCCTGGATTATCCTGGAGCGGAGAGGACGCTGTTGTCGGGCGTGTTCGCCGGCAACTTTGTAGTCAACTACAGAGATCGCGGCTCCAATCAATACCATGTTGCTCTGTACGATGGCACTTCTTGGGAGCCGTTGAACTATCCCGGGGCGACAGCCACCTACGCCCAAGGTGTTGCTGAGGAGCGTATCGTTGGGTCTTACCAGGACGGCGTCGGGAAGCAGCACGGGTTCCTGTACGACGGTACGGCCTGGAGCAGCATTGACTATCCGGGAGCAACCGGGACCACCGTCTCAGGCAAGTCCGGCGACAAGATCGTCGGCTCGTACACTGACAGCCAGGGCAGGAGTTACGGATTCCTCCGTGATGGCACAACCTGGGAAACGATTGATGCCCCCCTAGCGTCCCTCGCCGGGGGAACAACGGTTTCAGGCATATCAGGCGATACGATCGTCGGGTACCTCGCAACGGTGGGCTGGGCGTGGCAGCAGGATTATTGGGGGTTTGTGCTAGAAGATGGTCAAATGGACTGCTTCATGTATCCTGGGGCGAAGTGGACGCATGTGACCGGCATTTCCGGCAGCACCATTGTTGGGTACTATCAGACCGGCGACCCCCTATCCTACCACGTGGACCAAGGACATGGCTTTGTGTTGACTGTACCGGAACCTATGAGCCTGGCCCTGCTGGCCGCAGGAAGCGTTCTGGCGCTGCGCCGCCAGCTGACAGGTTCGTGCTCACGATCCCCGACCCGGCCAGCCTGACGCTGCTGGCCCTGGGTGGCGTGGCGATGATGCTGCATCGCGGCAAGCAGTCGGCCGGCAAGGCCCTGCCGTTGCCTGCCCTGGCATCAGCTCTGTGCGATACGCTCGATGATCTTGCTCCTGATCACACGACTTGGATTGGCGGGGCAGCGTAGGACCAGCTCGACTAGGCTTATGTCACCGGTTCTTATGGCCCGAACAAGGCATGGTTGGGTACGGGTAAATCCGCATCGCCCCCGCGATCCAGCATCAGGGCGACCACGTCGTGGTGCCCGTACTGCACAGCGCCGTCCAGAGGGGTGATCCCGTACGGGTCCGAAAAGCGCAAAAAGAAAAGCGGGTGAAGGGGCTCGAACCCTCGACATTCAGCTTGGGAAGCGGCGAGCACCCGACGCAAGGGACGGAAACATCAAGACTTACAGAACAGGATGACGCCGCTTGTGGGGCTGCTTGTGGGGCTGCTTGTGGGGAAAGCGGCGAAAGCGCTCATTCCGACCGGCTGCAGGCCCTGGCGGCGGCGCTGGGGAATTTGTCGGCCGAAGACCGGGCGCGGCTGGTGGCGATGCTGACGAAGGGGGCAGAGCAATGACCGGGCAGAATCCCCGAGGCGAGCGTACAGGGCACCCGATGAACGCACCCGCCCCCAGCCGGGCGCTTGGCGGCGTCCCGCCGGCTGTGGCCGTCGCCTTGGCCCTGGCGGAGTTGGAGCAAGCCGCCGGCTGGCTGGCCGAAGCCGAAGCCGGGGCGGACCCGGTGAAGCACGGCCGGACGATCCGGGCGGCATGGGGACACATGCTGCGGCTGCGGCGGTCGCTGGGACGCCTGACGGTTCGCCTGGGCGACGATCAGGCCCGGCAGGCACCCACGGGCCGGGGCGGCAGGCGCAGAGGCCGTCAGGAGCTTCCAGGGGCCACGATCAGCCGCCCCGTGCCTGGCGTTTTTGTACCCGACCCCGCCGTCGTTTGCGATGGGTCCCCACGTATATAACCCCTGCCCCGACGAACCACCTTTTTTTTTGCCAAATGCCGGGGCTTGCCTGAGACGGGTCCCCAGCGAGGAAAATTATAATGCGACTGATCGGCACGGAAACGAAATCAGAGTTTCGCCGGCGACTCGAAGGGGAAGGCTGCTGGCAGGCATTCGTGACCGCCAGGGAATCGCTCAAAGGGCAAGGCGTCGAGGGCTGGGACGCATGGCAGCAGGCCGGGCAAGCCTTCCTGAAGCCTCTGTCGGAGTCCACGGACCGCCGGGATGAAGGCAACCGCGCCGAGCCGCTGGTCGGCTTGTGGCTTGTTGCTGGCCCTGTCGATGCCCGCCGGACACAGGCGATACTGGCGGCCGCGACCGTACCTGTCATAGCTGTGGCGGATCATGAAGCCTTCCGCCCGATGGCCGTGGGCGGTTGCGAGGCCGTCGGCGTGCTGCCGGCCCGGCCAGAAGATCAGGCCGATGCACACAGGCTTGTCGAGCAGCTGCGGCAGGCGATGCCCGAGGGCGGCGCCGTCCGGCTGTTCGGCGATTCGTAGGCTTGCGGGCCTGACAAGTTTATGTCATTGTGGATCATGACGCACCAGTTTCGACGGGGGATCAACATCGGATGGAGGTTGCGATGATGCGTAGGCTGTTACTGGGTGTTCTGGGCGGCGTACTGGGTTCGATGACGATCGGCGGTTGTCCGCCGGCGGGGATGGCAGGTTATGACTGGGGACGGCTTCGGGAATCATGCATCAGTACCGGTTTTTTTATGAACGATTCAGAGATACAAAATGCGCTGTTCGGTGCCGAGTTTGACCGTGATGCCGGGTTGACCAAGGAGGATGTCTTGGCGGGCTTATTCCGGGCCTGCGGTCCTACGGGCTCGGCCTGCCAGCAATGCGGGATCGCCATGATTGACGAGGTCTGGCCGTAAGCAGAGTTGGCAGTTCGCAAATACCTCCGCCCCGTCGGTCCCAGCGATCGGCGGGGCTTTCCTACGCACCGGTCATGCTGGCCGGTTGCGACTGCAGTACAGGCGGGGCCACGGCTGCCGGCGGTGGCGATTCAGCGGTGTGGCTGTTCGATGCGATCTGGGCCGTGAAGAACGCCATAGCGGCCGTGGCGGCGGCCAGGACAGCCGTCAGGGCCGCAAGCCATCCAGTAGCCTTGGCGAGCTTCCTCGAAGCCATCATGTTCTCGATAGTGGCGCGCGACTGCAGGGCGGCCGTGATGTTCTGGGCAAGTTGCGGCACACTTGCTTCGCCGTACGCTTTGTGTATGTCGATGGTGCTCGCCCCGACACGGCCGGCCAAGGCCTGCAGCCTTGCCGTCTTGTCTTCTGCGTTGCCGTTGCCATCCATGGCCAGCAGATCGCGCAGTTCCTGAAAATACGCTTCGGTTGTACTTGCCATTTTGCGCCCTCACTACGACCGCGAATACCAGACCTGCAGGCCGCGACGATAGACCCGCCGACCACACCCGTCAACATCTCTGTACGCCCTGCCCACCCCGGTCGAGCGTGTCCAGTGTCGGGATCTTCGGCTTCGCCTGGTCGAAGGCACCTGCGGGAAGCGGCAGGTACAGAGCCAACGTGGACAGCACAAGAATCGCATGCTTTATGACTTTGACCTTCACTTGGACGCCAGCGGCAGGCGGGCCGTCGGCGTCCTGCCGGATGAAGATGAGGTGGTGGAGGGCGAGGCAAACCCCACACAAAAAACGAATGCCTGAACAGGAAAAACACTTCCGCCCAAGATGCCGAGCCACGCAACGCCAGCAATGGCAGACGGTTGGCTGTGCGAAAAACTTGGGGAAAACAACCTGGAAACAAGGGCGGTGAGACCGGGGGGATGAAGGGGGAAGGTTAAGGGCCGCCGGCCGAGCCGAGGGCATTTTCTCAAATAGCCGCGCCCGCGCGTAAGGCGGCGCTAACATCCATGCGCGAATGCGCTACAATCCGTTCTTGGGAAGGCGGCTGATCCCCGCCAAGCGGCTCCGGCGCGGTGCTGGTTCACCCACTCCAGCACACGTCGGGCCGACCCTTAGAAAGTGGGTGACACATGCCAGAATTCCTGATCTTCGTGCGGTGCTGGAAAGGCTTTGGTGACGACTTCCCGTTCGAGCGCTTTGACGACGTGCCCGACGAGGCTATCGCGGACCAGCTGGAAATGTTCTGCTGCGGCCAACTCTGGACAAGAGAAGTAATGAACCGTATTCGCGAACGGCGGCGGGCTCGGAAAGCTGCGGTTGCTCGGCGACGACGCCAGATGATGCACCCGCCGAACTTGCCTGAAACTGAAGGTCGGTCCAGATCTGCAGACGCCCGCACGCCTCATGCGAAGATCATGGCGGCACAGAATGAACGTGCTGATCTGAAGGCCCGATCGCGAAAGGGCGAGCTCTGTATCCTGGACCCTTTGACCGGCATGCAGCGCAGATGGGTGCATGTGGATAGGCATACCGGGGAACGGCGCTACACGCTTCGGCCGCAAGACCCCGACGCTCCGTCCCTTGGGTGCCGGATTGCCTACAGTGCTGGCTGGCTCAAGGGGCTGCTGACCAGATTCGGCGGCCTGTCACCATCCCGGCGATTGTTCGTCGGCGGAGCGGATGCGCCCGTTCAAGCCGACGACCTGACACGGCTGTTCGCCATGTGGAACGGCCCTGAATACGGGGACTTGCCGCTCTACCAGGGACGGTTTGAGGTGGTTCCGGCACACAAGATGCTTGCTGTTGACCAAGCGAACCATCGGCTCTCGCTCCGCAGCCTGCTGTCCCGCGACCCGACCTGCCTGGTGGAAGCTGTTCAGAAGCGGGTGGCAGGGATACTGCCGGAGGTGCTTGAGGCCCTGCAAACCGCACAGCCTGGGACGCCCCCACCGGCAGAACCGGGCGAGGACGAACCTGCCGGAGGCGCGAAAGCTACTGAGAACCAAGGGGCAGGGGAGAGGCCTCTGGGAAACGGCGATTCTGCAAGAACAGCCAGAAAGCCGAAGGGGCCGGGTACCATTGGAACTGCCGCTGCTGATGGAAATGTAGGCCGTGTGCGCAAGCGAATGAACGATGCAGACCTCCCACCTTCGCGCCTGAAGGCGAAGGCGGCTTACGATTGGGCGATGCAAGAAATCGATGGGGCGGAAGGCATGACCATCGCGGAATTGCACGACGCTATCATGAATCATCCTCAAGGACCGATTGAGTGCATTCCTGACAATGCTGCCACGTTCGGCGTCTACCTGCGCGAAGCCGGTGTGAAGCAGTACGGCAAAGGGGGGCGGCAAATTTCCCGAAGCGTCCGCCGCTCGGAAGAATTCTAACCTTTCCCCAAGGCTGTTCGATGTACCAACCGAACCGAATCGAACAGCGCGGACGCTTACAGACCGCGTTGGCGCTACCGCCACGCCTGTTCGGATTGCCTGTTCGGCTGTTCGGTTTGTGGTCTATGACGGGCGTGCGAGAGCAACGCTGAGTATGCGTTGGCACGCCTGGGGGCTGTGGATCGGAGAGACTTCCAATGACCACAACCACCAACGCCACCGCCGAGCGCATCGGCGGACCGGAACCGCGATCGGGCGTGAACGCGGAGCTTTTGAGTGTCCAGGCCGTGGCGGCGATGTTGGGGTGCTCCGCACGCCACATCTGGCGGATGAGCGACGGCGGCAAGATGCCGCGACCGGTGAAGCTGGGGGCGCTGTGCCGCTGGCGTCGGGCATCGATCCTTGAATGGCTGGATGCCGGCTGCCCGAGTTGCCGGAAAGGGGGTGCCCGATGAGCCGCACCTTCAAGACCGCCCGCGTTCGGCGCGATGCGGGCATGGACCTTGCCGCACGGCGGAAGGAATGGGCCATCCGGCGGGGGATGCTGGCGTTCATCGAGGCCCTGCTGCGGAACCAGGACCACAAGGCCACGACCGACGATGCCACGACGCACCTGGATACCGCGTACAGCGACGGGGGGCGCTGGCGCGGGTCCATCCCCAGGCGGCTGTTCAGTAAGGGCCTGATCGAGCGGGCTGGGGTGATAACGAGCGTCCGGGCGTCCCGTCATGCCGGGCTGGTAACGGAGTGGCGAGCGGTCGACCTGGAGGCCCTGGAGCGTGAGCGTGCGGAGCTGGCGGCGTGGCTCCGGGTGAATCCCTGTCCGTCCGATCCGGGGCGGCAGGGGGTGCTGTTCGGCGCAGAAAAAGGCCCCGGCGCGGCAACGTCGGGGCACAAGTAAGGCTGGGGCAACAGCATGAACGAAAGCATCATACCGCCGCAGCTGCGCGCCCGCAAAGCGTGGATCTGCTGGCGCCGCGACAACAAGGGCGGCAAGATCCCGGTGAACCCCCACACCGGCAAGGCCGCATCGACAACCAACCCGGCGACCTGGGGCGCGTTCGAGGACGCGCTCCGGGCCTACCGGGCATCGCCGGCAAAGCTGGCGGGGGTCGGCTTCGTCTTCACCGAGGCCGATCCCTTCGCCGGCGTGGACCTGGACGACGTGCTCGACGATGACGGCAACCTTGCCCCGTCGGCGGCGAAGATCGTCGAACGCTTCCAGGGCACCTACGTCGAAGTGTCCCCGAGCGGCCGCGGACTCAAGGTATACCTGATCGGCCGGAAGCCGGACGGGCCTTGCAGACGCGGCAATATCGAAGTCTACGACCGGGGCCGATTCTTCGCCGTCACCGGCGAACGCTGGCCGGGGGCCGGCTGCGACGTGACCGATTGCCAGGGCGCTTTGGACTGGCTGTGCAAGGCGCGCCTGTCGGAAGCAGCGGAACCAGACAACAACACCCCCCTGACATGTAATTTCTCTGGTCTCTCTGGCAAGTTGGAACAGGCGATTGCGGACTCCCTGCCGACGAAGCCGGGCGAGCGTAACGCCAGGCTGTTTCTGTTCGCCCGACTGCTGAAACTTGACCTCAACCTGAGCGCCTGCCACCTTGCCGACCTGAAGCCATTCGTGCGCACATGGCACAAGCGGGCGCTTCCGATCATAAGCACGAAGTCATTCACCGAAACGTGGACCGACTTTATTCGCGGCTGGGATGCGGCCAAGATTCCCCCGTCGGCGAACGTCGTACAACTCGCCCTTGCGCGGTCCAGGGAAAATCCTGCCCCCGAGGCGGCGGCACACGACAGCGAACCGGCGAAGCGGCTTATCTCCCTGTGCCGGGCGATGGCGTCCATCAAGCAACCATTCTTCCTGTCCCGGTATACTGCCGCCCCGCTGATCGGGGTATCGCCGCAACAGACCGGCGATTACTTCCGGATGCTGATGGCGGAAGGGCTGCTGACGGTGGTCGAGAAAGGGAATCAGTACCGGGCGAATCGGTACCGGTGGATGGGTTCACTTGACAAGGGAGCGGGGTTGGATGATAATTAGCATCATGGCAAAGGCGAACAAGTCGCAGACGATGACGGACGCACTTCGGCAGGCCCTGCAGGAAGCGCCGTCGGTGCGGGCCGTGGCACGGGCAACAGGGGTGCAGCAATCGTCCCTGGTGCGTTTCCTTTCTGGCGAGACCAGTCTGCGGTTGGACAAGGCCGACCGGCTGGCAGCTCATTTCAAAATCAAGGTGATACGGGAAGGGGCTGAACAGTGAACGCATTCCAGAAAGTCGTCGTGTCGGTGGGAATGGTTGTGATTCTCGCCATGCTGGCAGTCCCGCCCTGGTCGCAACACTGGAGGGTTTGGAGGTCGGGGAGCGGCATTGTTCGGGTGGAGCCGGCGGGATACGCCCCCTTGTTTCAGCCGCCGCAAGGCCGCGATGGGCCGTGGAGCGTTGAAGTAGACACGACTCGGCTGACTATTCAAGTGGTGGCAGCAGTGATCGCAACGGCGGGGCTGACCATGGTGTTGAGCGGTCGGAAGCAAACTGCGGCAACGCCGGAAACGGCAGACACGATCGCGAAGGGTGAGGACAATGGCTGACCTGCTTGGGCTGGTGGCGTTTGTCGCCAACATGGTCTGGGGCGTAGTAGCTGGTTACTACGGTGCAAACTACGCGTCGGACTACTTCGGCGGCTTCGGGTGGTTACTCTGGGTACTGGCGTGGGTGGTGGTGTCGGGTGCGGCTTCAGCGATAGGCTGGATGGTCTTCTCGCTGGTGCTGTTCCTCATTCCGTCAATGCGAGAGTAGGGGGAACCTTGAAATGGGCACGATCTATAGGCCGACGTACACGAAACCCCTGCCGGTCGGCGCGGAGCTGTTCACCCGCAAGGGCCAGCGCTTCGCCCGGTGGACCGATGGCAGGGGCCGCAGGCGGACGGAGCGGGTAACGACGAACGACCAGGGCGAAGACCGCCTTCTGTGCGAGTCGGCCACCTACGTTGCCGAGTACCGAGACGGGGCCGGCCGGCCGGTGCGGGCATCGACCGGCTGCCGCGACCGGGACGCCGCAAAGGCCGTTCTGCTGGACCTGGAGACGCGGGCGGACAAGGTGCGGTCCGGCGGCTGGACCGTGGCCGAAGACTCCGTCCTGGACCATCAGGCAACGCCGATCGGCCGGCATATCGACGCCTACCTGGACCGCCTGCGAAGCGAACGCGGCAAGGGCGGCAAGCCCCGCACGTCGGCCGCGCACGTCAACAACGTGAAGCGGGTGCTGCGGCGGATCGTGGGCGACTGCGGCTTCAAGGCCCTGCGCGACCTGAACCGCCAGGCCGTCGAACGCTGGATGCAGCAGCGGCAGTCTGAGGCCCTGCAGGACCCCGCCGAAGGCAAGGCCGGGATGAGCGCCCGGACGATCAACAGCCACGTCGTCGCCCTGTCGGCCTTCGGCAACTGGTGCGTGTCGGCCGGCCGGCTGCTGGCCAACCCCCTGGCGCGTCCCCGGCTGCTGGATGAGAAGGCGGACCGCCGGCGGACCCGACGGGCGCTGACCGAAGCGGAGCTGCGGCGGCTGCTGATCGTGGCCCGGCTGCGCCCCCTGGCGGAACATGGCCGGGAATCGGTGCCGCTGGAACACGCAGCCAAGGGCAAGAGCCGCAAGCGGACCTGGACCTACGCCCCGCTGACGTGGGACGCCCTGGAAGCGGCCGAACAGCTCGCCCGTGAGCGGCTTGCGGACCGCCCCGCCATGATTGCCGACCTGGAGCGAACCGGCCGGCAGCGGGGGCTGATCTACAAAACGATGGTCACAAGCGGACTTCGCAAGGCAGAGCTGTCGAGCCTGACGGTCGGGCAGACGACCCTCGACGGGCCGGTGCCCTGCCTGCAGCTGCGGGCGGCAGACGACAAGGCCGGACGGGGCGCGGAGATTCCCCTGCGGCCGGACCTGACGGCGGACCTGCGGGCGTGGGTCGGCGAAAGGCTGCGGCTGGCGCAGGATGAGGCGCGGCGGCAGGGCAAGCCGATCCCGATGCAACTGCCGGCGGGCGCCCCGCTGTTCGACGTGCCGGCCGGGCTGATCCGCATCCTCGACCGCGACCTGCAGACGGCGGGCATCCCCAAGGTGGACGACCGGGGCCGGACGGTGGACGTTCACGCCCTGCGGCATACGTTCGCCTCGCATCTGGCCAAGGCCGGAGTCGCGCCCCGCGTCGCGCAGGAAGCCCTGCGGCATTCGGATATCGAGCTGACCATGGGCATCTACACCGACCCGCGATTGCTCGACGTGGCGGGCGCCCTGGACACGCTGCCGGACCTGCCGCTGGACGGTCGGCCGGGCGGCGAGAAGCACCGTGCAACCGGCACCGCCGGCAAGTCCGCTTGTGGTCCGCTT
>JAWLBS010000158.1:0-11000 GCA_041687575.1 Phycisphaerae bacterium | reverse complement strand
TGCTCGAGACGGGGCACCGGCCGCCGGCACCCGCCCGGGAGCGGATGCGGACCGAACAGGTCAACATCCGCCTGACCCAGGAGGAGAAACTGATCCTCGAACAGACCGCCCGGATGAAGGGCTTCCAGAACCTCTCCTCGTTCATTCGCAGCGTGGTGCTGGCTGAAGCGAGATGAGGTGGGTGACGGGGTGTCATGGCCGCCCTGAGCGAGCGTAGCGAGGAATCTCTATTGGACAGCGGTCCCCTGATTGGGCGCTCCGCCTGGCAGAGATGCTTCACTTCGTTCAGGATGACGATGAGGAGGGCACAAAACGCAAGCGGAGAGCGGCCCGCTTGGTAGAGATCCTTCGCGTTGCTCAGGATGACAGCCGCTTCGTTCAGGATGACGGCGGGGAAGAGCTCCGCAAGGGACAAACGGGCCAGACCAATTCGCCCCTCCTTCTTTGACTTTTGACGCCCATATCATAGTTTTGCAGTAAGAGGCAGGTCCTTGCCGGCCGAATGACCCGCAGCCGAGGCCTGCAACTCGCCGATGGAGAGCACGCATGGCCGTGTTCCGTAATGACATTCTGTGCACGTTGAGTCTGTTTGTCCTGCTTTGCGCGACGTGGTTGATGTCGTACGGCCTTACCGCGGGCGGCGTGCTGGGCGAGACCGCGTCGGTCTCGGGCAACGTACCGGACCCCAGCGTCATCGCTTTGGCGGGGTCCGCTCTGGCCAGTGCGGCCATCTGCCGCCGCGCCAATCGCAGGACCGCAATGGGTCTCTAGACCCTCGAGATGAATCAGATGTGGCTCATCGCAGCCACGGCCGGGCCCTGGCGGGCCCGGCATTTTTTTTTCCAAATCGGTTGGCCCGCCGGGCGGTACACCGTAGGTTTCCTGATGCTGGCGGCTTCAGCCGGTTTCCCGCGGAGCCCTGCCAGGGGTGCCGAACCGGCTTACGGGCGCCTGGGCTCGTAGGGGGCAAAACGGGTCGCCTCGGCGACGATGTCGCGCAGGGTGTCGGGCAGGTCGCGGCCGGGCAGATCCGGGCGCGGGGCGTCGGCGTCGATCACCCGCACCCGCTGGATCAGGAAGAACTGGTCGAGATCCTGGCGCTCGGCGGCCAACGGACTGGCACAGTGACACGCCTCGACCCAGCGCACGGTCCGGCCGTCGACCTTCGCGCCGCGCAGGGCCTGCTGCATCTGGCGCTCGTAGACCTTTCCGCGGGCGAGGGATCCATCTTCGAGGGCCTGCAGCAGGTCGGTCTCCAGGCCCGGTATCAGTTGCGCTTCGACGAGGTACAGATTGTCAGCCATCCGTTGGCACTCTCCTGCTTGCATCACTGATGCCGGGGCGTGACGACCGCCCCGGAGAGCCTATAATAGCGGCACGGCGACGACGGGGCCAATGCGGAACAGGAGCCGGCGACTTGGTACGGGTAAAGATCTGCGGAATCACGCGTCCTGAGGACGCACAGCTCGCGGCGGCAGCCGGGGCGGATGCGATTGGTCTGATCCGCGTGGCCGCCTCGCCGCGATACGTCGCCAACGACAGGGTGCGCACGATCCTCGCCGCCCTGCCGCCCCTGGTCACGCCGGTGGGCGTGTTCATGGATACCCCAGTGGACGAGATCCAGCGGACGGCTGCCATGCTGGGTCTGCGAACAGTGCAGCTGCACGGCGACGAGTCGCCCGACTATGTGGCGGCCCTGTCGCCGCTGACTGTGATCAAGGCCCTGCCCGTGCGGGACGAGGCGATCTACGACGCCCTGCGGGGCTGGAGCCGGGCCGGCGTGGCGGCAATCCTGCTGGACAAACCGCGGACGGCCGAGGCGTCGGATCCGGCGCCGATGCCGTGGCACCTGCTGACGCCCGAGGCGATCCGGCGGCGGTGCGGAACGACTGTGCCGCTGATCCTGGCGGGGGGGCTGACGCCCGACAACGTCGCCCGGGCGGTCCGCATGGTCCGGCCCTATGGGGTCGACGTGGCCTCCGGCATCGAGCGCAGCGCTGGCGTAAAGGACGCCGATCTGATAAAAACCTTCCTTTTCGAGGCTCGCCAGGCTGACTCAGGCGCCACGGCCGGCTGAAGCGATGCCCGATTCGTGCCGCAGGTCCTGCGGCAATGCTGGCGCACGAAATTCGCTAACGAGGAGATGAACATGGCGAAAAAGTATGACGTTACGTCCATGGCCCTGGCGAAAGAGGGCAAGGAGCGGATCCTCTGGGCCGACCGGGACATGCCCGTGCTGGCCAAGATCCGCGACGAGTTCGAGAAGAAAAAGCCCCTCAAGGGCATGACCCTGGGCGCGTGCCTGCACGTGACCAGCGAGACCGCCAACCTGGTCCGCACGCTCAAGGCCGGCGGCGCCAACGTCGTGCTGTGCGCGTCCAACCCGCTGAGCACGCAGGATGACACGGCGGCCGCGCTGGTCAAGCACTTCGGCATCCCGGTCTTCGCGAAGCGCGGCGAGGACAAGAAGACCTTCTACGCCCACCTCAACGCCGTGCTCGACGCCAAGCCGAACATCACCATGGATGACGGCGCGGATCTGGTCAACCTGCTGCACAGCGCCCGCAGCGATGCGGCCGGGCGCGTCGTGGCGAGCATGGAAGAGACCACCACCGGCGTGATCCGCCTGCGAGCGATGGAGGCGGCCGGCAAGCTGCAGTTCCCGGTGATCGCCGTCAACGACGCCGACACCAAGCACCTGTTCGACAACCGCTACGGCACCGGCCAGAGCACTATCGACGGCATCCTGCGAGCGACGAACAAGCTGTTCGCCGGGATGAAGTTCGTGGTCGTCGGCTACGGCTGGTGCGGGCGGGGCGTGGCCTCTCGTGCCCATGGCGCGGGCGCCCGCGTGATCGTCTGCGAGATCGACGCGGTTCGGGCGCTGGAAGCGACGATGGACGGCTACGACGTGATGCCGATCGCCGATGCCGCCAAGGTCGGCGACGTGTTCGTGACCGTCACCGGCGACAAGCACCTGCTGCGGCCCGAGCACTTCAAGAGGATGAAGGACGGGGCGATCTGCTGCAACGCCGGCCACTTCGACGTGGAGCTGGACCTGCCTGGGCTCAAGAAAATGGCAAGCAAGGTCAACCGCCAGGTCCGCCCGCTGGTCGACGAGTACATCGTCGGCAAGAAGCGGATCTACGTGCTGGCCGACGGGCGGCTGGTGAACCTGTCTTGCGCGACGGGTCACCCGGCCAGCGTGATGGACATGAGTTTCGCCACGCAGGGCCTGTGCGCGAGTTGGGCGGCCAAGAACCTCAGCAAGCTGACGGTCGGGGTCAACCCGGTCCCGCAAGAGATCGAGCAGCGGGTCGCGACGCTGAAGTTGGCGACGATGGGGATCAAGATCGACACCCTCACGCCGGAACAGGCGAAGTATCTGGCGAGCTATGAAGAGGGGACGTAGTCGCGGAATGTTTTCCGAAACGGAATGTGAGAACGGCCCGGGCGAGATCGTCCGGGCCGTTTTTTCTTTTGCGGTCAGCGGAATGGCTCACCATCGTCCGCCAGCAATGTAGGGCGGGCTCTGCCCGCCAATTCCTCTTTGATTTCCGATTACCGTACATTATGATATCTGCATGCCAGAATATCGACGTGCATTCCAACCAGGCGGCACGTTCATTTTCACAGTGGTCACCAACCATCGGTATCCACTGTTCACGAATCCCGCCGCGCCCAGGTTGTTGGGCCAGGTAATGCGGAGTGTGCGAGCGACGCGACCCTTTGACGTGGCGGCTATCGTCCTGCTCCCGGAACACCTGCATTGTATCTGGGAGTTACCATCTGAAGGTGCCGATTTCTCCAGCCGCTGGGCGCGCATCAAGAAGGACTTCTCCACCCTTTGGGTCGAATCCGGGGGAAGACAGGCATCTGTCACGGAGAGCAAGCGACGGCGCCGGGGCCTCGGCGTCTGGCAGGAGCGTTTCTGGGAACATACGATCCGAGACGAAAAGGATCTGATCAGGCACATCGAGTACATCCACTACAACCCGGTGAAGCACGGCCATGTGTCGTGTCCGCATCTCTGGCCATACTCATCCTTTCGTCGCTGCGAAAGGAAGGGGGTGCACGAGGATGCCTGGGGATGTGTGTGTGAAAATCAGCGGTTTGTTGCGCCCGATTTCTCCGAAATCGAGGGGAGTGTGAAGGAATAAGGTTGACGTACGCTCTGCCGGAGGCGAAATGGCGGGCATAGCCCGCCCTACATCGATCAGCCGATCCTCGCCGCGATCGCCAGCTCCCGGTACACCTCCTCGATCCGCGTCACCATCGTCCGCCAGTCGAACCGCTCCAGGCACAGCCGGCGGCCCTGACTGCCGAGGCGCCGGCGGAGCGGTTCGTCTACCGCCAGTGTCGCCACGCCGGCGGCCAGGGCGTCGATGTCGTTGAGCGGGACCAGCACGCCCGTCTCGTCGGTGATGACCACCTCCGGCGTGCCATCCACGTCGAAGGCGACGGCCGGCTTTTCCAGCAGCAGGGCCTGGACAACCACCCGCGGCAGGCCCTCCCACTGGCTGGCGTGGGCGAGCAGGTCGGCGGCAGACAGGCACTCGGCGACCTGCTCCGGCGGGACCAGTCCGGTCAAATGCACGCGATCCTGCAGGCCCAGCCGGGCAACCTCGCGCAGGTACCCCTCTCGGTGCGGACCGTCGCCGATCCAGAGGAAGTGGACCTCCGGCGCGGCCACCACGATCTTCGGCATGGCCGGGATCAGCTGCTCGTAGCCCTTGTTTGTGAACATCCGCGCCACCGCGGCGACAACGACAGCCGATTCGGGGATTCCGTAGCGGGCGCGGACGGCGGCGCGGTCATACCCGGCCGGGTCGAACCGGTCGACCTCCATGCCGCTGTAGATCGTGGTGAACTTCTCGCGTGGCGCGACGCCGGCGTCGACGCTCTGGTCGATCATGGCATCGGCGACCGTGATGATCCGATCGGTGAAGCGGGCGCAGTAGCGTTCGAGGTCGCGGTAGGCCCGGCGGATCCAGGGGCGCTGCGTGCGGTTGAAACTCATGCCGTGGATCGTGTGCAGGATGATCGGCACGCCGGCCCGGCGGGCGGCGATCCGCCCCAGCACCCCCGCCTTGCTGGAGTGGGTGTGGACGATCTGGGGCCGCTCCCGCTCCAGCCACGCCCGCATCTGCCGCAGGGCCCGCCAGTCGTCCAGCGGAGCCACCTGCCGGACCATCGGCTCGATGATCTCGAACCGGAAGCCTGCCTGCCGGCAGCGGTCCTGCAGGCTGCCCTCGGCGCCGGTCTGCGGCCCCGAGAGCAGGACCACGTCCCAACCGGCCTCGGCCAGGCCCCGGCAGGTGAGGAACGTATTCTCCTGGGCCCCGCCCAGGATCATCCGCGTGATGATGTGACATACCTTCATGGGCCGACTGTTATCCTTGTGCATTCGCGCAGATCACCAGGAAGTGCATCGGCTCGGTGCCGGTGTTGGTCAAGTCGTGACTGTGGCCGACCCGCGTGACGCAGATGTCGCCGGGGCCGACGGGCGTTTCCACTCCGTCGATCTTCATCGTGCCCGTGCCTGCGAGAATCGCGTAGAGTTCCTCGTTATCGGTGTGGCGATGTTCGCCGATCGATGCGCCGGGCTCCAGCATGTTGTCGTGGATGAACTTGAACCCCTGCCCGGGGATCTTCCGGTCGTTGAGCATCACCGTGCACCAGAGCGTGCCCTGGCCATCGTGGCAGTTGTCGATGCGGCTCGCCTGCTTTTCACTCTTTCTCAGCAGCATCGTCCGGGTCTCCTTTCCGGCAAGGGAAGTTGTCGGTTTCGTCCACGTATTCCGCGTCGCGCTCCCGGCGGTGCGGCCGGTCCACACCCGGCACGTACTTGACCCACTGCATGCACAGGCCCCGGGCCGGCAGCGTCTGGCCGGCATTGGAGCGGTTGCCGCTGGCGAGGATTTCGCCGATGTGGTCGGGCGCCCATCGGCCGCGTCCGACCTCCACGAGCGTACCCGCGATGTTGCGGACCATATTGTACAGAAAGCCGCTGCCCTCCACATCGATCCGCACCTCCTGGAAGTGGCGGTAGACGTCACAGCGGAAGACCGTCCGCCAGGTGGTGCGGCGTGGCTGGCCGCTCTTGCTGGCCAACGCGGCGAAGTCCTGGTGGCCGACGAACAGCTGCCCCGCCTCCTGCATCCGCCGCAGATCCAGCTCCCGCCAGCAGTGGTACGTGTACCGATGCAGCAGGTGCTCGGTCGGGCGGTGCGAGTGGTTCCACAGGCGGTAGCGGTAGAGCTTGCTGACGGCGCTTTGCGTGGCGTGAAACTCCGGGTGCACCTCCCGCAGCCGGACGATGCTGATGTCCGGCGGCATCCGGCTGGCCAGGGCCCGCTGGATGTTGTGCACGGGGATCGGGCTGGTCGTGACGAAGTGGGCGACCTGCCCGGCCGCATGGACGCCCGAGTCGGTCCGGCCGGCCCCGTGGATGGTCAGCGGGTGGTTGACGACGCGGCGCAGGACCTGTTCGATCTCGTCCTGGACGGTCCGCTGGCCGGGCTGGGTCTGCCAGCCGCAGAAGTCGGTGCCGTCGTAGGCGACGGTCATCTTGATCGTGCGGGCGCTGGTCTGGGCTTCGTCGCACATGTAAAGCGGTCCGTCAGTTGACTGTTGCATCGTCGTGCACCTGGGGGCTTATCATCTCAACGTGCGGGGTCATTTGCGCCCGCTGGCGCGCGTCACCTTGTCGTAGTCGAACCCCTGCTCGCCGCACATCACCCGGACATGCGAGTCCCAGGTCGGTTCCTGCTCGGGTCGGCCGCCGATGAAACAGTCGATCGCCAGGTACCGCAATGACTGATCGCCCTGGCAGAAGATGCGGTGGTAGACCTTCGGCGGCACGCGCACGACGTCGCCGGGCTGGACGGCAAACTCCTCCGCCTCGCCCTCGATCCAGAGCCGGCCCTTGCCGTCGAGGACATAGAAGATCTGCTCGGTGTCATCGTGCTTGTGCCGCGGCGGCGCCTCGCCCGGCTCGAGGACGACCACGAAGACCTCCGAGGTCGTCGCGTGCGCCCGGTCCATCACCAGGTCGTTGACGTGCGTGGGAAAACGATAGTGGACCGCCCGGTCCGTGGGGAAAACGTATTGCATTTGAAGCCTCCTGTCTGTAAGAATCATGCTCGCCGCGGAAACGGCGAACCTTAAGCGCAAGAAGGTACATGGCGTGTCCGCACCGGGCAAGGCCTGAGCCCCGAGGCGCGGGGGCGCAACCGCAGGACCGACTGAGCCCCGCACACGGCAATACCAGGAGGACCCGGACGTGACCGTACAACTTCGTGACATCACTCTGGCCAACTGGCGGGAGTGCATCCGCCTGCAGGTCCGCGAGGATCAGAAGTCCTTCGTCGCCTCCAACGTCTTCTCGCTGGCGGAGGCGAAGATCAAGCCGTCGCTGCGGCCGATGGGCATCTACGACGGCGACACCCTCGTGGGCTTCACCCTGTTCGGCTGCGATCCGGAGGACGACCGCTACTGGATCAAGCGCCTGATGATCGGGGAGGGGTACCAGGGCAAGGGCTACGGGCGGGCGGCGCTGACGAAGATTTTCCGGCTGCTGGGGGAGGATGGATGCACGGAAGTCAGCCTGAGCTATAAGCCGCAGAACGCCGTCGCCGAGCGGCTCTACGAGCAGGTCGGCTTCCGCAAGACCGGCGAGTGGCACGGGGATGAGGTGGTGGCGAAGATCGACCTGCGCGAGCGGCGGCAAGAGCCGTGGCACCCGACTCAGAGATAGTGGCGGGCACAGGGCACAGCCCGCCCTACATGGCAAAAGCGACGCCTGACGACACGCGTCGTCTCAGAGAGGGGGCCTTGGCCGCCAAGGCCCTGCACGGTATAGTCAGTGCGTCTACCGTTCACCACGGATCGCCGGAGTGGCTACAATGAAAGTGCCGCCGGACGCAACCGTCGCCCCTGACAAGCTGACGCAGTACCTTCTTGCGGAGCGGATTCTTCGTGACGCTCAAGCCGCGAAGGGAGACAAAGCAATGAACCTGCCCCTGTATGAACGCGTGTCGCTGAAGTCAGACATTCCCGAACACGGCCTGCGGGCGGGCGATATCGGCTGTCTGATCGACTACGTGCCCCATCCGGCCGGGGGTGAGCAAGGCTGCGTCCTGGAGTTTTTCAACGCTGTCGGCGAATCCATCGCCGTGGTAACGGTTCCGGGTTCTTCCGTCGAACCGCTACGGGCCGACGAAATTCTAAGCGTGCGGCCGCTTTGCCAGAAGGGGTAAGTGCTATCTCGCCCTTTCAGGGCTCAAGCTACAATAAAGAGGCACAAGAACGGTAGGGTCTTTTTACCCAAGGTCGCAGCGGCTGCGCCGCCTTGACCCTGGGCTTACTTATCTGGCCCCTTTGGGGCCTCAAACAACGGCAATAACGCAAATATCTGGTCCTTGGGGCCCCGGGACTGTGTTAGGCAACCACTGCAGTTGGCAGCAGTTTTAATGTGATGCTTCCCAAACGAGATAAACGCACACGGCAATCAGGGAGAGAATCACGAGCAGCGCTACTACACGTAGAACACGGTGAACTGCACGATAACGGGCCTGCACCTTCAGCCGCCAAAAGGTATCGCGATCGGCCGGGTCGAATGGCCTGCCGCATTCAGGGCACCGCGGCTGCGACACATACCGCAGATCGTACGAGCAACCCTTACAGTACTTAGAAAGGGAATCATCCACAAGCGTACAGAACTTTGCCCTCCCGCACCGCAGGCCACTCAATGGTCCCGACAACGTCCTTGCGCCACGCGAATTCCTCGGGTCGGACGACGATCACGTCTTTGGCCACGTCAAAATCATGCAGGGCGACGCCGATTTCCTCGGCCTTGGCCCGTGTTGAGCCTTCCACCGGCATCACGACGAGCAGATCGACGTCGCTATCGGGACCGGCACCACCGCGGGCGTGCGAGCCGAACAGAATGATCCTGTCCGGGCGGAACTGGCGTACGATCCGCCGGGTCATCAGACGAATCTGCTCGCCTGCCGATCGGGCCTTTGCTGATCTGACCTGCTTTGCCATTCTCGTGCCTAGCCGGATAACTACGGCAGTATCGCCATCAAATGATACGCAGGCGCCCGGCCTCTCGCCTTCGTCTCCGCCTTCAGCCGCCGGGCGGCGCCCGTCACGTCCGCAGGTGCCAGTCTCCGCGAACGACGTACTTGTAGGTCGTCAGGTCGGCGGCGCCCATCGGGCCGCGGGCGTGCAGCTTGTCGGTGCTGATGCCCACCTCGGCGCCAAGCCCGTACACGCCGCCGTCGGACAGGCGGGTCGTGGCGTTGACCATCACGCTGGCGCTGTCGACGGCCGCGACGAACCGGTCGGCTGCCTCGACATTCAGCGTCACGATCGCGTCGGTGTGGTGCGAGCCGTACGTGTTGATGTGCGAGATGGCCGCATCCAGCGAATCGACCACCTTGACCGCCACAATCAGGTCGAGGTACTCGGTCGACCAGTCGCTCTCTTGCGCCGCCTTCGCCCCTGAAAACAGCGCCCGCGTCCGTTCGCAGCCGCGGATCTCCACACCTGCCGCCGCCAGCGCCTCGCAGACCGGCGGGACCAGGGCATCCGCTATATCCTCGTGAAACAGCAGCGTCTCGGCCGCGTTGCACACCCCGGGCCGCTGGACCTTGGCGTTGACGCACAGGTCGCGGACCTTTTCGGCTGCGCCCGCGGTATCCGCGTCGACGTAGACGTGGCAGTTGCCGGTGTAGTGCTTGATCACCGGAATCGTCGAATCGGCGACCACGGCGCGGATCAGGCTCTCGCCGCCGCGCGGGACCACCAGGTCGATATTCTCGTTCTGTTTAAGCAGGATCGGCACCAGGGCGCGGTCGGTCGTCTCGACGATCTGCACCGCCGCGGCCGGCAGGCCCGCCTCAGCGACCGCGTCGCGGAAGACCTGCCCGATCGCCATGTTCGAGTGCAGCGCCTCCTTGCCGCCGCGCAGGATGCAGGCGTTGCCGCTCTTGATGCACAGGGCGGCCGCATCGGAAGTGACGTTGGGGCGGGCCTCGTAAATGATCAGCACCGAGCCGATCGGCACGCGGACCTTCTCGATCCGCAGCCCCGTCGGCCGGACCCAGCCGTCGATCACCTGGCCGACCGGGTCGACCTGCGCGGCAATCGCCTCAACGTCGCCGGCGATGCCCGCGATGCGTTTCTCGTCGAGGCGGAGGCGGTCGAGCGTCGCGGTCGCCAGACCCGCCTGTTCGCCGGCGGCCATGTCTTTCGCGTTGGCCTCGATGATCTGCGGCGTGCGCTCGCGAAGCAGCCGGGCGGCGGCGGTCAGCGCGGCGTCGCGAACCTGCCCCCTGGTCTGGGCGAGCACATAGCCGGCCTGCCGCGCCTGGCGGGCGAGGGTGACGGCATAGGCGGTCAGATCGGTCGTTTGGGTGGTCATTTCGTGTTTTCCTCGAGTCGGAAGCGGACGTCCCGCGGCGGCGTGGTCACCCGCACCCCCGGCGGCAGGCCCTGGACCAGGACCCGGCGGGTAATCACCGTGCCGACGTTCGCCTCGTCAAAACTGAACAGCTCCACAACTAGTTTGATATCCGTCTTGTTCAGGTTGTCGATCAGCTGCTTCGGCCCGCTCACCTGGATGTCCGGGCGGAACTCGGCCGGCTCGACCGGCACGGGCCTATACCTGGCCAGCACGTCCGGCGGGGCGCTGAACGACACCTGCACGCTCTGGAACCTGGCCGAGGCGGTCGTGTCCTTCAGGCGGAAACGGATCTCCAGGTTCTCGGGGTCGAAACGGACGAACCGCGCCTGCGGGCCGTCGCCCGGCCACTGCAGCGCGATCGTCGCCTTCTGCGCCTCGCCCGGCCGGCTGGTGTCCACGTGCCGGCCGGCGTTGACGGGGAACACACCCCCCGACAACGTCTCCGCGAGCTTTGACGGCAGAAGCACGTCCACCGTCGCGGGCTTGACCTCCACGTCCTCGACCAGCATCTCGCCGAACTGCGGCT
>JAWLBS010000157.1:8627-11016 GCA_041687575.1 Phycisphaerae bacterium | reverse complement strand
TCGAGGCAGCGGTGGATGTGGCCGTTGACCACCGCCGCCACCCCGTCGATCTCGTAGGGCTTGAACCGCCCCTGCTCCTCGTAGCCCGGCACGACCACGTCGTGGTGCAGCATCCAGAACACCAGCGGGCGAGCGGCGGTGTCGCCGTCCGGCAGGGGTGCATCCTTTGCCTCGTGGCAGTCATGTCCGTCGTGGGATTTTCCCAGGGGGTCAGACCCCGGTGGATGCTTCAGGTGCCTGTCTCCCGCGGGGAATTGCACCTTGGACTCGATTACGGGCGTGGTGCCAGGGGTCAGACCCCCGCGGTCGCCCCGCTCTGCCGCCGATCCCAGGACGCACCCGTCCGGCAGCGACAGCGCCTCCTTCTGCGGCCACTGCCCCCACGCCGTGCCGGCGACGATTACCTCGCGGCCGTTCATGCGGCCGGACCAGGGGTCCTCACACGTCACCAGCCGCAGCGCGCCCGCCTTGCACAGGATCGTCAGCGAATCGTCATCGGACAGGGAATTGTAACGCAGGTCGTGATTGCCGCAGACCGCGATCACCTCCTGCCCGGTGAGCATCGCCAGCAGGTCGCCGATCAGCCAGTTGGCGTTGTCGCGCGGGCGGTGGAACAGGTCGCCCAGCAGCGCCGGCAGCAGGCGGTACTCCCGTGCGTAGCCCAGGCACCAGCGCAGCTTCTCCAGCGTCACGCGGGGGTAGTCGTCCTTGCGAAAGCCCGGCGGATAGCTCGCCAGATGCGGGTCGCCGACGAAGAGGATGCCGGTGTACTCACGCCCCATGCGCGTGCCCCCCGCCAGCCACCAGCCGGTCCGCGTCGATCACCGCCCCGCACAGCCGGCACACCGGGTTGGCCTGCGCCCAGTCCCGGATCGCCTGCTCGGCGGCACACACTTCGGCGGTCGCGCAGCGGACCTGCTCTTTGCGCGCCGATTGGTGTTTGAGTGCCGCCTGCAACCCGTCGATCTGCCCGGCCAGCACCGTTTCATCCGCCAGTTGCGGCACGGCATGCAGGTTGGTCAGCGACGCGACCTGCCGTTTGAAACCGGCCGCATTCGCCCCTGCTGCGTCCAGCGCCCGCACCACGGTCGCCAGCGTCTGCACGTCGTGCTGCTCGGGCGGGCGACTCAGATCCGCCAGACACTTCACCTCTACCGTTTGCCGCGTGACCTCCCGCCGGCAGGTGTCGATCGCCCGACAGAGCTGCTCCAGCGGCCCGGTCGGCTCCAGCGCCGGCGGCTCAGCCAGCCCCGCCATCGCCCGGACCCGCCCCTGCTCTGTGTCGATCTGCTGCGTCCGCCTTTCGATCGCCTCGATCAGGTCATCCAGCGGGGCGACCTCGTGCAGCACCGGCGGGGCCTTCAGTGCCGCCAGCGCCTTCGCCCGCGTCGCCGCCTGATTCGTCGTCGCCGCCTGCCGCCGCAGACCGGCGATCGCCTCACCCAGCGCCGCCAGGTCGCGGGCCTGCTGCAGCAGCGCCTCGTGCGCCCTCTCGACCTCGGTGAGGCGATCATCGAGGTCTTCGGCCGGGGCGAGCGCCTCGATCTGTTGCGTCAGGTCCTCGACCTGGCCGGCCAGGTGCTTCTCGCGAGCCCGCTCGTCGCGGACCTTGTCCTTGTGCCTGCGCTGCATCTCCATCAGCAGGGCCGCGTCGGAGCTCGATGCGAAGAACGTCGCCGCTTGCCGGCCGGTCTGGTCGAGCAGGAAAATCGGCTGCTTCTGGTCGGCGAAGTGGATCTCGAAGCTTGCGTTGCCGTCGGCGTCGGTCACCTTGGGCAGGCGCAGCAGCCGGTCGACGTCCTCGGGCACCTGCCGGCCTGCGCGGTGGTAGTCGGTACCGTCGATGTTGTAGCTGACGACGCTGCCCTTTCGCCGCCAGCGGATGACGTGGCCGTCGTCGGTCTCGACGGTGACGGAGCACTCCTTCTGGCCGTGCCGGACCATGAAGTCGCCCGCGTGCCGACCGCAAAGGGTCTGCAGTGCCACCACGACCGCCGACTTGCCGCAATTGTTGGGCCCCGCCAGCACGGTGAGCCCGTCAGCCGGCTCGATGACCGTGTGCGCATGCGACATGAAGTTGTCGAGTACAATGCGTCGAATCATCCCGAAAGTCCGCCCCTGCCACGACCGCTGTGGCGGGTGGGAGTATGGCGGATATCAGAATGAAGTGCAAGACAAGTCACCGCGCCCGGAGGGATTCGAACCCCCAACCTGCGGATCCGAAGTCCGCTGCTCTATCCAGTTGAGCCACGGGCGCCGCAGCTTCGCAATGTATCATAGCCGGGACGGGGCGGGCGGCAACCTGCACGACCCGTGGAAAGCGCCTCGGTTGCCGCCGGAGTGCGTGGTCGCGCGGTGGCGTTCCGTACGGGAATCGGATCTCGCAGGG
>JAWLBS010000157.1:0-8527 GCA_041687575.1 Phycisphaerae bacterium | reverse complement strand
TACGACGACTGGCGAGGGGTGTTCTATCCCGACGGCACCCGGCCGGGCGACTACCTGGCCTGCTACGCCGACCATTTCCCGGGCGTCGAGGTCGATTCGACCTACTACGGCATCCCCCGCCCCCGGACGGTCGAGGCGTGGGCAACCGCCACGCCGGCCGGGTTCGTCTTCTCGCCGAAGATGTTCGGCGAGGTCACGCACCAGCGGTTCCTGCAGGACACCGACGACCTGCTCGCCCAATACCTCGACGTGATGGCGCCGCTCGGCGAGAAGCTCGGGCCGATCGTGCTGCAGTTCCCCTACTACAAGAAGGCCGACGGGGTGAGCCTGGAGGGCTTTCTCGGGCGGCTGCTGCCGTTCCTCGACCGCCTGGACGCCCCGAACCGCTTCGCCGTCGAGATCCGCAACAAGACCTTCCTCAAGCCGCCCCTGCTGGACGCCCTGCGCCAGCGGAGCGTGCCGCTGGTCCTGATCGACCACGTCTGGATGCCGCACCCGCGCGATCTGCTCGGCCGGGCCGATGAGCTATTCACCGCCGGCACCGTCCCCATCCGCCTGCTGGGCGACCGCTACAACATCGAGAGACAGACCAAGACATGGGACCGCACCGTCGTCGATTGCACTGAGCGGCTCAACTGGTGGGCCCAAATCGTCCGATATGCCATGGCAAAGGGCCTGCCGGTCTCCGCCTTCGCCAATAACCACTACGAAGGCCACGCACCGTCAACCGCGCAGCGGCTGGGCGAATTCGTCAGCGACGCCGATCGCGCGGGCGAACCAGCAGAGCCCTCAGAACACTCGCCGGATTGAGCCCCGGCCGCCAACAATCAGATACAGGAATCGAAGATGACCGCTGGCAGTCCGGACAACCCCGCCGAGCCGATCCCCCTGGAAGCCTTCTTCGGCGAGCACGACCGGACCAACCCCGTCACCGCCGACCTGGTCCGCCAGGCCGACGTGATTATCGGCGTCGACGTGATGAGCCACCAGGAGTACGTCATCTTCGGCAAACCCGCCCTCAAGCGGATCTCCGAGACCGGCCAGCCCGAAGACCTCCACGTCCTGCGGGTCGCCATCGACGCCGCCACCGAGGACATCGACAAACTCTGCGGACTGGTCATGGCGCTTCGCGGCCGGTACGACTTCGGCAGCGATTGGGAGGAGCGGCAATAGCCCCCCGGGGGGTGCCTTCGTTGTTTGGTGGCGTTCCCAGGGGTCTGACCCCGAATCGCACGTTTCCCAGCGGGATCAACACCGGGATTTCAAGGCGGCGTGAATGTGTGTGCACGTCACCGGGGTCTGACCCCGCGGGATTTGAGCGGCACGGCGGGGTTTACCGCTCCCTCACGGTCGCGGCTCGTTGAAGAAGGACCAGGGCACCCCTTGCAGCGTTCTCCCCAGGGGGTCAGACCCCGTCGGATGCTTCAGGTATTGGTGCCCCCACGGGAATCGGGTACGGGGAATCGGGTGCAGGCGCGCTACCAGGGGTCAGACCCCCATCAAGCGCCCGCCACCGACGGGTGGATGCACCCGCAGCCTTTCCCGCCTTGCCACCCGCCCCCGTCCGTGCCACAATGGCCCTCGCAGTAGTCATAACCCCCGTAGCGGAGGCTTTTTCCGATGCGCGTCCATGAAATGATCGTCCCGGACCCGATGGCCGTCGCCATCACCGCCATAGTCAAGCACGGCCGGAAACTCTACATGGGCCTGACCGGCGGGCGGCACATCCTCGCCGAGTGCGACATCGACGCCGGCTCCATCAAGATGCACCCGCCGGTGTTCCCCTGGGCCCAGGAGAAGGGCCTGCTCTGGAAGATCCACAACAGCCTCTGCCTCGACGAGCAGGGCCGCCTGCTGTGCGGCGAGGACCTCAACCTCGGCTGGGACGGCCTGCCGGGCCAGCGGGCAGCCGGCGGCGGGCGCGACGACCGCATGCAGCAGCGCCGCGCCAAAAGCGGCCTGCCCATCGACCCCGACAAGTTCGGCATCGAATCCCTGGAGACCTGGGACCGCCGCACCTGGGCGCCCGGCGGGCACTTGGTCCGCTACAACCCCGTCACCGCCCAGCACGAAGACTTCCACATCGGCAGCCCCCTGGAATACTGGCACTCGATGGTCTACAGCGAAAAGACCCACCGCGTCTGCGGCCACACGCTGCCGGGCAACCGGTTCCTCGTGTTCGACCTCGAGCGGCGCGAGTACTTCGACCACGGGCGGATCAGCGGCTTTTGCTATCACAAGGAGATCGCCGCCCCCGACGGCAAAGTCTTCGGGGCATACCTGACGCGGGGCAGGGCGCTGAATCTGCTGGAGTACAACCCGGCGAAAGAACTGCTCTCGCGCACCAATGTCGAGATCCTCGCCGACGCCGGCGACCCGGTCCAGGGCAACGTCGGCATGGATGCCAACACCACCACCCGCCGCGGCGAGATCTACTTCGGCACCGTCGCCAACGCCCTGGTCTTCAAACTCGATTGGGAGACGCGCAAGCTCGAACTGATCGGCCGGGCCCCGGGCGGCCGGCGGATCGCCACCATGTGCGAGGGCGAGGACGACGTGCTGTATCTGACGGTCGGCTTCCCGCACGCGCACCTGGTCCGGCTGGACACGCGGACCCGCAAGTTCGAGGACCTCGGCCCGGTCAATACCGAGGCCCCGGTCGTCTACTTCCACGGCACGGCCTGGGACGACGGGGTGATCTGGCTCGGCGAGACGGACGGCTTCAGCGCCAGCCTGTACAAGGTCGAACTGTAGAAGGAAAGGGCCACCGTGAACCCCGTCTTTCTGGCAGTCATCATCGGCTGGATCATGAGCGTGTGCATCCACGAGTATTCGCACGCCCTGGTCGCGTACCTGGCGGGCGACCGGTCGGTCCGCGAGCGGGGCTACCTGTCGATGAACCCGCTGCTGTACCTCGACCCGATCGGCTCGATCCTGATCCCGCTGGTCGCCCTGTGGCTGGGCGGGGTCCCGCTGCCCGGCGGGGCGGTGCTGATCGACCGGCTCGCCCTGCGCAAGCGATGGTACGGCAGCATCGTCTCGGCCGCGGGGCCGCTGTCGAACCTGACGCTGTTTTTGATCCTGGCAGCCGTCATCCACCCGCGACTCGGGCTGGTCGACTGGGTCGGTCACCCGAATTCATGGCCGACCTGGGCGATCTTCGCCGGGACGATGGCCCTGCTGCAGCTGTTCGCCTTCCTGCTGAACCTGTTGCCGATCCCGCCGCTGGACGGGTTCCAGATCGTCGAGCCGTTTTTGAGCGCGTCGATGCGGGTCCGCCTGCTGAACCCCCAGGCGAGCATGTTCGGCCTGATCGCGGTGTTCGTCGCGATCTTCTACGTACCGGCCGTCCGGAATGCCTTCTTCACCGCCATCGCCGCGATCTTCGCGTTCGTGGGTATTGATCCGTGGATCCCCATGGACTGTTACAGCCTGACGTTCCGGCCCGCGTAGGGCGACTGGCAACTAAAAAAAGAAAGCACCAGGCGCCTTTCGGCTGCCCCGGTGCTTTCCGGAGGGGAAAGAAGCCAGATGTACATCACACGGCAACAACATCTCCCGTACAACAGGCCCCTCGAATAATCACAAGCAGACAACAGTCATGGCGCCGCAACGAACGCGCCGACACCAATCCTTACCCATACGTCGGCAAACGGATATCAGATCTTTAAGCCAACTTTAACTGACAGCTAATCCTGTCCGATGCCCACAATGCCCGCCGCCGCCCGCCGGATGCCACGGCCCACCGCAGGGCGGGCTGCCCGCCAAAGCCCCGCCAAGGGCGAACAAATCGTCGGGAGCCGCATGGCCGTCAACACTGCGAGTACCCGCAACCCGTACACTTGACGCACCCTTCGGCGAACGTCAGCGTCGTCTGGCACTCGGGGCACTTCACCTTGAACATCGCCCGCCGCTGCGCCGCCAAGCTCTGCACCGCCACCGCCTGGGGGGCCTGACCGTCACCGCCGGCCTTGTTGCCGTTGCCATTGCCATTGCCCTTGCCGCCGGCCGGCCGACCGTCCGTCGACAGGTACCGGTTGAGCGAACTCAGGTCCGCCTCGCCCAGCAGCAGGCTCTTGAGGCCGAACTGCTCCTTCGCCCGCTGGTACTTCATCATCGCCCGGGCCAGCCCGTCGCCCAGGCTCATGATCTTGCCCTCCTTGGTGGGCACCTGCAGGCTCGAGCCGATGTCCTTGAGCTGCTTGATCACGTGCCGCAACGAACCGCCCGCCCGCAGCCACAGGCTGATCATGCGGCAGATTGCTTCGAGATCGCTGTTGGCCACGTCGCCGCCCTTGCCGAGCTGCGCGAAGACCTCCAGCTCCCGCCCGGTCCGCGGATCGACCGTCAGCTTCACGTGCATGTTGCCGAACGGCGTCATCTGCCGGATCCGCAGACCCGAGATCATCTCGGGCACCTGGGCCGGCTCGATCGGCTTGAACGGCACCGCCTTGGGCGCCGCCTTGTCCGCACTGCCGCCGGCCGGCGGCGTCTGCGCCGGGGCGGGCGTGTCGGAGCCCTTGGCCTTCTTCAGCGACATCGGCTGCTCGGCCCGGCACCCATCGCGATAGACCGTGATCCCCTTGCAGCCCAGCTCGAAGGCCTTGCGGTAGATCGCCTCGACCTGCTCGACCTTGGCGGAGTTGGGGAAATTGATCGTCTTGGAAATCGACGAATCGCAATGCTTCTGGAAGGCAGCCTGCATCCGCACGTGCCAGTCCGGCTCGATGTCGTGGGCACAGACGAAGACCCTGCGGATCTCCTCCGGCACCCCGTCAATGTGCGCCAGCGAGCCGGCCGTGGCGATCTGGTCGACGAGCTCTTCGCTGAAGAACCCGCCCCGGACGGCCGCCTGGCGGAACGTGTCGTTGACCTCGATCATGGGCTTGGCGCCCTCTTCCTGGCCCTTGAGCACGTTCCGATAAAATGCCAGGCTGAACATCGGCTCGATGCCGCCGGAGCAATTGCTGATGATGCTGATCGTCCCGGTCGGGGCGACGGTGGTGGTCGCGGCGTTGCGCATCGGCCGGTTGTGCTCGGTCTCCCAGATGCTGCCCTGCCAGTTGGGGAAGCTGCCTCGCTCGCGGGCGAGGGCCTCGCTGCAGTTGTGGGCCTCGTCGTTGATGAACTTCATGAACCGCTCGCCCCACTCGATGCCCTGCTGGCTGTTGTACTGCACGCCCAGCTTGAACAGGGCATCGGCAAAGCCCATCACCCCAAGACCGATCTTGCGATTGCCCTTGCACATCGCGTCGATCTCGGGCAGCGGGTAGCGGTTGGCGTCGATGACGTCGTCCAGGAACCGCACCGCCTCGCTCACCGCCTCGCGCATCGCGTCCCAGCGGACCTCGGCCTGCGGGCTGCACGGGTTCTTGACGAAGTAGCCCAGGTTGATGCTGCCCAGGTTGCACGCCTCGAACGGCAGCAGAGGCTGCTCGCCGCACGGGTTGGTCGACTCGATCCGCCCGACGTTGGGGGTGGGGTTCTCGTCGTTGATCCGATCGATGTAGGCCAGGCCCGGCTCGCCGGTCTGCCAGGCGTTCTGCGTGATGATCTGCCAGATCTCGCCCTTGGTCGTCAGCTTCGCCGCGAGGTCCGCGGGCACCGGCCGGGTCAGCTTCGGCGTGGTCCAGTATGAGGCATCGCCGGTGATCTTCTCGACATACTCATCCGCCGAGATCAGCGAGTGGACGTCGTACTTCCAGATCTCCAGGTCCTTGGGCATGAAGAACGCGTGGCCGGTCCGCGGGTTGCGGACCACGTGCGGGCTGTTGGCATCGGCCGCCAGATCTTTCATCCACTGGTCGGTCATCTTGACCGAGATGTTGTAGTTGGTGAACTGGCTGAGGTCCTGCTTGGCGTGCAGGAACTTCAGGATGTCCGGGTGGTGGACGTACATCATGCCCATGTTCGCGCCGCGGCGGAACGCCCCCTGCTGGATGGCGTTGGTCGCCTCGGAAAAGACCCGCCAGAACGGGATCGGCCCGGACGTCTGGCCGCCGCTGCTCTTGATGTAGTCCCCGGTCGGCCGGAGCCGGTCGAAGGCGAAGCCCGTCCCGCCGCCGGCCTTCTGGATCATCGCGGTGTGCTTCACCGAGTCGAAGATCTCGTCGATGCTGTCGCCGACCGGCAGGACGAAGCACGCGCTGAGCATGCCCATTTCGCGGCCGGCGTTCATCAGCGTCGGACTGTTGGGCATGAACCGCCCGGAGGTCATCAGCCGGTAGAACCGGTCCTCCCACTCATCGACCTGCTCGCTGTCGGCCCCGTAGACCTGCTCGATGGCGGCGACCGACCGGGCGACGCGGCGGAACAGGTCCGCCGAGGTCTCGACGAGCTTACCGTCCTCGTCCTTTTTGAGGTAACGGGCCCGCAGGACGCGAAGGCCGTTTTCGGTGAGGGTGGGGATCTCGCTATCGGTACCGGCACGATTTATGACGACACGATCAGCTTGGACTGTCATAGCAGCGCTCCTATCCGCTCAAAGGCAATTCTGGACAGCATCTTCCGCGTGGGCCGCCGGTACATCTGGAGTCGCTCGGACTGAAATGCGTCATCCTCGCAACCGGCATCCTAACATATACCGAACATCAAGGCAAGCCCACCGATTCGTTTTGCAACTGACCCCGGCTGAAATGCCTTGCCTGGGTAATTATAGTCTACCCACAATCAGTTGTGGCGAAGACAGGATGTACATCAATATATCGTACCCGTCAAACAAACTTCTGCAACCTTTTTCGGGTCGGCACAACCCTCGCGAAACAAAGCACTTACAGGCCTGCCCCGACATCGACCAACATTGTGAGCAACCCGGCGGCCAATCCGCCCACCAGCAAATGCCAAGGGCGCGATTCGCTACCCTTTTCTTCATAAGCCCTTCCCCCCGTTCGCCTTGTGAATGACCATCCCGCGCGCGTGACATGAACGTGCGGCTTTCCCCCGTCGTCCCGCAGATTCATCCGGCAATGCTATTGCCCTCATCGATCATAGGGCCCGTTGCCGATAGCGGATTGCCGGCTGCCCCGGATCGATTACACTGAGCCGGCCGAGCATCCCTGCAGCCAAACAGTCGCAGGCAACCCGCGAAACGAGGTATCGACGTGGCGGACCACCGAGGCCGGCGCGAACCTTGAAAGCGCAGCCAGCGAGCCCATATACTGCCTGAACATTCCGGAGTGATGCGGCGATGATCAAGAGATTCTGCCTTTACGGCTTCCTGAAGAACCAGCAGTACTACGATCCGTTCCTGCTGCTGGCGTTTCTGGAAAAGGGCATGTCGTTCGCCGTCATCGGGCTGCTGCTGGGCTTCCGAGACCTGTGCATCAATTTCATGGAGATCCCCAGCGGGGCCGTCGCCGACGTGCTGGGCCGGCGGCGGTCGATGATCGTCTCCTTCGCGGGTTACATCGCCGCGTTCGCCATCTTCGGGCTCGCCTCGTCCGTCTGGCTGATGTTTGTGGCCATGGCCTTTTTCAGCGTCGGCGAGGCCTTCCGCACCGGCACTCACAAGGCGATCATCTTCGAGTGGCTCGCCCGCAACGACCGCCAATCGGAAAAGACCAAAGTGTATGGATTCACGCGATCCTGGAGCAAACTGGGCTCGGCCCTGAGCGTGATTATCGCCGCGGCGCTGGTCTTCACGCTCAAGAAGTACTCCTGGATTTTCCTGATGAGCATCGTCCCGTACATGATCAACATCATCAACCTGCTCACCTACCCGCGATACCTCGACGGCGAGACGGAGCATCGCAACCTGCGAGAGATCGTCCGGCTGCTGCTGGTGAGCCTTCGGGACAGCGTCCGCAACCGACCGCTGCGGCGGCTGATCGCCGAGTCCATGGGCTTCGAAGGCGGCTATGCGGTCACGCAATACTACCTCCAGCCGATCATCAAGGCCGCCGCCATGGCACTGCCGGCGATCCTGGGCTGGAGCCTGCTGGCGGACCTGGACGAGCGGCAGAGGACGGCTGTGCTGGTCGGGGCGGTCTACTTCGTGCTGTACCTGCTGAGCAGCTACGCATCGAGGCATTCGGCCAGTGTGGCCGCTCGCGCCGGCTCGGAGGACCGCGGCGCGGTGTGGCTGTGGAAGATGAACCTGCTCACCTTCGTGGTGATCGCCGCCGGGCTGACAGTCGGGGCGCTCGAGTGGCTGCCGCTGACCGGCGCGATGGGCGTGGCGATCGCGGGTTTCATCGGCCTGTCGGTCATCCAGAACTTCTGGCGGCCGATCCAGGTCAGCCGCTTTGCCGATCGGTCCGACCAGAAGCGGATGGCGACCGTTCTGAGCATCGAGTCGCAGGGCAAGGCGATCTTCGGTGCCGCGATATCCCCGCTGCTGGGCCTGGCGGTGCAGGTCCTTCACGATATGTACTACGCCCCGGACGACCCCGCGGTGACTTCCCTGCAGTTCCTGCCGGTGGCGCTGGCCGGCGTGCTGATCGCCGTAGGGATCCTGCTGACCGGGCGGCCCGCCGTCACCCGCCAATCCGAGGTGGCGGGTAAGCAGATCGGCAAGGCGCGGTGAGGG
>JAWLBS010000156.1:0-11063 GCA_041687575.1 Phycisphaerae bacterium | reverse complement strand
AGCAGGATCGTCGGGTCTTCCGTGATGGCCTGCCAGGTCAGGTCGCACAGCTCGCGGGCCTTCATCAGGTAGACCTCGGCCTTGTAAATCTGGCCCTTGCGCATGAAGTTCTGCGCCAGCAGCCACTGCTCGATCTTGCTGTTCTTGCGGTAGAAGTCGCGCGGGCCGCAGGGGCTCTTGGTGACTTTCACCTTTTGGGCCGAGCCGTCGGGCTGCTCGACCAGGGCATAGGCGTCTTCCATGTAGGGCAGGTCCATCCAGTCCTCGACCGCGTGGATCGTGGTGTTGGTCCGGTTGTCCGTGCCGAACCAGCAGACCCAGCCGTCCCAGTCATAGTACCGGCCGTAGGTGGTCTGCCGATCGAAGGTGCTCCCCTTGTCGTGGTCCTTGATGAACTCGTCGGCGCGGCTGCCGATGGCCGAGAGGCTGTGCGTGGGGTGGGCGCTGCGCTTGTTGCCGGGCCAGCGGCGGAACACGTCAGTGACGCTGCCGACGCGGCTGGGCGTGGTCGCCGGGTTGAAGGCGTACTTGGCCGGCCCGGGCTCGCCGGGGGCGAAGCTGGCCGACAAGGCCGGCGCGGCGACCAGGCCCTCATCGCCGACGGCCTTGAGGAAGCCCTCGCAGATCAGGTCGGCGCCCATGTTCTTGTCCTTGTACCTGATCAGTTCGCGGGCCGGGCCGAGCGCCCGCAGGTCACTGTGGAACAGGACGACGTCGCCCTTTTTCAGCCCCAGTTCCCGCAAGCCGTCGGCGATCACATCCGACCGATATTCCGTAGCAGTCTCTGCCATAATCGATAGCCTCCCTGTGTAAACGGGGGCCATTTGACCCGGCCGGGCGGAGAATGTCAAGTGTCGCAGCGTTGACCGCACCGGGTGGGCACGCCACAATGGCATGGGCCATCACCGGTTATTCACAGCCACACGCAGATCCGCACATGCAGGCAAAGGAGCAGACAATGCAGATCGCACTGGCAGGCTGGAGCCTGAATCGCCGCTTTCGCCGGGAACATGACCCGCTCAAGCTCATCGACTATCCCCGACTGGCTGTAGAGGAATTCGGCATCGACCGGATCGAGCTCAACAGCCCGTTTTTCGTCTATGACGATCCGAAAGAACCGGCCCAAAGCCCGATTTCCGATGCATACCTGAAGGACTTGAAGGCAGCGGCCGACGCGGTCAATGCCCGGATCGTCGGCATCGCCGTTGATGGCCACGGCAACCTCGGCGCGACCGACCCCGCCGAGCGCAAACAGGCCGTCGAGAACCACCGCAAGTGGTTCGACGTGTGCCACGCCCTCGGCTGCGGGGCCTTCCGCGCCAACAGCGGCGGCAAGGGCAACGAGTCGACCCCCGAGGAGGTCAAGGCCTGCACCGAATCATTCGCCCAGCTCGCCGAGTGGGCGCAAAAAGCCGACCTGACCCTGCTGATGGAGAACCACTGGGGCATCTCCGTCAACCCGGACACGATGGTCGAGATCATCACGGCCGTGAATAGCCCCCACTTCGGCGCGCTGGCCGATTTCGGCAACTTTCCGGACGAGTACCGCCTCGAAGGGCTCAAAAAGATCGCGCCGTACACGAAATTCGTGCACGCCAAGTTCCTCGAGTTCGATGCGGCCGGCGAGGACCCGCGGATCAACGCAAAGGCCTGCATGGGCATCTTCCGCGAGGCCGGCTACCAGGGGATCTTCGGGATCGAGTTCGAGGGCAAGATCGACGATCACGAAGGCGTAGTGAGGAGCAAGGCGCTGCTGCAGAAGTACGCGTATTGAGTTAACTCGGACATCGCCGTCCCGATGGCGGATGTTGCCTCGTGTCCGAGGGCACCCGGCAAGGCGCTGCTGCAGAAGCATGCGTATTAATGGATTGTAACAGGGAGCAGGACGTGGCGGGCAAGGTAGCGAAGAAGGCGGCGAAGGCGTCGAAGGCGGGCAACGGCAAGGTCGGCAAGGGTACGCTGCGGTACGTGCTGGCCGGCTGCGGCGGGCGGGGCACGGGGATGTTCGGCGTGCCGCTGGCCAAGGAGTTTCCCAGGACGGCGAGGCTGGTCGGCCTGTTCGACCTGAACGCCAAGCGGATGGCGGCCTCAGCCGGGATCATCGGCGAGCCGGACCTGCCGCAGTTCACCAGCTTCGAGCAGATGCTCGAGCAGTGCGACTGCGACGTGGTGGCGGTCTCGACGCGCGACGCCAGCCACGCCGGCTACATCGTCGCGGCGCTGGAGGCGGGCAAGGCGGTCGTCAGCGAAAAGCCCCTGTGCGTCAGCGCCGAGCAGTGCCGGCGGATCATCAAAGCGCAGGAGCGGACGGGCGGGACCGTCTTTGTCACGCACAACGCGCGGTACGGTGCGGCCGAGATGGCGATTTACAAACTGCTTCGCGCTGGCGCGATCGGCCGGGTGCTGAACATGACCTTCCACGAGCTGCTCGACCGGCGGCACGGGGCGGACTACTTCCGCCGGTGGCATCGGAACAAGAGCAATTCGGGCGGGCTGCTGATCCACAAGGCCAGCCACCACTTCGACCTGCTGAACTGGTGGGCGGGCGGCAAGGCCGATCAGCTGACCGCGCGGGGCGGGCTGCTGTTCTACGGCGAGAAGGGCCCCTTCCACGGCCCGCGGTGCAGCGCGTGCCCGCACGCGAAGCGCTGCGAGTTCCACGTCGACATGTTCGCCAGCGACAAGGCGAAGAGCCTCTACCAGCAGGCCGAGAGCGAGGACGGCTACGTCCGCGACGGGTGCGTGTTCGACCCGGGCATCGACATCGAGGACCACGCCTCTGTTCTCTATAATTATGACAACGGCATCGAGGTGACCTACAGCCTCCAGGCGTACAGCCCGGTGGAAGGCTACATCATCAGCATCGAGGGCACCGCCGGCCGGCTGGAGTACCGCACGGTCAAGGACACCAGCTGGCTCGGCGGCGGTAGCATCGTGCCGGGCCTGGAGGCCGACAAGGGGACGGTCCTGCGGCTGATCCGCCCGGGCAAGGGCGTCGAGGACGTGGAGGTTACGCGGCAGGAAGGCGGCCACGGCGGCGCCGACCCGGCGCTGCGCGACGAGTTCTTCGGTGCGCCCCTGGGCAAGAAGGTGACCGAGCGGATGGCCCCGCTCGACCAGGCGGTCCAGGCCGTCCTCGTCGGCGCCGCCGCCAACGTCAGCATCGCCACCGGCCGGCCGGTCGACGTGCAGAAGCTGCTGGAGGGGTGACGGCGGGCGTCGGTGGCAATATGACAACATGACAACGCGGCAGCATGACAAGGTGACCGGGTGGCAAGGTGACAAGGTGACCCGGCTTCGCCAGACAACGGCTACGCCCGGGCAGGTAAGGTGAACGGGGCGCGCAAAACGGCGACAGCCTTTGGAGTGCGGCGGCGCAGACGCCGCTTTGCCTTTGAGCGGTGCCGCCAGGTGCCACGGCCGAAGCCGGGCTGTGGCTGCGTTCCGAGCGCCGGAAGCTCCGCACGGGTCTTTCGTCCCTGAAGGGACTGAACAACAACGACAGCCGCCGGCGCAGCTTGCCACACAGACGTTGCAGGAACTGCGCGATCGGAGATGATTAACGATGCGCGGTCAATGGGCGGACCTCTGGATGTTCATCCTGGCGGGGCCGTTCTTTATCGCGCTGTTTTTCGGGGCCGCCCAGTTCCTGTGGAAGCTGGGCCGGCAGATGCGGTGGAGCTACTACCGGGACCTGCTGCCCCGGAAACGGGGCCGCGAGCCGGTCTGTCGTCGCTGCGGCTACATTTTGTTCTTCGCCCGGTATCAGCGGTGCCCCGAGTGCGGGCAGTCGTTCAGGCCCGGCGAGATCGACCCGTCTTACGCCGAGTGGGACGGTGAGGTTCTCCGGCCGGTGGAGCCGCAGGAAGAGGCGTAGCGGCAGTGGCGGGCGAAGTCCGCCCTGCGTCGCCGATGAACGGGGCCGGCATCGAACCGCAGGCATGATGAGGTGGCGCAACGGCATGATCGAATTGCCCGAACTTCTGCTGATCGTCATGCTGATGGTTGTCGGCGGGGGTCTGGCATTGTGGCTGCTCTGGCGGATGCAGGTGGCAGCCGAGCCGCAGTATTACGTTCGCGCGCTGGGTCCGCCGGCCGAGCCGAAGTGCCCGCAGTGCGGCTACGGGCTGTATTACGCGGAGGACCATCGCTGCCCCGAATGCGGGCGGTCGTTCGAGATCAAGGAACTGGACATGCGCCTGGCACAGTGGGACGGGCGCGTCCTGCAGCCGAAGAAGCTGCAGGACGAATAAATGCCGGCGGGCGCAGCCCGCCCTACATGGAGCCCTCGAATTATGGAATTCAGTATCGCCCTCTACAGCCTCCACCGCGCGATCCGCGACGGCCTGGACATCTGCCGCATCCCCCAGCTCGCCGCCGCCAAGGTCGGCATCCGCATGCTCGACCCGACCTACCCGCTGATGCCGATCAACGACCCGGTGCAGCGCAAGGCCTTCATCCAGGCCGGCAAAGACGCCGGCTGCACCTTCCGCACCGTCATGGTCGGCAAGGAGGGCGACCTGGCCGATGCGGACGCCGCCGCCCGCAAGCAGGCCGTCGAGAACCACAAGAAGTGGTTCGACGTCGCCCGCGAGTTCGGTGCCGTCGCCTTCCGCGCCAACACCGGCGGACCGGGCGAAGGGCACACGCCCGACGACGTAAAGCGTTCGGCCGAGTCGTTCGCCGCTCTCGCAGCCTTCGGCGAGGGCAGCGGCATCAGCGTGATGATCGAGAACCACGGCGGCATCAGCGGCGACCCCGACGCCGTCATCGAGATCATCAAAGCCTCGGACAATCGCGTCCGCACCGCGCCGGACTTCGGCAACTTCAAGCCGGAGATCCGCTACGAGGGGGTGGCCAAGCTGATGCCGTTTGCGATCGCCGTCCATGCCAAACTGTTCCAGTTCGATGAGGCCGGCGACGAGGTCCGCTTCGACTTGCCGCGTTGCATGCAGATCGTCAGGGACGCCGGCTGGACCGGACCCATGTCGATCGAGTTCGAGGGCCCCGTCGGCGAGCCGGGCGCGTGCGCCGACGAGTGGGACGGCATCGCGAAATCGAAGGCAGCCCTGACGAAGTACGGTTGGTGAAAACGCCCCTTGGAGACAACGCGACTCTCGCGTAAACTGTCGGTCACGTGCAGCGGGACCTGATGCGTACAGGGAGTCGTATGCGATTTTTTCATCAGCTAGTCGCGGTCGTCGTGATCACGCTCGTGGGCGTGCTCGCCTGGGACCTGAGCCAGCGGCGCATCACCTACGGCGACAAAGAGTTGATCATCTACGCCGGCATGTTCGGCCCCGGCGAGCCGGTGCAGCTGCTCTATTCGGGACCCCCGCCGGGCCTCGCCCCGCGCGAGCCGTTTGGCCCGGCCGCCGCCGCCCACTACGCCGCGCTGATCCAGGCGTGGCCGGACTATGCGGAGCAGGTCCGGTCCAGCTACCAGGCGGTCTACCGGCGACCGCTGAAACTGGACGAGCCGACGGCGGAGACGACATCCGCACCAGGCGGCGACGGTTCGGCTGCCGCGACGCAGGGCGCGGCCGAATCGGACGAATCGCTCGCGGCGCGGTACCGGCAGCTCGACCCGGCCTACATCAGGCAGTTGGTCGAGGCCTTGGGCGAGCAGGATGAGACCAACCGGCTGAAGCTGTTCAACGCCTTCGCCGACCTGCATCCGCAATATGACAAGCGCATGATCCAGGTCTTCCAGGACCTGCACCCGGCCTACACGATCGGGCTGTTCGAGGACTTCGAGCGGCGGTTCCCGCAGTACGAGGTCGTCGAACGATGGGACGGCCGGTGGGTGCTCTCGGCGAATCGGCCTCGGTTCCTGACCGGTGCCGATGTGCCGGACCTGATCGCGGGTTCACTGCTGGAATTGCGGATTCTGTACCAGGAGAATCTGGCACTGCCGCTGGACCAGCCGATCCCCGACGCCGAAACCCCGATCTGGCGCGAGAAGGGCATCATGTACGGGCCCTCGCTGGATGATCCCGGCGCGATGCTCAAGGACACCTTCCACCCGTGGGCCCTGCAGGCCAGCCGGTACACCGTCAGCCAGGCCGACGCCAATCAAAACAACCACCCGTTCCCCGCCGGCACCGAGATCCAGTACCTCTGGCCGGACATCGTCCACTCCAACGTGATCTTCTACAACCGGGCCCACTTCCGGCAGATCGGGCGCGACCCGGACGACTTTCCCGAGACGGTCGCCCAGTTCGAGCAGATCTGCGAGCAGCTCAGGGCGGCCGGGATCGAGCCGATCGCCCAGGACGGCATGACCTACATGGAAATGTGGTGGGGCGACCTGGTCAACCGCACGCTTGGCTACGACACGTACGTCGCTACGTGCGGGGGCGATCTGCCCCGCTTCGCCGGGCCGCAGGGTGACCCGCGGTACCTGGCGTGTGCCCAGCGGCTTCGTGGCTGGCGGCAGCGGGGATTCTGGATGGATGGCTTCAGCGCCAGCAAATGGCCCGGCGCCCAGAGGGACTTCGGCACGGGGCGGTGTACGTTCCTGTTCACCGGCACGTGGTTGCCGGCCGAGATCTCCAACACCCGCAGCTACGACCCGCAGGTGTTCGACCCGTCGTGTTTCATTTTCCCGGCCGTGGTCGGGGGCGAGGGCAACCCGCGGCAGATCAGCTGCAACGCGCAGGGCCACGCGATCACGCGGCAGGGCGAGAACCCCGAGGGGGCGGCGCTGCTGCTGAGTTACCTGTCGGCCTACGGCGCCGAGATCGCGTCGTCGCGGCTGAATTACATCTCGGCGCAAAAGAACGTGGCGTTCCCCGAGTCGGTGCGGGCACTGGGGCCGATCCTGGACGCGGCCGGCCCCGGTGACATCATCACCGGCGGCCTGCAGTCGCTGTTTCCCAGGTTCTTCAAGTTCGTGCTGGGCGAGACGTTCAGCAAGTTCTTCGTGCATCGCAGCGATGAGTTGTCGCCGGAGGGGTTTGTCGAGAGGCTCGAGCACAAGGCGCAGATGCACTACAAACGGTATGGGAAGGGCACGTAGGTGATCGTACGAGGCAAACACGCACGGTTCCGCCAGGGGGTGCTGGGGCTCGGGCTGCTCTCGCCGGCGCTGGCGCTGTTTGGCGTATTCGTGGCGTGGCCGGCGGCCATGGCGTTTCAGATCAGCCTGTACGACTGGACGGGCTTTTCGCCGCGGGCCGACTACGTGGGCCTGGGGCACTTCCGCGCGATGTTCGGCGAGATGGCGACCAGCTGGGTCGTGCCCTTCCTGTTCGCCCTGGGGCTGGCCCTGGCGGTCGGAATGCTGCTAGGGCGTGGCCGGCCGGTCGACCGGGTCAACCCGCGGCTGGTCCGGCGGATCAGTCCCAAGTGGGCGTGGGTGCCGACGCTGGCGGTGCTGATGGGCTGGCTGGTCTGGTGGCTCTACTGGACGACCGACGGCGACGACTTCTTCCGGCACTGCGTGCGGAACAACTTCCGGCTGATGTTCGTGGGGGGCATCTTCCAGTTCATCCTGGCGTTTCTGTTCGCGGCCGGGCTGAGCCTGCCGAAGTTCCGCGGCAGCAAGTTCTACCGGACGATGATCTTCTTTCCCGCATTCATCAGCGCCGTCGGCGTGGCGATTCTCTGGCAGCGGGTCTACGACGTGCGTTACGGGCTGCTCAATGAGGCGATTCGGGGCGTGGCGGAGACGGTCAGCCAGGCGGTCAGCTACGTACACCCGGTGGCCCTGTCGATCGCCCCGATCGAGTGGCTCGGCGGCGACAACATGTTCAACTCGATCATCCTGGCGGGGATCTGGTCGGGCGTGGGCAGCCAGATGATCCTGCTGATCGCGGCGATCCAGCGGATCCCGCCGACGTACTACGAGGCGGCGCGGGTGGACGGGGCCGGCGAGCGGCACGTGTTCTTCAACATCACGATCCCGATGATCCGCGAGGTGATCCTGATTACGCTGACGCTGTGGATGATCGGGGCGCTGAAGGTGTTCGGGCTGGTGCAGGCGATGTCGATTACGCATGACGAGAAGAGCAGCGTGGTCAGCGTCCGGCAGTACGAGCTGGCGTTTTCCAACCGGGACAACATCTACCAGATGGGATACGCGACGTCGATGGCGGTGGTGTTGCTCGTTCTGATCATCGTGTTCGCGCTGGGGCTGCGGCTGCTCCGCAGCGACGACGAGTTGGAGTTCTAGACGACGATGCAAGACGTTCTCAACATCCTGGCGGTGGACGTACCCGCGCCGATCAAGATCGCCAACCCCTTCAGCTTCGTGGTCTGGTTTATCATTGGCGTGGTGCTGCTGGTGGCGTGGGACCGCACGCGGCTGAAGGCCCTGTACGGGCTCAAGACGATCTGGGTGAGCTTCTCCATCTTCGCGTTTTTGTGGGTGGTCATCACCAGCATGGGCACCAGCAAGGACTTTGTCCATCACCCCGAAAAGGCGGTCACACAGTTCTTCGACTACACCAACCCGGCCACGTTCGGGGCGCTGCTGGCGAGTATCGTCTGTGTGGCGGGGATCATCGCCCTGGCGGTCTGGGTGGGCCGGCATCCGCAGTGGCCCAGGCACCGCAAGTTCGGGGTCTATGGCCTCGAGGTGCTGCTGGGGGCGACGGGGCTGTTCGCCTTGCTGGCCGGGGCCCACCTCAACGGCTTCGACCGCTGGCACGCCAACTACGTCAAGGCTTGGTCGGTCGCCCACATGGGCGAGTACATGATCAACAGTGCGATGATCAGCATCGGCAGCGTCGGGTTGATCCTGCTGGCCGCGGCGATGGCGACCTACGCCCTGACGAAGCTGCAGTTCTTCGGGCGCGACGCGGTGCTGTACATGTTCGTGGCGGCCCTGGCGATCCCGGGGCAGCTGCTGCTGGTGCCGCTGTTTCTCATGCTGCGCGGCTGGAACGTGCCGGCGATCGGCTTTTCGTTCATGGACAGCCGGTTCGGGTTGATCCTGATCTACGCCGCGATGTCGCTGCCGTTTACGATCTTCCTGCTGACGGGGTTCTTCCGGTCGCTGCCGTCGGAGCTGGGTGAGGCCGCAGCCATCGACGGGTGCAACGAGATGACGACCTTCAGCAAGATCTACTTCCCGCTGGCGGCGCCGGGGCTGACGACGGCGGCGATCTTCAACTTCATCGGCATCTGGAACGAGTACAACTTCGCCCTGGTCTTCATCACCAACCCCAGGCTCAAGACCCTGCCGGTGGGCCTGTACACCCTGGCGGTCTCGCAGCAGTACGCCGCCGACTGGCCGGCCCTGTTCGCCGGGATCGTGATCCTGTTCGTGCCGACGTTCCTGATCTTCCTGATCCTGCAGAAGCAGATCATCGCCGGCCTGACACTCGGCAGCGTCAAAGGATAGTTGCCAGTGGCCAGTAGGGCGGGCTGCGCCCGCCAAAGGCGTTGACGATGCTCCGGCGTATGCCCGCCAACCGCGTCTGCCGGCTGCGCCCCACTGCTGTCAGGGTCTCGCGTGTGCGCAAGTGTCAATGGCCCAATGCCAAGGGACTTCAACTTGCAGAAAACGCCGCTTCTGAATCGTCCACCTGCGGCGACCTCAGCCGCTCCGGCAGTCGGAACACGTTGGCGGCCCTATGTACATACGGCGCGCCAGCGGGCCGCCCAAGATGCTGACAGCAGTGCGGCTGCGCCCGCCAAAGGCGTTGACGGCACGCCCCCTCGTTGTCATCCTGAGCAACGCGAAGGATCTCTACCAGGCGGAGCGCCCTCGGCTTGCGTTCTGTGCCCCCCACGCTGTCATCCTGAACGAAGTGAAGTATCTCGACCTCGCAGGGCTAAACCATGGGCGCCCCGTGAAGTAGAGATTCTTCGCTGCGCTCAGAGCCTGTAAATTTTTCGGCTTTCACCTGCGTTTTTGACCCTTAAAACGCGGTTTTGGGCCGATTTTTTTACAGAGGCTCTCAGAATGCCAGATTGGGGTGGTGATTACGTATGGAACACGCTGCTCATCCGAGGAATTCCATGGCCGCCAACCCGGCTTCGCCAAACGGCGGCTACGCCGTGGCAAGCATCGTGGCCATGGCACCCGGCGCAAACAGCGATGCCTCCCGGCCGGGCCGGGAGGCATCGAAGGGAATATTGGGCAGTTCCCGGGGATCAGCAGGCCGATCCCGGTGAGGTCTACGCAGCTGCCGCGGCGACGCCGACGTTCTGGCGGGCGATCTCGACGATCTGGTCGAATGCAGCCGGCTCGTGAATCGCCAGTTCCGAGAGCATCTTGCGGTTGATGGCGACGCCCGCCTTGATCAGCCCGCCCATGAACTGGCTGTACGTAATATCGCGGGCGCGGCATGCGGCGGTCACGCGGGTGATCCACAGGGCCCGCATATCACGTTTGCGCTGCCGCCGGTCGCGATAAGCGTACACGCCGGCCTTGCGGACGGCGTCCTTGGCGGTCCGGAACAGAAGGCTGCGTCCGCCGCGATAACCGGCGGCCTGCTTGAGAATCTTCTTGTGTCGTTGGCGCCTGGCCGCGCCGACCTTTGCACGTGGCATTGCATCAAACCTCCGGGGCGAATCTTGGCAGCCCCGCTGTCATGATCCTGCTTGTGTTTTACAGCGCCTGCAGTTTGATCTTGAAGGTGTGCGCCTTGCGCCCCTCGATCATGAGGGTGCCGCGCAGCCTCCGCAGGTGCTTACCGCTCTTGCTGCTCAGCAGATGGCTGTGGCCGGCCTTGCGGGCCTTGACCTTGCCGGTGCCTGTGACCTTTATCCGCTTCTTCAGCGCCTTGGAGCTCTTCATCTTCGGCATCGTATGCTACCTCTGGGTTCTTCGGATCGACGAAACGAAGACCCCCATAGTATCACAGGCCCGCACATATGGCAAGGGCGGTGATCGCCGGGAAATCAATCCGTCAATCTTTCGCGAGGGCCGGGCCTTCCGGCCACCGGCCCGGTGGGGGCTGCCCCCCGGGGAAAACGTCTCGGCTCCCCCACCACGGGGTCAGACCCCGGTGGCGTGCAAAGGCGTTCAGGACGCCATGCAATCCCGGCGTTGATTCCGCTGGGAGGCGTGCGAGTCGGGGTCAGACCCCCTGGAAACGCCAGAGCCGCCG
>JAWLBS010000155.1:0-11149 GCA_041687575.1 Phycisphaerae bacterium | reverse complement strand
CCGGCCCGGTTTGTCTTCTGTGGCTGCCTTACGGGACGACGATATCTTCGATCTGTACCCGCAGCAGGTCCTGGCGATGCCCCTTCTTCAGGTGATAGCCCTTGCGGCGCTTCTGCTTGTAGATGACGATCTTCGGGCCGCGCAGCTCGGTGACCGCCTTGGCGGTGACCTTCGCGCCGTCGACCACCGGCGTGCCGATGCGGACGCTTTCGGCCTCGCCAACCAGCAGCACCCGGTCGAATTCCACCTGCTCCTGTCCCTCGGCAAGGTCCAGCAGCTCAATATCCAGCATGTCGCCGGGCTGCACCCGGTACTGCTTCCCGCCGGTTTCGATAATCGCGTACACGATCAGTACCCCTATCCGTTTGAGCCAAATTCGTCGAGACGCGTATTCTTGCATCTTTTGCGGGCCTCGTCAAGCCGCCGCGCCGCCGGTTTGGCGACCGCGGGCGACGAAGATACCTTGACGCTGATCTGTGGTAACCGTAAATTCGGACATGCTGCGAGAGTCGAAAACTAATCCCCATAGCGAGCCCCACCAACAGGTACGGGAAAACCGATGTCCGACGACAATGCGCCTCAGTCAGCCATGATCCTCTATCAGACCGAAGACGGCCGGACACGGGTCCAGTGCCGGTTCGAGGACGAGACTCTGTGGTTGACACAGGCCCTGATCGTGGAGCTGTTCCAGACGACACCCCAGAACGTAACCATTCACCTGAAAGCGATTTACGACGAGGGCGAACTTGACGAGGCGGCAACTTGTAAGGATTACTTACAAGTTCGTCGCGAAGGCACGCGTCAGATAAGGCGCAAACTCCGACACTACAGCCTCCCCGCCATTCTCGCCGTCGGCTATCGCGTTCGCAGCCCCCGCGGCACGCAGTTCCGCCAGTGGGCAACGGCCCGGCTCAGTGAATTCCTGGTCAAGGGCTTCACCATGGACGACGAGCGGCTGAAGAACCCGCCCGGCCCGGGTGTGCCCGACTATTTCGACGAGCTGCTGGAACGAATCCGAGATATCCGCGCCAGCGAGAAGCGGGTGTGTCTGCCTACGCCATCCGGATCGGCGCCTTGAGCCCGGCCTTTCGCGCTGCGTCGTCCAGCCGCTCCCGCAGGTTCCGTTCGTACTCCGCCTGCCCCTCGGGCGTCCAGAGTGCCCGTTTCACCTCCGCAAAAGCCGCCGGTCGGTGCCGCCTCACCCACGCGCTGACTGCCGGCCAGACGCCCCACCGCAAGTTCAGGCGGTCGGCGTAGGCGTAGCTGATGCTCGTGGTGGCCAAGGCGCTGACCAAGGCCTCGATGTTCTCCGGCGTGTCCGTGATGCCCGGCAGCAGCGGGCCGACGAAGGCATACGTCGGGATGCCGGCCTTTGCGGCAAGCCGTAGCGTCTCGATCCGCTCGGCCGTCGGTGAGGCGTCCGGCTCGATCAAGCGGCGGAGCGGTTCCTCGACCACCGAAACCGTCAGCCCCAGTTCGACCCGGTCCCGTCCGGCCAGGACGTCGAAGTCACGTTGCACGAGGGACCGTTTCGTCAGGATGTGCAGTTCGAAGTGCGCGTCCAGCAGCGGCCCGAGGCACGCCCTGGTCAGGCGGTACTTCTCCTCCAACGGCTGCCAGCCGTCGCAGACGCTGCTGATGAAGACCGAGCCGGGGTACGTTCGCGGCCGGGCGAGCTGCTTGCGCAACACCTCGGCGGCGTTGACCTTCACGTCGACGAAGCTCCCCCACTCCTGCCGGCCGTGCTGGAACCGCGAAGCGAACCGCGCATAGCAGTAGACGCAGGCATTCTGACAGCCGGTATAGCAGTTGAGGGCGTAGTCCCCGATCCCGCTCTTGACGAGGATGCTCTTGCACTGCACCTCGCGGATTTCGAGTTGGCTGGGGTTACTCATCAGGGGGATTATAGTCTCTTTGAAGAGGATGCCGGAGATGTAGGCACATGGCAGCCAGGACTCCCGATTCCTCTGGAACCGGACCCGCCTGTCCGCCGCGGCCCGGTAACGGCCGCCCGCAGCAGCACCCTTGCAAGTCCAAGCCAGCCAAGCATAATAGGCCGTTCGCCGGGCGGTCGATGTGCGACAAAGCCCGACAGGAAGTGCGTTTGCGGAAAGTTCGGGCGAAGATGTGTGAAATTTCACACGAATCGGACCGCCCCGCCGGGAATCCTGCCGCAGTCACGCATAAACTATGCTGGATACGTGATTTATGATAAATGTGCCGGGGGCGGACCTCTGGCACACCGCTTGCAGGAGAGTCGCCGAGAGGCCTTGTGCGGCCGGAATGTACGCGGCTTGGGAGCAGACTATGTCATCCATACAGGCACTGGAGAGCACGATCTCCCGGCTGGGCCATCAAGTCGGCCCCGGCGAGAAGATCAAGTTCGACCAGCTCGAAATCGCGATCGGATACTACAACCGCCAGCCGGAGGCGCTCATCCAGATCCTGCACCGCGCGCAGGAGCTGTTCGGTTACCTCCGGCCGGACGTGGTCGAGTACGTCGCCCAGACCCTGAAGCTGCCGGCCAGCCAGGTCCACGGCGTGATCTCGTTCTACTCGTTCTTCAGCACGGTCCCGCGCGGCAAGTACACGATCATGGCGTGCATGGGCACGGCGTGCTACGTCCGCGGCGCCGAGCAGGTGGTACAGGCCTTTGAGAAGGAACTGAGCATCCAGCGTGGCCAGACCACGCCGGATGGGCTATTCAGCCTCAAGTGCGTACGGTGCCTTGGGGCGTGCGGCATGGCACCGGTCATCATGATCGGTGAGGACGTTCACAGCAAACTCCGTCCGGACGGGGTGAAGAAGGTTATCAGGCAATACACATGACTCCTACTGAACTCGAACAGCTGCAAAAGCGGGCGGCCGAGGCACTGAGCCTCCGACTGCAAAAGCGTCAGGTCAAAAGCAACGGCAAGCCGGCCGAGCGCGTGCTGCTGATCTGCGCGGGCGGTGCGTGCATCAGCTGCGGCGAGGCCCCCGTCTGGGAGGCCCTGGAGAAGGAACTCGTCCGCAACAACCTGCACGACACGGTCCACATGGTGCAGACCGGCTGCATGAGCGCGTGCGACATGGGGCCGCTGGTCATCGTCCGGCCGGACAACATCCTCTACCAGCACGTCAAGCCGGAAGACGCCGCCCGGATCGTCCAGCAGCACATGCTGCGCGACGAGCCGGTCACCGAGCTGATGTACCGGCCGCACCCCGAGGCCGACCCGATCCCCAACCCGGACGAGATCCCATTCTTCAGCAAGCAGGTCAAGATCGTCCTGGAGACCTGCGGCATCATCGATCCGGAAAACATCGAAGAGTACATCGCCATGGAGGGCTACGCCGCCCTTGCCAAGGCGGTCTCGGCGATGACGCCGCAGCAGGTGATCGACGAGGTCAAGGCCTCGGGCATCCGCGGCCGCGGCGGGGCGGGCTTCCCCACGGCGATCAAGTGGCAGATGCTCCACAACGCCCCGGGCAGCGAGAAATACATCATCTGCAACGCCGACGAAGGCGACCCGGGCGCGTTCATGGACCGCAGCGTCCTGGAGGGCGACCCGCACCGCGTGCTCGAGGCGATGGCGCTGGCGGCATACGCCACCGGCGCGAGCAAGGGGTTCATCTACGTCCGTGCCGAATACCCCCTGGCGATCCGCCGGCTGCAGATCGCCCTGGAGCAGGCACGGCGCTACGGGCTGCTCGGGCGGCGGATCCTGGGCTCGGACTTCTCGTTCGGCATCGAGATCCGCGTGGGCGCCGGCGCGTTCGTCTGCGGCGAGGAAACGGCCCTGATGGCCAGCGTCCAGGGGCGTCGCGGCATGCCGCGGCCGCGCCCGCCGTTCCCGACCGATTCGGGCATCCATGACAAGCCGACCTCGATCAACAACGTCGAGACCTTCGCCAGCATCCCGGCGATCGTCCGCCGCGGCGGCAAGTGGTACGCCGGCATCGGCACCGAAAAGAGCACCGGCACGAAGGTCTTCGCCCTGGCCGGCAACGTCAACGCGACCGGCCTGGTCGAGGTCCCGATGGGCACCACCCTGCGGGAGATCATCTTCGAGATCGGCGGCGGCATCCCGGGCGGCAAGAAGTTCAAGGCGGCCCAGACGGGCGGCCCCTCCGGCGGCTGCATCCCGGCCGAGCACCTGGACCTGCCGCTGGACTTCGACAGCCTCCAGCAGATCGGTTCGATCGTCGGCTCGGGCGGCCTGGTGGTGATGGACGAGGACAGCTGTATGGTCGACGTGGCGAAGTTCTTCATGGACTTCTGCGTCGACGAGTCGTGCGGCAAGTGCCCGCCGTGCCGCGTGGGCACCAAGCAGATCTACAAGACGCTGCAGAAGATCTGCGACGGCAAGGGCAGCGAGGACGACCTGGCGATCCTGGACGACCTGTGCGACGTGCTCCGCTCGTCGAGCCTGTGCGGCCTGGGGCAGACCTCGCCCAACCCGACGATGAGCACCCTGCGGCACTTCCGGGACGAGTACGAGGCGCACATCAAGGGCCACAAGTGCCCGGCCAAGGTGTGCAAGCAGTTGCTGACGTACATCATCAACCTCGAAAAGTGCACCGGCTGCAGCCTGTGCGCCCGCAACTGCCCGACCGATGCGATCAGCCGCATCGACGGCCAGCGGAAGTATGTCATCGACCAGGACAAGTGCATCCACTGCGGCAAGTGCCACGAGGTGTGCCGGTTCGCGGCGGTGGCGATCGAGTAGCGGGGCGCCGGCACCTGCGGGCAAACAGGCCGAACGCGCGGCGCATATGAAGGCGAACCAACAGGCGGAAGACCATGGCTGAAACGAATACGCAAGAAGCAGTACAGATAAACTTGACGATCAACGGCAAGCAGTGCACGGGCACCCGCGGCCAGACGATCCTCGACGTGTGCAAGGCAAACGACATCCACGTGCCGACGCTGTGCCACTGCGAGGGGCTCAAACCGGTCGGCGGCTGCCGGCTGTGTATCGTCGAGATCGAGGGGCAGCGCAGGCTCAACACCGCCTGCACCACCCCGGCGACCGACGGCATGGTCATCCAGACCGAAACACCCCGGCTGCACGACCTGCGCAAGCGGACGCTGGAACTGCTGTTTGCCGAGCGGAACCACATCTGCCCGTTCTGCCCGGCCAGCGGCAGCTGCGAGCTGCAGCAGTCCGGCTACGACCACGGCATGACGCACGTGCGGTACGGATACCTGCTGCCGCGGCTGGAGATCGACAACTCGCACCCGTACGTCGCGCTCGACCACAACCGCTGCATCCTGTGCAGCCGGTGCGTGCGGGCGTGCGACCAGTGGGTCGGGGCCCACACGCTGGACCTGTGCTCGCGCGGGTCGCTGACCCAGATCGCAGCCGACAACGGCGTGCCGCTGGGTGAGTCCTCCTGCGTGTCGTGCGGCATGTGCATCGAAGTCTGCCCGACCGGCGCGCTGTTCGACAAGATCTCCAACCGCGTCATCGGTCGCCAGGAAGTGCCCAGCACCGCCAGCGTCTGCACCACGTGCGGACTGGGCTGCTGGACGAGCGTCAAGACCCGCGGCCGCAGCCTCCTGCAGATCAGCAGCGGCAAGGGCCCGGACAACAACCAGATCATCTGTAAGCGCGGCCGGTACGAAGCCCTGAAGGTCGCCAACCGCCCCGCCCTCAAGCAGCCGCGGCTGAAAAAGGCCGGCGAGTGGGCCGACGTCGAGTGGGATGCCTTCGCCGAGGAACTGGCCAAACGGATCACCAGCGGCAAGGCGGGCGCCGATCGCAGCCGCGTCGCCGCGCTGGTCAGCCCGAGCCTGCCCCTCGAGACGATCGCCATGGTGCGGCAGTTCTTCAAGGATGTCATCGGCAGCGAGCGAATCGGCTGGGCAGACGGTCCGGAGCTCACGTCGGTGGCCAGGGCCTTCGGCATGAACGGCAAGAGCGGTCCGCTGGCGCGGATGAGCGACCTGGAAGACAGCGACCTGGTCGTGGCGATCGGCGTGGACCTGCAGCAGGCGGCGCCGGTGGCGGCCAGTGCGGTCCGTCGCGTGGTCAACGCCCGCACGGCCCAGTACGTCGAATTGAACCCGCGGCTGACCGACCTGAGCGTGCTGAGCAGTTACCGCATTGCCACCAAGCCCGGCCGCGACTCCGTCGTGCTCGGCGCGACGCTGCGGACGATGGTCCAACGCAACCTGATCCAGGCCAATGGGGCGGCGGGCGCGATCGACGACCTGCCCGATACGGCCGAGCCGATGTTCGAGGCGGCGACCGGCGTGGCGGTCGAGCAGGTGGTTCGCCTGGCGAGCCTGATCGCCGGGGCCCGCAGGCCGATCTTCGTGATCGGCTCGGGGCTGACCGCCCAGGGCGAAGAGGCGGTCGAGTCGGTGATCAACCTGGCGGTCGGCGGCAACTACTTCACCGAGGACGGCCGGTACCGGATCCTGGAGATCCCGCGCAAGGCCAACACCGCGGGTGCCCGGCTGTTCGGTCATCCGGAGTTCACGATGGCGAACTTCGATTTCGCCAAGACCGACGTGCTGCTGATGTTCCTGGGCGATGACGAGCCGATCTGGCCGGATGGCTGGCTGGAGAAGGCCCGCCCGATGGTGCACGTGTCGGTATTTGCCTCGCACACGCAGCCCGCCTGCGAGATCGCCCACAGCGTCGCCCCGCTGGCGACCTGGGCGCAGCGCGAAGGCACTTTCGTCAGCCTCGAAGGCCGCGTCCAGAAGGCGGCGAAGCTGCTGGACCTGCCCGTCGGCGTGCAGCCCGATGCCGAGGTCCTCGCGGCGATCGCAAAGGCGATGGGCAAGTCGTTCAAGCCCGACGTCGAGGCCAACCTGCCGGGCGGTGTGAAGGTGGCCGAAGGACAGTTCGTGCCGACGGCTGAGCCGGCCGGACAGATCGTGACCTGCAAGAGCAAAGCACAAGGGGCCAAGAGCCGTGGCTAATACGCAAAGCAATGAGAAGTTGAAAGTGGCGACCGTGTGGCTGGGCGGGTGCGCCGGCTGCCACATGTCGTTTTTGGACATCGACGAGAACCTGCTGGAGCTGGCGAAGCTGGTCGACATCGTCCACTCGCCGATCGTGGACACCAAGGAGATCCCGCCGGTCGACGTGGGCATCGTCGAGGGCGGCATCTGCAACGAGCACAACCTGCACGTGCTGAAGGACCTGCGGTCCAAGGCCAAGGTGCTGGTCTCGCTCGGCGACTGCGCGGGCCTGGGGTGCGTGCCGATGATGCGGAACCTGTTCGATACCCAGGACGTGCTCGACCGCGCCTACGTGGCCGGCGAGAGCACCGCCTTGGGGCAGGTCCCCGAGGACGAAGAGCTGCCTCGCCTGACCGACAAGGTCCGGCCGATCCACGAATACGTCAAGGTGGACGCCTACATCCCGGGCTGCCCGCCGAATGCCGAGTCGATCTGGAAGTCTCTGCAGGCGCTGCTGTCGGGCAAGCCTGCCGAATTCGTCAAGAATGTCAGTCACTATGACTAGCAGCCGCGCCGCTGCTGGCGCGAGGTAACGAAACATGGCACAGAAAATCACGATAGAACCCGTAACGCGGATCGAAGGACACGCCAAGGTCACGATCCACCTCAATGACGCCGGCGAGGTGGCCGACGCCAAGATGCACGTGGTGGAATTCCGCGGCTTCGAGAAGTTCTCCGAAGGGCGGCACTTCTCCGAAATGCCGACTTTGACAGAGCGCATCTGCGGCATCTGCCCGGTCAGCCACCACCTCGCCAGCGCCAAGGCCATCGACGACATCGTCGGCGTGACGCCGCCCCGGCCGGCCCGGATGCTCCGCGAGCTGATGCACATGGGGCAGCTCGTCCAGTCGCACGCGCTGAGCTTCTTCCACCTGTCGAGTCCCGACCTGCTGCTGGGCTTCGACCACGACCCGATGACGCGAAATGTCTTCGGGCTGCTGGCCGCCGCCCCCGATGCCGCGAAAAAGGGCATCTTCCTCCGCAAGTTCGGGCAGACCGCCATCGCCGCGGTCGGCGGCCGCAAGATCCACCCGGACTGCTGCGTGGCCGGTGGACAGAACCGCACCATCGACACCGCGCTCCGCGAGTGGCTGCTGCAGAACATCAAGGCCGCCTACGAAGCAGCCGACCTGGGCATCGACCTGCTGAAAGGGTGGATGGACAAGAACCCCGAGATCCTCAAGACCTTCGCCGCGTTCGACAGCAACTACGGCGGCCTGGTCACCGAAAAGGGCGCCCTGGAGCACTATGACGGCTACCTCCGCATGTGCGGCCCGAACGGCGAGAAGCTCGAGGACATGGTCGAGGGGCACGACTACCTCTCGATCATCGGCGAGGCGACCGAGGACTGGTCGTACCTGAAATTCCCGTTCTACCGGCCGCAGGGCTACCCCGAAGGCTCGTACCGCGTCGGTCCGCTGGCGCGGCTGAACATCTGCGACGACGTCGAGACCGACCGGGCCCGCAAGCTGTGGAAGGCCTTCAAGCAGATCAACGGCGGCAAGCCGGTGGTCGGCTCGATGTACTACCACCTCGCCCGGCTGATCGAGATCATGTTCGGCCTGGAGCGGATCGAGCAGCTGCTGACCGACCCCGAGATCCTCAGCCACGACGTGATGGAGCCGAGCACCGACATCCGTCCCCAGGGCGTGGGCGTGGCCGAGGCGCCGCGCGGCACGCTGTTCCACCACTACTGGGTCGACGAGGTCGGGCGGATCGAGAAGGTCAACCTGATCATCGCGACCGGCCAGAACAACAGTGCGATGAACCGCGGCGTGCTCGAGGTCGCCAAGCAGTACGTCAAGGGCGAGAAGATCGAGGAAGGCATGCTCAACCGCGTGGAAGCGGCGATCCGCTGCTACGACCCGTGCCTGTCCTGCTCGACCCACGCGGTCGGCAAGATGCCGCTGGTGGTCAGCCTGATGAGCCCCGAGGGCCAGGTCCTCGACCAGGCCGTCCGCAGCGACAAGGCCTAGACAGGCGGCAACTGAGAAGTTATCACGGTCCCGGGGCGCTTGGCGGTGCTCCGGGCCGTGTTGTGTTCGGGACATGACGAGCAGAACGCAAGGTTGCGGGTGCCGACATCCTGCGCCAACGAGCCGCGACCGTGAAGGAGCGGTAGACGTGCCGGGTGCCGGGTGCCATGGCTCATGCAAAGCGCCGACAGCCTTTGGAGTGCGGCGCCGCAGACGCCGCTTTGCATTTCGAACGGGCCTCCGGGTCTGCGCGACCTTAACAAGCCGGAGCCGTCCTGACACCGATCAGCGACGGGCTCAACGGACCGACAAGTGAGAAACGCAATGAACAAGAACCAGAAACCGAAATACCTCATCCTGGCCTGGGGCAACCCCGGCCGGGGCGATGACGCCGCCGGCCTGATGGTCGCCGAGGCCGTCGCCAGGCAGGTCGGCGACGGCGTCGAGATCCAATGCCACCACCAGCTCGGCCCCGAGCTGTGCGAGGACGTCGCCCACGCCGAGCTCGTGATCTTCGTCGACGCCCACGTCTGCCAGCAGTGGCCGGACCTGGTCGTCGAGACGGTCGATCCAGCTGGCGACTACACCCCCGACTCGCACTCGAGCAGCCCCGAGGAGCTGCTCTCGCTGGCGGGAGTCCTCTACCACCGCCAGCCGAAGGCCCACCTGGTGGCGATGCGGGCCTATGACACGACCTTCGGTGCCCCGCTCTCATCGCGCGGCGAGCAGCTCGTCGCCGAAGGCGCAAAGGCGGTCCTCGATCTCCTGCCGGCCGGATGCAAGGCAGGGGTGTAGGCCCCGCCGAGGGCGAAGCGCCGCATCCGCGGGCTTGCCGGCGCGGCCGCGGGCCGCAACCAGAGGGACCGCAGGTGCGAGACGCGAGAGTGCAGACTCCTGGGCAAAAGATGCACGCGGGCGAGAAATGACGATAGACTTTGAAATGAACAACACCGACCCGACAATCACCCGCTGGGCCAACCTCCAGGACGTCCGCACCCCCGTCTACATCGTCGACGAGGTGCTGCTGGAGCGGAACCTGCAGGTGCTCGATTCGGTGCAGCAGCGGACCGGGGCGAAGATCCTGCTGGCGCTCAAGGGGTTCGCCATGTGGTCGGTCTTTCCGAGCGTGCGCAAGTACCTGCAAGGGACCACCGCCTCCGGGCCCATCGAGGCGCAGCTCGGCCGGGAGGAGTTCGGCAAGGAGGTCCACACCTACGCCCCGGCCTACAGCGAGCAGGACATCGAGGAGGTCATCCGCTACAGCGACCACATCATCTTCAACAGCTTCCGCCAGTTCGAGAAATACCGCCCGGTGATCCCCCGCGACAAGAGCCTTGGCATGCGGGTCAACCCGGAGTACGCCGAGGTCAAGGTCGACCTGTACAACCCGTGCGGCCCGTGCAGCCGGCTGGGCGTGCCGGTCCGGAGTTTCGAAGGTCACAGCCTCGACGGGCTGGAGGGGCTGCACTTTCACGCCCTGTGCGAGCAGGGGGCCGACACGCTGGGGCGGGTGGTCGAGGCGTTCGAGGCGAAGTTCGGGCAGTACATGGCGGGCATGAAGTGGCTCAACCTCGGCGGCGGCCACCACATCACCCGCCCCGACTACGACATCGACCTGTTGTGCAAGATCGTCACCCGCCTGCAGGAGACGTACAAGGTCCAGGTCTACCTCGAGCCCGGCGAGGCCATCGCCCTGAATACCGGCGTGCTGGTCGCCCGCGTGATGGACATCGTCGACAACGGCATGCCGATCGCGATCCTCGACACCTCAGCCGAGGCCCACATGCCCGACGTGCTGGCGATGCCCTACCGCCCCCAGATCATCGGCGGGGGCGAGCCGGGCGAGAAGAGGCACACCTACCGCCTCGGCGGGCTGACCTGCCTGGCGGGCGACGTGATCGGCGACTACTCGTTCGACAGGCCCCTGCGGATCGGCTCGACGCTCATCTTCCTGGACATGGCCCACTACAGCATGGTGAAAAACACGACCTTCAACGGCGTCCGCCTGCCGGATATCGCCATCCAGACGGCCGACAACCGGGTCAACGTCGTCCGCCGCTTCGGGTACGAGGACTACAAAGCGCGGCTCTCGTAGCGCCAGCCATGCCCCGCCAGACGGCCGGATGGCAGGAAAACGCTCCGGACGGGTGACGTCAGCATCCCGGGCTCCGTGGCAGAGCGGCCGCTGCCGGGGGGCCGACCCCGACAACCGTCC
>JAWLBS010000154.1:0-11231 GCA_041687575.1 Phycisphaerae bacterium | reverse complement strand
TGAGCCCGATGTTCGCGAGTAAGCCAAAGGAGCCTGCCATGCGGTTTGTATGTGCCACCGTTTTCCTGTCGATCGCCGTCCTGTTGGCCGGTCCCGTCCGCGGTGCCGATCTGCCGACCTGGGACCTCGCCAGACTGCCCGCCGATGACCTGCAGAACTTCTCACCGCCCGCCAAGGACGGCGACCACACCTACCGCACCGCCGAGGCCGGCACCGCTGTGATCACCGTGCCCAGCTGGTGGGGCAAGTCGTTCCGCCCGGCCGACGGCACGGTCTACGACCTGCGCATCACCTACAAGGACACCGCCGCCGAGCCGGTGATCGTCGCCAGCCACGCCGGGCTCGACCGCGGCAGCGGCATGCGGGAGCTGCACCGTTTCGGCGGCGAAAACGACGGCAAGTGGAAGACCGCCCTGGTGCCGGTCTCCTGGGACCTGCTGTGCAAGTGGCACGTGCCCTTCGAAAAGACCCTCGACCAGACCCGCTTCGAGATCCGCACCGCCGGGCCGCTGCCGGTCGCAAAGATCGAGGTCCTGCCCGCCGGCAAAGACGCCGCCGACCGCTACTACAGCGAGACCCGCGCCTGGGTCCGCCGCGCCCAGGCCGACCGGCGGGCCAAGGTCGTCGCCAAGCGCAACCAGGACCCGGTCCTGCCCGAGGCGGTCAAGGACCAGCTGATGATTCCCTTCGTCCGCAGTTACCTCACGCCCGTGCTGATCAACGAGGCCCCGCAAAAGGGCGAGGTCGGCGGGGCGATCGCGCTGCGCATGGCCCGCAACGAGGGCGAACCCGCCGCCTTCGCCATCTACGCCAATGGCAAGCCGCTGAAGAACGTCACCTACAGCGTGACCGACCTGAAAGACGAAAAGGGCAACACCCTGGCCTGCGAGATCGACTGCCGCACCGCCGAGTACAGCGTCGTGTCCGAGGGCCGGGACGACAATCAGAGGTACGTGCTCTACCCGCAGAAACTCTGGCCGGCCTACCCGGTCGAGGTGGCCGCCGGCCAGAGCCACTGGTTCTGCCTGCAGGTCCGCACGCTGGGCGAAAAGAGCAGGCCCGGCCGCTACGCCGGCACCGTGCGGATCACGGCCGACGGGGCCGCCGCGAGCGTGCCCCTTCAGGTCGAGGTGCTGCCGGTTACGCTGCTGACGATGCGCGAGGCCGACGTGTATACCGGCACGTGCAGCCTGATGGTGCCCGAGCAGGACATGCAGACCCTCGTGGCGAACAACCACACCGGCTGCGACCTCTGGTTCACCCGCACCGCCCCGCCGATGCGGGTGGTCGATGGCAAGATGGAGATGGACTTCACCTACCTCGACGACTGGATGCAGCGGGCCCGGCGGGCGGGCATGGACCACATGATGTGGTTCCTCGGCGGCAATCCCAACCTCTTCCCCGACAGCATGACCCTGGAGCGCGACCTGTTCCTGCGGGCCCGCAACGCCAGCGGCGCCGACCGCAGCGCCCGCCTGGCCTTCGTCGACCGGAACAACGAGAACCCCGAAAAGGTCCTGCCCGAGATCCGCGACCTGTACGTCCAGTTCGTGGGGCAGCTGGGGGCGCACGCCAAGGCGCACGACTGGCCCGGCCTGCTCGTGCTGCACCCGTTCGACGAGCCGGCCAAGTGGGTCAACCGCACGGAAGGGCGCTCGCCGGCCGAGCTGCAGGCCAAGCGCAGGGGCAGCCCCTACCTGGGCATCGGCACCGGCCCGTGGATCCGCCCGCACTTCGAGGACGGCTGCGCTTTGATCCGCAAAGGCGCCGAGGGCCATGACAATATCCTGGTCGGCGGCGACATGCACCACGCCAAGCCCAGCATGGTCTTCATCGACGACGTGGATGTGTTCTGCACGAACGCCCTGCACGAGGACAACGACCTGGCGAAAAAGGTCCGCAAGGGCGGCGCGCAGTTCTGGCAGTACAGCGGCTGCGACGACCACGCCCCGCCGCAGCGGGCGCGGTTCGCCTTCGGGTTCTACTTCGCCGCCAACCGCTGCGAGGGCACGCTGGCGTGGGCGTACGACAGTTTCGGCCGGTTCGACACCGCCAGGGCCAACCAGTGGGGCTACGGCTGGTACACGCCCTTCGGCACGATCTACACCCCCTACATGCACGGCATGCGGGAGGGCTTCGACGACCGCCGCTGGGTCGAGACCTACGCCCGCGCGGTCGGCGAGAAGGCCGCCGCCCCGCTGCTCGAGCGGATCGGCACCGCCGCCGTCAAGGAGCGCACCGAAGGCGGCCGCGACACGGTCAACGACTTCTACGCCGAGGTCCGCCGCACCGACATGCTGGACGAGTGGCGAGACGAGGTAATCAACGCCCTGCTGGCCGCGCGAAAGAAGATGGTCGCCGCCGACTGAGCCCCGCGGGAGGAGGGCAAGGTGGCAAGGTGACAAGGTGACAAGGTGACAAGGTGACAAGGTGGCACGGTGAGAGGGTGTCACGGTCCGACGCCAACGAGCCGCGACCGTGAGGGAGCGGTAACCGAGAACCGGCAACCGGCAACCGGCCCCCGCCGTTGCCGTTGCCGTTGTCGTTGTCGTTGTTAATCTGCGAAATCTGCGAAATCTGCGGATAGATCGCCGTTGTCGTTCACTGACCCCCGACCCCTGACCCCTGACCCCTGCCGTTGCCGTTGCCGTTGCCGTTGTCGTTTCTAATCTGCGAAATCTGCGAAATCTGCGGATAGCTGCCGTTGCCGTTGCAGTTACTGACCCCTGACCCCTGACCCCTGATCCCTGCCGTTCTACATCCCCGGCAGCGTAATCGTAAACGTTGTCCCCATGCCCGCCTGCGAGGTCGCGGCGATCGTCCCATCCAGTTCCTCGATGATATCCTTGCAGATCGTCAGGCCCAGCCCGATGCCGCGGGCGTCCGGGCGGTCCGCCTGGCGGCGCGTGGTGAAAAACGGCTGCCAGATCTGCTCGAGGTCCTCCGGCCTGATCCCGCAGCCGGTGTCTTTGACGCGGATGGCGACGGCCCCGTCATCGGCCGGCTCGGCCTCGATCGTCAGCGAGCCGGGCTTGCCCAGGATCGCCTGGCGGGCGTTGAGCACCAGGTTGAACAGCACCTGCTGGAGGTGTCCGCCGTTGGCGCGTACGCGCAGCCCGGCCGGCACATTGATCCGCAGCTGGATATTGTCCTTGCCCAGGTCGCGTCCGAGGCCGGCGACGGTGTCGTTGACGAGGGGCGCGAGCTCCACCGGCCCGGGCCCCAGGTGTTGCTGGCTGGCCAGGCCGAGGATCCGGTCGCACAGCTCGCTGGCCCGCTTGCCCTGCTGGAGGGCCTTTTCCACCGCCCGGCGCATCAGGGCGTCGTCGCCCTTTTCCAGGGCGTACTGGGCGTAGGAGACCACCGGCGTCATCAGGTTGTTGAATTCGTGGGCGATCATCGCCGACATCGTCCCCAGCGCTGCCAGCCGCTGCGCCTCGCGGAGCTGCTTGTGCAGGCTCTCGACCTGTTGGGCGAGCCGATCGAACTGCTGCTCGACCATCTGCTCGGCCGACTGCGTCAACTGGACCGAATCCGGCATCGTCTCGGACGGCATAGACATTCTCCTGGCCCAAAAGGGAACAAACACATAGGCGCTATCGGCATTGCCGCGCGGCGGGCTTGACCCCTCGGAATATAACGGTTTACTTACCGGACGTGGCGTGGCCGCTGCGCGGGCGCTGGACCGACCGGCGGGGCGGGGCCGCGACCGGCCGGCGGCCCGGCGGCGGGCGTGTGGGGCCGGCGGGCCCGCATCCGCCGGTTGACGGGCGCCCGCGGCAGCGCGGACCGCCTTGGAGATGGCCTCGATGAATGCCCAGGACAAGCTCGACCGGATCGTGGAGATCGCCAAAGGGCTCGGCGTGATGGTCCGCTACGAGTCGATGGGCGGGGCGGGCGGCGGCCTGTGCCGCGTCCGGGACCGCACGCTCCTGTTCGTCGATATGGATGCCGACCCGCAGACCGCTTATGAGAAGGTGCTGCTCGCCCTCGGCGGCGGTTTCGACCTGGACACCATCTACCTCCGCCCCGAGATCCGCCAGGACCTCGACGACCTGCGCAGGTAAGCCGTTGCGTCCTGGGCCCGTTGGGTGCCGGGTGCCATGGCAGCGCTGTATGCGGCCATGGAATTCACCACATGCGCAGCGCTCCCGCCTTCTGCACCGCACTCCAGCGAGCCCGAAGCGTGAGCGCGAGAATGCCTTCCGTAATGCATGCCTGCCCATATGGTCGTCGCACGCCTGGTCTCACTCTCCCGGCTCCAGGCGGTGTTGGCCCACCGACATCAGCCGGCCGGTCTTGTCGATTACGGCGTCTTGCGGCACCTGGGTGATACCATACGCCCTGTGGGTCAGGCCCCACGAGGACTTGTCGGGGTCGGGGGTATCCAGCATGACGGGGAAGGTCACGCCCCTGCCCTTGAGAAAGGCCTGCACCTGCGCAAGGTCTTTGCCGTCGCAGCTGCAATGCACGGAGATGAACACTGGTCCCCCGGTGCCGGCCAGCGTATTGCCGTACTGCTCCTGGAGGCGAGGAAGCTGTGCCACGCACGGACCGCAGCCGATGTTCCAAAAATGCACAATCACCTGCCGGCCCTTCAGGTCGGCCAAGCGCATCGGCCTGCCGACCAGCCACTGTGCGGCGTGCAGCTCCGGCGGGGCCTTGCCCAGCAGGCCGTCATAGAACGTCTTCCTACGGGCGGCGGCCCCCTCCAGTGTCTTCAGCGTTTCCGGCGAGTCGCCCACCGTGTAGCTGATGTCCCGGATCTGGTCGAGCACACCCGTGCCCTGCGGAAAGTCGATGCGGAACGTGGCCGGATCGATTCGGGTGTTCAGCGATACCTTCTCGACCTCCAGGCGGGTCCGCCGGCTGACAGCCGGTTCGCCCTGCTGGGCGTCGTAGCGGACGAGCTCGGCGGCCATGGGAACCGCGATGCCCTCGGCCGTCCTGGCCGTCCGCGTGATCCGCACGTCCCGCCCGGGCATCAGGGGCGTCTCGAGGTGGGCCGGCTCGGAGATCTTCACAGCGGTCCACAGGCGGACGGGCATGAAGTCGGCGCGGGGGTCGACCGCCAGGCGGACCAGGTGGAGGACCTTCCGCGCGGCGGCCTTGGGGGCGGCGCTGACGATCATCGGTCCTTTCTCGTCGGGATGTTTCTCTCGCCATGCCATGGCCTCGTCGACCGTAGCGAACACGCGCGGATGTGTCACCGTGCGCGACTCGATGACGTAGCATTCATGGCCGTTGACCTCGGTCCGCTCGTCGAGCACCTTGAGATCCGGGTCGTCGAGAACGGCCAGCAGATCCCCTGACCAGTCGTCGTGCCCCGCGGTGCGGCTCGGGATTGCGGTGGCGAGGAAAGTCCGGTAGCTGCAGGAAAGCCCGTTGTACAAGCCGCCGGGCTTGTACAGGCTGACAAGGCCCGTGTGCCTTTCCTCGTCGAGATGGTAGAGCCGCTGGCCGTCGGTGGTGTCGCGCGTGTGGTGGAGAGTGTCCGGCGCAGAGGGTTCCCTGAACCACTGTTCGAGCGACTCGCCGCCCTGGCCGGCGATCTCATGGACCCGGGCCTCCCATCGCATGGCGGGCACCTCGGTGATGCGCCCGTTGGGGCCGGGATACGTGGAAGGAAGCTGCTCGTCGACCAGGCGGTACCACACGTCCCGGGACGTGATGCCGGCGGCATACTTGCGGACGGTGGCAATGATCTGGGATGTCGTCATGGGCTCCAGCGTGGACTTCCCTGCCGGAATAAGGACCCACTCCCCGGAGCAGGGATCCGCCGGTTGCGAAGCTATCGCCGGACTGCTCGTCGTCCCTGCCGGCCGCGAAGCGCATGCCTGGCCGTTCTCGCCCGCCCGCAGTCGCGTTGGTGCAAGCCCTGCGGCCAGGGCACTGGCAACGAGGACCACCAGCCCGACAGTCGGCCGGTTTCGCCTCGTTCCACCGGGCATGCCTCTCAGGGTATTCGTCATGATGCTTTCCTCCGGAAATCCGGACACACTACGCTGATTGCTGTTGCTGGCGATACGGACTGTCATTATAGTCCGTTGATCAGGCGAATGACAGGAGTGGTGACGGCGGAACACTCGCATCCTGATCTGATGAAGACGGATCAGGTCATTGGCCTGTACTGGAAAATATCGTTGCTTCCACAGCGGGTTATGTGCATGGACCCGCTTTGATGCCCGCGACGTGGACCGGACCTTGTGGGCATACGGAAAGATGCTGGTCTCGTCCCGCTGGATACAGGGCACCCCGCGATAGTCCCGCGTTCCCGATCGCTTTCGGGTAACGTGCTGCTCTGCCAAGTGCTGCAGGGAGGGTCCTATGGACGCCTCACGAAGCTTGCACGAGCTCTGCATCGCGAACAGCTGCCGCGCGGGCTTCTGGTTGATCACGGGGAACATTGCCGATTTCCGCCCCCCTGCACGTCCCACGTCCCTCCTGAGAAATCTGTGCCCACCACCGCGGCCCGGCCGTGGCTGTCGTCGGCCCTGCAGGGGCCGGATATGTAAGCCCGGGGGCAAGGCGGCGCAGCCGCCGCGAACCCGGGTCGGCGGGCCAGACCTCCGGGAGCCCTGTAAGGGCGACAGATGACCGCCGCCCATGTGCGGGGGCATGTCGCCCGTGGCCGGCGACGGGCCGGTTGCCTCCGGACCGCTTATGAGAAGGTCCTGCTCGCGGTCGGTGGCGGCTTCGACCTGGACACCATCTACCTCCGCCCCGAGATCCGCCAGGACCTCGACGACCTGCGCAGGTAACATATACGTCTGGACGAACGACTTGTACGGGAGAAGACCTATGGAACTGCCGGCCACCCCCGGATTGATCCGCGACGCATGGCTCGTCAATGACCGCTGGCCCGATACCCGCACGTTCGCCTCGATGGCGGCGGGTATCTTCAAGCTCTTCGATGCCGAAACGGAGGAGCAAAAGGCCATCGCTGTGCACGACTGGGTGTCCCTGTCGATGCGGTGCAGCACACCCATCCGGGAGGGGCCCGCCGGGGCCGGCGGCGCCAACACCGAACCCGGGCGGATGTTCCACGTCCACGGCCACCACAGCTGCGACGGGCTGGCCAGGGTCCTGGTCAACATCTGGCAGGCGACGGGTCGGCCGGCACGCAAGATCGTCATGCGGCACCTGACCCACACCGTCGCCGAGCTCTGGTACGTCGATCAGGACGGCGTGGGCCGCTGGCACGCCTTCGACGCCGAATGGAACTGGTACGTCTACGACCGCAGCGGCACGTACATCGCGGGTTTCGCCCAGATCGCCGCCGACCCGACGCTGATGACCGCCCCCGCCAAAACGAGCCAGCCGTTCTTCATCTACGACCAGCAGCGCGAGAGGAACCTGGCGGACATGCACTGGCTGACCCACGGCTGGCTCGCCAGCATCACCCCCCAGTGCACCTACTACCCGCACATCCACCTGGCGCCGGGCCAGCAGTGGGAGGTCTTCTACAGCCCCCAGGGCCCCGGCTGTCCGACCTGCGGCGATGGCAGCGACCAGGGCACCTGGGACCGCCGCGACAACTATCACGAGGACGGCTCCGTCCGGCGGCCGAAGATCTGGCCATGGCGGGGGCAGTACCTGCAGCAGGCCGCGGATCCCAAGGGCGGGGGGTCCATCGCCGCGATGCCGCACGGGACGGCCCGGCTGACATGGGATGTCCCGCTGGATCCGGCGGTCCTGACCGGTGTCATCGGCGGCCAGGTCATCGGCCGGGTCAGCTACGACCCCGCCACGGGCGAGCTGCGGCCCGGTCAGTCGCGGGAACTGGCGCAAGTGATCATCCCGATCCGCCTGCCGTACTTCATCACCCGCATGCGCATCCAGGCGGACATCCGGCGGACGGGCGAGCGGACCAACCACGCCGCCTTGCACACCTCGCTCGATGGGGAGAACTGGCAGGGCCTCGGCGCCGATGATTATACCGCCGCCCCGACCGACCCGGCCGCGGCCCCCGGACCGGTTCACGTCGATATCCCCCTGGCCGCGGCCGCCGCGAATCGCTGGACGCCGGCAGGGGCGTACCAGATGTACCTGCGGATCGACCTGGCGAGTACGGAGGATATCGACGCGGTCGGCGTCAAGGGGCTCAGGCTGATCATCGACACCGGGACGAACCTGTTCGCCCACTGCCACCTGCAGCCGGGGCCCAATCGTCTGCATCTGGCGGGCACGGTCGGGCAGGGCCCGGCCTCGGTCGACGTGACACTGGACTGGCAGGAGGCGGACCAGGCGACCTCGGCCAGTCGCAGCGGGCTCCACGCGGGCGACACCTGGCTGATCGACACGCACGTGAAGGACCCCGCCCGGATCCGCATGCAGCGGCTGGTGTACCGCTACAGTCCGCTTGACGGATCGTCGTGAGGGTCCGGCCGCAACGAAAAGGCGGCCGCTGGCGGCGACCGGTCACCATGAGCCCGCCGCGCCCGCGCCCTTGCCCCCGCCGGCCGATCCTGCAAAAATAGACCCCATGACAACTCCCGCAATGACCCCATCGCGGTTCGTGGAGAAGTGGAAGGCCGTCGAGCTGTCCGAGCGGTCGGCCAGCCAGCAGCATTTCCTGGACCTGTGCGCCCTGCTGGGCCAGCCCGCCCCGGCCGACCACGACGCCACCGGCGCCGAATACGCCTTTGAGAAGGGGGTGGCGGTCTGCGGCCCGGCCTCCAAGGGCTCCAAGGGGCAGTACGGCTTCGCCGATGTCTGGTGGCGGGGCAAGTTCGGCTGGGAGTACAAGCGCAAGGACAAGCACAAGACCCTCGATGAGGCCTACCGTCAGCTCCTCAAGTACCGGGAGGCCCTGGAGAACCCGCCGCTGCTGATCGTCTGCGATATCGGCCGCATCCAGATCCATACCAACTTCACCGGCACGGCCAAGCAGATCCACGAGATCCCCCTGGAGCAGATGACCGAGCCGGGCTGCCTGAGGCAGCTGCACCGCGTCTTCACCGACCCGGACTCGTTCAGGCCCACCCGCACGACCGAGGCCGTTACCGCCGAGATCGCCGCCCAGGTCGGCCGGGTCGCCCAGCGGCTCCGCGAGCGGGGCCACGACCCGCACGTCGCCGCCCACTTTTTGATGAAGTGCATGTTCTGCCTGTTCGCCGAGGACATCGAGCTGCTGCCCAGCACCGTCTTTAAGAAGATGCTGGAGCGCACCCACAGCCAGCCGGAGCGGTTCGAGAGGTACGCGGGGGAGCTGTTTGCCGCGATGCGGTTCGGCGGGGACGCGATGCTCGAGCAGATCCCCCATTTCAACGGCGGCCTGTTCGACGAGGCGCCGCCCCTGCCGCTGACCCAGGACGACCTGGGCGTGTTGCTGCTGGCCGCGCGGCAGGACTGGTCGGCGGTCGAGCCGGCGATCTTCGGCACGCTGTTCGAGCGGTCGCTCGATCCGGCCAAGCGGGCCCAGATCGGCGCCCACTACACCAGCCGGGAGGACATCCTTCTGGTGATCGAGCCGGTGATCATGGCCCCCTTGCGGCGGGAGTGGTCGGCGGTGCAGGCGACGGTCGATGAGCAGCTCGCCCGCCGCCGCACGGCGAAAACGGCGGACACCCGCCGCAAGGCGGATGACCGGATCCACCAGCTGTTGCAGGAGTTCATCGGCCGATTGGCCAGCGTGCGGGTGCTGGACCCGGCCTGCGGTTCGGGCAACTTCCTGTATGTGGCGATCCAGCAGCTGCTGTACCTGGAGAAGGAGGTCATCGCCTATTCGGCCCGCCCCGAGATCGGCCAGACGCTGATCCCGCAGGTCCGCCCGACGCAGCTGCACGGGATCGAGATCAACCCCTACGCGGCGGAGCTGGCGCAGGTGGTGATCTGGATCGGCTATCTGCAGTGGATGCGTGACAACGGCTTCAACCCGCCCCGCGACCCGATCCTGGAACCGCTGCAGACGATCGAGAACCGCGATGCGATTTTGGCGTGGGCGGATGGGGACTCCGGCAAGCCCATCAGCACCTGGCAGGAGGGCGCCAAGTGCCTCGGGCCTGCCGCATGGCCGGAGACGGACTTCATCGTCGGGAATCCGCCGTTTCTTGGTTCCAAGCAATTCCGGCAGAATGGCCTGTCAGACTCCTACATTCAGTCGATGTATGGCTCTTTTCAACTGCCGAAAACCTCCGACCTTTGTTGCTACTGGTTTGAGTTGGCCCGATGCATGATCGAGACGAGGCCGACCCTCCGAGCCGGCCTTCTCGCCACCCAAGGTATACGAGGAGGGGATAACAGACGCGTTCTAGAGCACGTAAAGTGCACCGGCGATATTTTCCTGGCATGGCCAGACCGTGACTGGGTCCTGGACGGGGCAACGGTACACGTCTCCATTGTTGGTTTTGATGGCGGCGGAGAGTTGCATCGTTGTATTGGTACCGCCCCAGTAGCCGCAATCAACGCTGACCTAACCAGCGGCGCCGATGCCAAGTCAGCGCAAGCCCTGAAGCAGAACGGTGGCATTGCCTTCCAAGGCCCCGTAAAGGTTGGCGACTTCGACATCCCCCTCGCAATTGCCCGCGAGTATCTTGCCGCCCCGAATCCGACCGGTACGTCCAATGTCGCCGTCGTCCGGGAGTGGATACGGGGCGAATCTCTGAATCAAAGAGTCGAAGCGGTCTTTATTATCGACTTTCAGGAAACATCGCTCGAAGAAGCCTCGCGGTATGAATCGCCGTTTGAGCACGTACGAGCGCACGTGAAAGCTTTCCGCGACAAGAGTAAGGACAAACTACGTCGCACGTACTGGTGGCGGCTGGGCCGATCGGGTGCTGAGTTCCGAAATGCCACAATGGGGCTCCAGCGCTACTTGGTAACCTGCCAAACGTCAAAGCATCGCTTGTTCTCGTGGGTCGTCTCAGGATCACTCCCAGCGCAGACTGTCATCGCGTTTGCCCGCTGCGACGATTATTTCCTCGGGGTTGTGCACGCGTCACTTCACGGGATCTGGGTCCGCTGCCTGGGTTCCCAACTGCGGGAAGCCGAGTCGGGGTCGCGGTATACTCCGACAACCTGCTTTGAGACGTTCCCACTTCCTTGGCCCCCTGGCCATGAAGACATGAACCACGCGGCCTACCAGCGCATCGCCGCGGCCGCCAAGGAACTCAACGACCTCCGCGAGCGGTGGCTGAACCCGCCGGAGTGGATTGAGCCGCTGGCCAGGGTGATTGATGCACAGGACGATTTCTCGGATGTCCCCGAGCAGGCCCGGCCGCTGATCCGCC
>JAWLBS010000153.1:0-11340 GCA_041687575.1 Phycisphaerae bacterium | reverse complement strand
TTCATCGCCGAGCACCACGGCACGACGCTGGTTCGCTACTTCTACCACCAGGCGACCGAGCGCCACAACGGCGAAAGGAAACAGGTCGCCGAGAGCGACTTCCGCTATCCCGGGCCCAAGCCCCAGTCGCGCGAGACGGCGATCCTGATGCTGTGCGACAGCGTGGAAGGGGCGGTGCGGGCCCTGAGCGAGCCGACGCCCGGACGGATCGAGGGTGTCGTCCACCAGATCGTCATGGACCGGTTGGCGGACGGGCAGTTCGACGAGTGCGATATCACGCTCGGCGAGCTGCACAAGGTGGAGGAATCGATGGTCAAGAGCCTGTGCGCGATCTATCATGGGCGGATCGCGTACCCGTCGGCCAAGGAGTCGTCGACGCAGCCGGCCCGGCCGAAACCGGCCCCGGCGCAGGCACAGCCGGCCTAGACGGGGCCGGCCGGGAAGAGGTGCGACCGCGCCGCGGTGTCGGGCGGGCACTTGCTGGAAGACCCATGGGTGACGGCAACCGAGGGGCCCGTATGGCCCGTCGATCGGTGCCGCTAGAGAGGCAATGGAAAGCAGCGACCCCGAAAGCGATATACGCGGTTACCACGTCACGATCGTGCGTCGCAGTCGAGCGCGGCCGCTCTCGGACCGCCGGATCCTGCTCGCCGTCCAGCATGTGCTGCGGCACCACCGCATCCGCGGCTGCGATCTGGAAGTGGCCATTCTCGGCAGGATCGGCATCACACGTCTGAACGAACAGTGGCTCGGCCACGACGGCCCCACCGACGCCATCGCGTTCGACCTGGGCGCGCGTCCCGCGCGCGAGACGGGGCTGGTGGTCGGGCAGGTGAATGTCTGCTGGCCGATCGCCGAGGCGCAGGCTGCGCGGCGCGGCATCGCGCCGGCGGCGGAACTGCTGCTGTACATCGTGCACGGCACCCTGCACCTGCTGGGGTATGACGATCACGAACCGGCTGCGGCCCGGCGGATGCACCGGCAGGAAGACCGGTTGCTGGAGCAGCTGGGCTGTGGGCCCGTTTACGGGCAAAGGAGCGATTAGAAGGTGAACGGTTTAGCGGTACTGGTCGGCGCGCTGTTTCTGCTGGGTACGCTGATGTATTCGACCCTGAACATCGCGCTGCGCGAGATGTCGCGGGCAAAGCTGGAAGAACAGCTCGAACGCCGCCGGCGGGGCAAGTCCATCGATATCCTGTTCGCCCGGCGCGACGACCTGATTTTGGCGACGGCCACCGGGCGGACGCTGTGCAACATCGCCATCGGCCTGGTGGTGCTCTGGCTGTTCCTGCTGAACGGCCACGAGGCCGACATCGGGATCTACGCCGCCAGCTTCGGCGTCGCCGCAGGCGTCGTGCTGGTCTTCAGCGTCGTGCTGCCGCATGCCCTGGCTGACCACGCCGGCGAGCGGTTGCTCGCGTGGCTCTGTCCGGTCATGCCGGCGCTGGGGGCGCTGTTTCGCCCGCTCTCGATCGTCCGGGGCGCGCTGGATCGCCTGCTGCACAGCCTTTCCGGCCAGCAGCACGACCCGGAGGAGGCCATCACCGAGATCGAGCAGGAGATCCTCGACGCGGTCAACGAGGGCGAGGCGGCCGGCCACATGGACGAGGACGAGCGGGAGATGATCGTCTCGGTGATCGAGCTGCGCGACCAGCACGTCGGCGAGATCATGACCCCGCGGATCGAGGTGATCGGCGTGGAGGTTCACGCGACGATCGACCAGGTCAAGCGGCTGATCGCCGAGGAGGGCTACAGCCGCATGCCCGTCTACGAGGAGTCGCTGGACAACATCCTGGGCATCCTCTACACCAAGGACCTGCTGACGCTCGATCCGGCCCAGCCGTTCGACGTCCGCGCCATCATGCGCCGGGCGATCTTCGTGCCCGACACCAAGACGGTCCGCGACCTGCTGCACGAGTTCAAGAAGCAGAAGACCAAGATCGCCATCGTCCTTGACGAGTACGGCGGCACGGCTGGCGTGGTGACCACCAACGACATCTACGAAGAGCTCGTCGGCGACATCGACGACGACGAGGACGAGGAGGCCGAGCTGCCCGAGATCGTCAAGATCGACGAGGACACCACCGAGATCGATGCGCGGCTGCGGGTGGACGAGTTCAACGACCAGTTCGACCTGGAACTGCCCGACAACGAGGGGTATGACACGGTCGGGGGCTTTATCCTCAGCCGGCTGGGGCGGATCCCCAAGACCGACGACGACATGACGATCGACAACCTGCGGATCCAGGTGCTCGAGGCGGATGAGCGCCGCATCAGCCGGGTGCGGATCCACATCCTGCGCGAGCGCGAGCCGGCGGAGCGAGCGCGGCCGTAGCCAGCGACAGGGGACAGGTTACAGGGTACAGGTGACAGCAGGAGCGACAACGGGTGCCTGGCCATGGAATTCCTCGGATGGGCGTTGCGCCCGGAGATAAGCGGGAAGGAGCCCGAAGCGTAAGCGAGGGAGTCGTCCGAATGCGAGAGATCTCCACCTCCTTCGGGAAAGAGCCGCGACCGTGAGGTCGCAGTAGACCTTCGGATGAGCACCGCGTTCGCATCCTGCACCGCCGCCCAAATGAACCTGAAGCGTGAGTTGTAGGGTGGGCTATTGCCCACCAAGGCCCTATGCAGACCATGTCGCCCTCATCGGTCGCCCCGGGTCCGGGCGAGGATCTCATCGGTGCTCATTCGCACCTGCCCCTTGCCTCGCATTCGGGCGACCAGCTCCTTGCCTCTGCCGCCGCCTTCGACCTTGCGGACGTACAGCCGGCCGGCTTGCTCGACGAATTCGACTTCGGTACCGGGGAGCATGCCGTGCTTTTGCCGCATGTCCCGGGGAATGGTTACCTGTCCCTTGGATGTGACTCGCATTGTGTCACCTCGACATTGCCTTGCTCGACAATGATCTTACGCCCTCGCCGGATGTCAATTACTCCTACAGGGGACCAAGCAATGGGAACTCCGCCCGACATCGCCTAAAATAGAGGTCCGGGTGAAGCCGACCGCTACATGATGTATGTTTGGAGCCCTATGGCGATCTATACCGACAATGCCGTCTGCCTTCGCCGGCTGGACTACAGCGAGACCAGCCAGGTGCTCACGCTGTTTGCCGCCGAGCACGGCGTCGTTCGCATGATCGCCAAGGGGATGAAACGCTCGACGAAAACGCGGGTGGCGGTCGGGGTGGACATGCTGGAGCTCGGGCAGGTCGTCTGGTCGGCGGGGCCGGCGGCGGCCGAGGGGCGGCTGGCGACGCTCCGCGAGTGGCACCAGCAGGAGATCTTCCCGGACATCCGCCACGACCTGCAGGCGGTGATGGTCGCCCAGTACGCCGCCGAACTTGTCCTGTCCGTCCTGGCGGAGCACGACCCGCAGCCGGCGCTGTTTGCAGTGCTCGTCAAGTTCCTCGGCCACATCGGGCCGGGCAAATCGAACCTGGCGAGCCTCGTGCGGCTGACCTGGCTGGTGCTGCACTATGCGGGGCACCTGCCGCAGTGGAGCCAGTGCGGCCAGTGCGGCCGGTCGGTCGCCCCAGGCGAGTCGGCGTTTTTCGGCATGCACACCGGCGGGCTGGTCTGTAGCGCCTGCGCCGGCCGGGCCGGGCAGCGGGTGCGGGTGGAGCGGCCCTTGTCGGCCGCCTTGGCGGCGGGCCGGCCGGAGCGGGTCGCGGTGCCGGCGTTTCTGCTGCTGGACACGTACGTCAGTCACCTGACGGGTCGGCCGCTGCGCAGCAGCGAGGCGGTACGGCGGACGCTGAAGGCGGGCGGGGGAATCCCCCGAGAGCGGGAGGCGTAAGCATGCGCAGGCACGAAGGCGACGTGATCAGAGCCAGGATCATCAAGATCGGCCGCTCGTACGGCATTCGACTCCCCAAGGCGGTACTCGAACAGACCGGGTTGCAGGGCGAGGTCGAGGTCGTCCTCCGCAAAGACTCGCTCGTGATCCGGCCGGTCCGGAATGTGCGCAAGGGCTGGGATGCGTCGTTCGCCGAGATGGCCGAGCGCGGGGACGATCGAATGGATGCCGGCGAGGTAAGTGCCGACCATTCGTTTGATGAGCGAGAGTGGGAGTGGGATTCGTCCGGCTTATGATCGGCAGCCCGCCACGACGGATAGCGGTGGGGTACGGAACGGCTATCCAGCCCTTACAGGGCTGAACCAAGGGATTGGGGCTTCGCTACCCGGGGCGGCACGGGTCGCGATGATGACGCGACCCGCTTGCCCCGGGCTGGTTAGTGTCTCGCCCTTTCAGGGCTTTGTTGCCAACGGCATGGGTTGGCGGGCACAGCCCGCCCTACAGAAAGACCAACGGCATGGGTTGGCGGGCGTCGTTCGACTCACTTTGCTCGCTCACGGCAAGCGGCCCGCTCTACATGCACGGCCCTGCTCCCGTCTTCGTCGAACAACGACTTCGCCGTGACATGCCCGGCTTCGTCGAACGACGCCTACGCCGTGGCGAGTCGCAGGATCGTGGTACCCGGCACGTCCGCACAGTCGCCCCCCGTTGCATCGGTCCGGCCGGGACAGTAAGATTGCCCCTTCAAACCACGTGAAGAGCTTCACGAAGCGGAGGCGCGAAAGGACGAAACGGGTACCCGATAGAGCAAGGAGTCGCGGAATATGCCACTGGTCAACACAAAAGGGATGTTCAAGGTCGCCTACGAGCAGGGCTTTGCCGTCGGCGCGTTCAACGTCAACAACATGGAGCTCATTCAGGGCATCATGGAGGCCGTCGCCGAGGAAAAGGCCCCGGTGATCCTCCAGATCTCCAAGGGCGCCCGCTCCTACGCCGACCCCCGCTGGCTCAAGGCCCTGATCCAGATGGCCGCCGAGCAGTACCCCGACATCCCGATCTGCATGCACCTCGACCACGGCGATACGGTCGACCTGGCCAACCAGTGCGTCGACGAGGGCTACGGCTCGGTCATGATCGACAAGAGCCATGACCCGTTCGAGGTCAACATCGCCGAGACGAAAAAGGTCGTCGAGCATGCCCACGCCCGCAACCCGTACTGCTCGGTCGAGGCGGAGCTCGGCCGGCTGGGCGGCATCGAGGAGCACGTCGTCGGCGTCAGCGAGGCCGACCTGGACAAGTTCCTGACCGACCCGAAGGAGGTCCAGGAGTTCGTCAAGAGCACCGGCGTGGACAGCCTGGCTGTCGCCATCGGCACCAGCCACGGCGCCTACAAGTTCAAGACCGAGCCGAAGCTGGCGTTCGACCGGCTGGAGGAGATCGGCAAGCTGCTGCCGGGCTTCCCGCTGGTGCTGCACGGGGCCAGCACGGTCATCGACGAGTACGTCCAGAAGATCAACAGGTACGGCGGCGACCTGGGCAAGGCCATGGGCGTGCCGGAGGAGGCCCTGACCAAGGCCAGCGCCCTGGGCGTGTGCAAGGTCAACATCGACACCGACCTGCGGCTGGCGATGACCGCCGAGATCCGCGAGGTCTACGCGACCAACCCCAAGGAGTTCGACCCGCGCAAGTACCTGGGCCCGGCCCGCAAGGCGATCAAGGAGGTCGTCAAGCGCAAGCTCCACGTGCTCGGCTGCGTCGGCAAGGGCGAGGCGTGCCTGAAAGCGTCGCAGGGCTGAGAGCAGGCCTATAATAGAGATGGAAGGCAGGTTCCGGCCGGTTGAATGGCCGATGCTTTGTACCGGGATTCGCTTTCCCAGACGCGGCGGACTCCTGTTCGCTGCGAACATATAGATACGGCAGTGCGAAGGAGGTCCCGCAAGGGGCCTCTTTCGTTTTGCGCCTCGCTGCTTCGTGCGGCGGACCCGTTCAGTGGCATCAAGAAGTGCGCCGGAACCCGGCGTCAATTTCAATCAAGCCTCTCATCGGTGCCCAGTTCAAGAACATGGAAGGAGCGTCCGGCGGCGATATGGAGTGCGGCGGCCGTGACGCCGCTTTCACTCAAGCCCTCCACGCCGCACAGGTTCCGAATCTCGCATTGAACGCCGCTGCGCAACAGCGAAGTGTATCGACTATCTCCTGGCGGTGGCCCACATGACGGCTATGCAGCCCTTTCAGGGCTGAACCAGGCATTTTGGGGCTCGCTACCCGGGGTAAGCGGGTCGCGGGCCTGCTTCGCCAGACGACGGCTTCGCAGGCCTGTGGCGCGACCCGCTTGCCCCGGGCTGGTTAGTCTCTCGCCCTTTCAGGGCTTTGTTGCCAACGGCACGGATTGGCGGGCGCAGCCCGCCCTACACGGCTGTTTCGTGCGGCAGGCACGTTCGCCAACAGCACCGATTGGGTGGGCAAATAGCCCATCGCAAATGGCCCACCCTACAGCAGTGACGCACGCTTTCGAGCAGCTGTTGTTCCTGCTGCAGCGGGTCACTTGTCATTGTTCTCTCCTGCGGTATGTTCGATGGTAACGGCAGTATCCGTTTCGTCGGCGCCCTGTCCGAAGCGCCAGCACGTGGTCGTCAGTTGCCCCAGAAACCGCCTGTCGTGGCTGACCAGCAGCAGCGCCGATTCGCACTCGCGCAGCGCCGCCTCCATGCACTCGATCGACGGCAGGTCGAGGTGGTTGGTCGGCTCGTCCATGACGATCAGCCACGGCTGGCGGGTCATGCCCAGGGCCAGCAGGATCTTGCGGACCTCGCCGGGGCTGGGCTCGTCGGTCGCCAGCACCCGCTGCGGGTCGCTGTCCAGGCACGAGACGACCGTCATCACGTCGCCCAGCACGGCCGGCGGCAGGGCCCGCACCTCGCGCAGGATCCGCTCGCCCTCGACCCGCTCGATCTCCTGGGGCAGGTAGACGACCTTGCCAGCCGGCAGGGACAGATTCGCCAGGATGTGCCGCACCAGCGTGCTCTTGCCGCCGCCGTTGGGTCCGGCCAGGCCGATTCGGTCGGTCGGGGCGATCCGCAGCGGGGGATAGTGCAGCACCCGGTCGCCGCCCAGCGGGATCTGGCCGGCCGGCAGATCGAGCAGGCTGTTTCGCGGTGCGACCTCGCCGCGCAGCGTGATGCCCAGGCTCACCTTGCGGGGCACGCGCAGGCCCGAGAGGGTCTCGCGCGTCTGGTCGAGGCGTCCCTGCATCTGGCTCTGTTTGCGGCCGGCGACGCCGTCTTTGCCCGAGACGCGGGCGCGGTCGATCTTTTCGCGGGCGTCGGAGTCGCCTTTGGCGATTTTGCGCTTGGAGCGTTTGCGGTCCTGTTGGGCGGCCTCGTGGCGCCGCGCGGCGTGTTCGCGCTCGATGCGGCGCAGGTTCTTCTTCGTCTGGCGGTAGGCGGCGCGGGCCTGGTCGGCGTCGGCCCGGGCCTGCTCGAAGGCACGGGTGTAGCCGCCGGGCCGCACGAGGACCTGGTCCGGCTCGATCAGCAGGCACCGCGCGGCGAGCATGTCGAGCAGGTCGCGGTCGTGGCTGACCAGCAGGCCGACGCCGCGGTAGCCCTGCAGGGTGCCCGCCAGCAGCTGTCGCGCGTCGCGGTCGATGTGGTTGGTCGGCTCGTCGACGGCCAGGACGCTGGGCTCTTGCCACAGGGCAGTTGCGATCTGGGCCCGTTTGCGCTCGCCGTGGCTGAGGGTGGGCCAGCGGTCGGCCCAGTCCGGGGCGATGTTCAGCTGGCCGCGCAACGTGCAGCCGGCCGCGTCGGTCGCTTCGAGAAGATCTGCCAGCCGCTCTGGCGGGTCGTCGGTGCGCTGCGGGCAGTAGATCGCCCCGGCCGGGGCGACGATGTTGCCCTTGTCCGGTTTGAGCAGCCCGCACGCCAGGCGCAGCAGCGTGGTCTTGCCCGAGCCGTTGGCGCCGATGACGCCGGTCCAGCCGGGCGGGAATTCGGCGGTGAGGCCTTCGAAGACGGGATCGGCGGCCGTCTCGTAGATGAAGGTGACGTTGTGGAATTCGAGGTTACCCTTGGACATGGCGAGGGCCTCCGCGGGTCACGGCAAACGAAGCTGGTTCACCCCTTCCGGCCCGGAAGATACCCTCGCTTACGCGTCGGGCTCGTTTGGGCGCGGTGCAGGATCCGGGCACCATGCTCACGCCAAAGTCTACCGCGGCCTCACGGTCGCGGCTCTTTTCCGTTTGCTTTTGGGCGCAATTCTCATCCGAACGATTCCATGGCCGCAACGACCCACTGCCGGCGCTGCGCTTGCCAGCGGGTACCCCGGCGGCCATGGCACCCGATGCTGAATTCGTTGTTGTTGTTTCCAATCTGCGTCATCTGCGAAATCTGCGGAAGGCCGTTTCGCCTCCGCGCTGCACCGCCTACGCACGTTTTGCCGCCGCCTTGATCGCCACCGCCCGGCGGGTCAGGCGGGCCTTGTCGGCGGCGAAGCCGACCAGGGCGCCGTAGATCGAGTCGGCCAGGTGTGTCGTCGAGATCGACGGCTTCTGGCCGCGGAGAACATTCACGAAGTCGCCGACCAGCCGCAGGTCGCCGCCGCCGTGCATGTCGTTGCCGACCTTCACGTCGACGACCTTTTCGCGCATCCGCTCGGGCCTGCGCAGGTCCGGGTGACGCAGGTGGAAGACGCCGTCTTCCATCTCGCCCTCGATCTCGCCGGCCGTGCCGGTGATGTGGATCTGCCGGCACGGCTTGGCGGTGCCGCCGATCATGTTGTGCGCAGCGGTGCTGCCGTCGGCGAACTCGATCGCGACGACCTGGTGGTCGACCACGTCGTTGTCGCAGTGCCAGACGCACCGGCCGTACGGGTTGCCGTCGCGGAGGCTTGCGAGCTTCTGCCTGCGGGTCATCTCGCCCATGTGCTCGACGCTCTCCCAGGCGTAGAACCGCCAGAGCGACTGGTCGACGTACATCGTCTTGGCCGAGTAGGGGCAGGTCTTCTCGATTTTGCAGTCCACCAGGCACCGCTTGCCCGCACCGGCCGGGGCGCTGGCGCGGTTGAAGTACGTCAGGTCGCCGAACGAGCTGACGCAGCGCGGGGCCACGCCGCTGTTCATCCACATCAGCAGGTCGAGGTCGTGGCAGCACTTGGCCATCAGCATGCTCGACTCGCACTGCTTCTGGCTGCCCCACTTGCCGCGGACGAACCCGGTCGCCATGTGGTGATAGCTCACGTGCTCGGTGGTGCGGATCGAGAGGATCCGGCCGATCTCGCCGGCGGCGATCCGCTCGCGAATCGCCAGGTAGAACGGGGCGTAGCGCAGCACGTGGCAGACCATCACGGTCCGCTGGTTCTGCTCGGCGACGCGGAGCAGCTTGCGGGTGTCGGCCGCGCTGGTGGCGACTGGTTTTTCCAGCAGCAGGTCGTAGCCGGCCTTGAGCAGCGGCAGCGAGGTCGGCACGTGCAGCCGGTCCATCGTGCCGTTGATGGCGGCGTCGGCGAGTTTGCCCCGGCGGACCAGGTCGGCGACGCCGGCGAAGCAGCAGTCGGCGTCGAGGCCGTGCTCGCGGGCGAGCTGACGGCAGCGGAGTTCGTTGGGGTCGACCACCGCGACGATCCGCAATTCGTCAGGGTGCTTAAGGGCATAGCTGGCATACAGGGAACTGCGGTGACCCGCCCCGACGACGACGGCGGTGACCGGCTGCGCCCCGCGTTTGCGACCGCTAGTTCTGGCACTCATGAAATCGTTGTCCTCTCACATCCGGCGACAATACGAACCCGGACATCAGGATACCGGCGGCCGGCCCGAAGGCAACGGGACGGCGACTGGAACGACGGATCGCCCGGCCAGGCGCTATAATGGCCTCAGGCGGGCTGGCCGGAACGTGACAGGTGAAGACACGGCGCCCCGCCGCTATACTGGCGCCCGCGGCGAGATTTCAGTGCGGGCAACCAGCGAGGCGATGCCGCACTCGCCCCAGATATTGGAGACCCAAGCCCATGACCACTGATACGCGTCCCAACGGACAGATCATCGACACTCGCCTGGACAACGGCCTGCGGGTCGTCATCGAGCCGATGCCGGACGTCTCCAGCGCCGCCGCGGGCTTTATGGCCCGGGCCGGCAGCCGGGACGAGCCGCTCGAATGGGCAGGCGTCAGCCACTTCCTCGAACACATGTGCTTCAAGGGCACGCCGAGACGCCACTGGTCGCAGATCACCATCGACTTCGACAACCTGGGCAGCTACTACAACGCCTTCACCAGCCGCGAGCACACGTTCTACTTCGGCTGGGTCCGCAGCGGCGACGTTGATCGGCAGATCGAACTGCTGGCCGACATGGTCCACCCGAGCCTGCCGGCCGAGGAGTTCGCCATGGAAAAGAAGGTGATCCTCGAGGAGATCGCCATGGCCGACGACGACCTCGACCGCCACATGTACGACCTGCTGCACGAGAAGGTCTTTGAAGGCCACCCGCTCCGCTGGCCGGTGCTGGGGTACCGCGAGTCGGTCGAGAAGCTCAGCCGCGACAACATGGCCGATTACCACGCCCAGTACTACAGCCCCTCGAACCTCGTGCTGATCGTCGCCGGCAACGTCGAGCCGGATGCGGTTCTCAAGACGGCCGCCGAGGTGACCGGCGACTGGAAGGACGTCGGACAGGTGCGGCCGCGCGAGGCGCCCGCCCGGCTGTATACCGGCCAGGCGGTGCAGGTGATGGACCGGTTCCAGCAGCAGTGCGTGGCCCGCGCCCTGCCGACCGCGCCGGCCGGGGCGGGCGAGGAGCAGACCGAGGCGATCGCCTCGGTCCTCGGCGGCCAGAACAGTCGGTTTTTCTGGAACATTATCCAGAAGGGCATCAGCGCCCGCGCCGGGGTCTGGGGCGTCACCTACGCCGACTGCGGTTTCCAGCTGCTCTACGGCTTCGGAGAGCCGGAGAAGATCGACACCCTCGCTGCGGCAATCCGGGCCGAGGCGGAGAAACTCCAATCCGGCGGCGTCAAGCCGGAGGAGCTGCGGCGGTTCCAGAACCGCAGGCGGACGAGTTTGGCCGTCGATGGCGAGGCGGCCTACAACCGCCTCATGCAGATCATGGACGACATCGACTACCACGACCGCGCCCGCACGCTGGACGACCGGCTGCGTGAAGTCGAGTCGCTCACGCCGGAGGGTCTGGGCGCGTACCTGCAGCAGTACCCGATCGCCGGCGAGGGATATTTCGTAAGCGTCGGCCCGCGCAACTGGCCGCAGACTTGAGGATCAACATGCCTGCTTCCGTAACGCCCTTGGCCGGGACGGTCCGTGCGGCCGTCGTCAACGTCGACATCACCGACCTTGTCAGCCTGGAGACCCGGGGCGGCCGGCACCGCGGGGCGCCTGCGCGGCCCGGGCGTCTGACCGGCCGCGTCCTGATGCTCAGCGACGGCCAGCAGGAGGTCCTGCTGATCGTGCTGGACCTGCTGGAGCTGTACGCGCCGTGGCTGGAGCGGTTCAAGGCGGTGATCACCCGCTACACCGGCGTGCCGGCGGAAAACATCGCCG
>JAWLBS010000152.1:0-11415 GCA_041687575.1 Phycisphaerae bacterium | reverse complement strand
CGGCGTCTGCGGCGCCGCACTCCATATTGCCGCCGAACGGTCCGCTTGAGATTGGGGCGTTGGCACCAATGGGGGCTTGAGTGAAAGCGGCGTCGCGGCTGCCGCAGTCCATATTATCGCCGTACGGTCCGCTCGGGATCGGGGGCGTTGGCACCGATGGGGGCTTGAGTCAAAGCGGCGTCTGCAGCGCCGCACTCCAAAGATGCCGCCGTCGGCATATCCCGCCCACGGTTTTGCCGCCCGGGTTTTCCGCATGAAGGACCTTGCTTTTCGACCGGGGGGGGAACTTTTTCGCGATACTTGCATCCAACCTTCCAGATGACCGTAATACACTACAGCCGACGCGTCCGTCGCGACCGGCTGTCGGACAGGTCCGTGTGTCCAGTACGAAAGGAATGCCTCATGACTCTGCGCCTGATCCCTGTCGCCGCAATGATGCTTTGCACAGCCGCGTCGCTGCCTCTGCATGCCGCGCCGGCCATCACCGTGTACAACCAGGACTTCGCCGTCGTCCGCGACACCGTCCCGCTCGCCCTGCAGGCCGGGACCTGCGAGGTCCGCTTCAGCGAGGTCACCGGTCTGCTCGAGCCCGACTCGGTCATCCTGCGCGACCCGAGCGGCGATCACGAGTTCCAGATCCTCGAGCAGAACTACCGCAACGACCCGGTCACCCAGGGCCTGCTGCTGTCGCTGTACGAGGACAAGACCATCGATTTCCTGATCCGGGGGCAGTTCAACCAGGCCGACCGCATCGTCCAGGGCAAGATCATCCGCAGCGGCTACCAGCCCCCGATGTCCCAGCCGCGGACCCAGGCCGACTACTACCGCCTCCGCAACCAGGCGGCGCAGCCCGTCATCGAGGTGGACGGTCAGCTCCGCTTCAGCCTGCCCGGCGAGCCGCTGTTTCCCGACCTGGCTGACGACACGGTCCTCAAGCCGACGCTGACCTGGCTGATCCGCACGGCCCAGCCCGCCCGGCTCGACGCCGAACTCGCCTACGTCACCGGCGGCATGAGCTGGGAGGCCGATTACAATATCGTTGCACCCGAAGAAGGCGACACCATGGACCTGACCGGCTGGGTCACCATCGAAAACGAGACCGGCAAGACCTTCAAGGACGCCAGGATCAAGCTGATGGCCGGCGATGTCTCCAAGGTGCAGGAACCCGAAAGGCAGATGCTCTACGCCGCCCGGGCGGGCATGGCATTGGACGCGATGGCCCCGCCCGTCACCGAAAAGGCCTTCGATGAATACCACCTGTACACCCTCGCCCGACCGACCACCCTGCTCGACCGCCAGACCAAGCAGGTCGAATTCGTCAGGGCGAACGGGGTCGAGAGCAAGGGCCTGTACATCTACGACGGCGCGAAGATCGACTGGAACCGCTGGCGCCACGCGCAGCCCGAGCAGATCCGCCAGGACCCGTCCTACGGCACCGAGAGCAACCCCAAGGTCTGGGTCATGCGGGAATTCAAAAACAGCCAGGACAACAACCTGGGCATGCCCCTGCCCAAGGGCCGCATTCGCTTCTACCGCCGCGACACGGACGGGCAGGTCGAGTTCACCGGCGAGAACGTCATCGACCACACCCCCAAGGATGAAACCGTCCGCGTCTACACCGGCAACGCCTTCGACCTCGTCGGCGAGCGCCGCCGGACCGACTTCCAGCGCAACGACCTGCGGGGCATTCCCCAGCCGCGGATCCAGCCGGGCAACAGCTCGGCCGCCGAGTCGTTCGAGATCAAGGTCCGCAACCACAAGGACCGCCCGGTCGAGGTCCGCATCGTCGAGCACCTGTATCGCGGGGCCAACTGGGACATCACCGCCAAGAGCCACGACTTCCGCAAGATCGACAGCCAGATCGTCGAGTTCCCCGTCGACGTCCCCGCCGACGGGGAGACGACGGTGACGTACACGGTGGTCTACACCTGGTAGCTACCACTCCTGCCAGTCCGGCACGTAGTGCGGGCCGTTGTGGGCGCCGACCGAGCCGATGTTGTTCCGCTCGGAGGTCAGCCGCCCGCCCTCCAGGCCGAACGAGGCGACGTGCCCGTCGCTGCAGGCGGCGTTGGTCGTGCCGCGGTGGCGAAACGCCGTCGTCGGGCTGTCGTTGACCCGCCAGAGGCTCGGCCCCGACCCGGGCGGGGTGCCGGACCGACGCGGCGGCGGCCTCCTGTACAGATACGGCGGGTCCAGCAGCGCGGAGTTCCGCGCCCGGCTGCCGCTCCCCAGCTCGATCAGCGCGTCAGCAAACATGAACACCGACCCCGGCGAGGGAATGCCCGCCAGGTTCTGCCACGGCCGCTTGTCAATCTGACCAGCCCAGCCGGGCGTTGCCGCCGGCGTCAGGTAGTAGCCGTTGTAACCGTACGTGCTGGTCACCTGCTCGTCCAGCGTCATCGGCTGCGGGTCGTACGTGCCCCACGGCTGCTCAGGACACTCAAAGACGCTGTCGGCATCCAGTCGGCTGCGCAGGTACCGGTGCAGCGGCCCGGCCGTATGATCCACCCGGTCCTGCAGCACCCGTCCCCACCAGTAGCCCTGCGACTCGCGGTCCGACCAGCTGCACGGCGGCAGGGCGCCGCCCCAGTCGTGGGCGTACATGAACGTCGCGAGGCCCAGCTGCCGCAGGTTCGACGCGCAGACCGTCTTTTTCGCCTGCGCCCGCGCCTCGCCCAGGGCCGGCAGCAGCATGCCCACCAGCAGCGCCATGATCGCGATGACCACGAGCAGCTCAACCAGCGTGAAGCCCCGGCCCCTCGCCGGACCTCGCCGCCAGCCGCATCCTGATATGGTCCGTCGCCGCCTCATCACGCGCCTCGTTTGCCTCCTGCCGGCATCTACGTCCCGAACTCCTGTGACAGCAACAGCAGATCGATCACATTGATGATGCCGTCGTCGTTCAGATCGCACGCCACGTCGTAGCCCGGATCGCCGAGCAACGTTGCCCAGCTCCTGGCAAGCATCAACAGCTCGATCGCATTGACCAGGCCGTCACCGTTCATGTCACTGATTGGCCCCAGCGCCGGCCCGATCGCGATCAGCTCGCCGCCCCAGCCGCCGTCAGACCAGGTGCCATAGATGTTGCCGTTGGCGAAGGCGATGGGGTTGTCGATCCACTCGGTCGAGCCTGCCACAAAGCCCGCGTCGGCTGGCGTCTTCGTCAGGTCGAACGCATACAGCTCCGGGTATGTCGCCGCCGGCCCGTCGCTGAGCGTCGGCACGTAGGCGATCTGCCCGACCACCACCGGCTGGCACGTCCAGCCGCCGGCGATATCCGTGTGCCACAGCTTCGCGCCGGTGGCCGCGTCGTACGCCCACAGCCCCGGATCGTCCGTCTCGTCCCACATCATCCGGTAGCCGTCACCGCCGCTGACCAGCACCACGTCGCCCGCGATCACCGGGATCGTGTCGGTCCGCGGCGCGACCGCCGACCAGATGACACTGCCCGTGGCCGGGTCGACCTTGTACAGTTTTGTGGGGTCATTGCCCCCGAACGTGAACGAGACCGCATATGCGCCATCGGGCGCCGCCGCCACGCCCGAGAAGAACCCGTTGGGACTGATCAGAGTACTCACGCCGGCTGCACCGGTCTGCTGGTCGAACGTCCGGAACCGGCCGTCGCTCGTGACCAGCATCACCCGCCCGTCCGCGACCGCCACGGTGTTGGCCCCGCTGGCCGTGCCGACCGGCGCCGTCCACAGCACCTCGCCGGTGGCCGTGTCGATCGCCCGAAGGAGCGACCCGCCGCCGAACTCGACGATATACGCCACGCCGCCGTCGATCGTCGGCGAGGCGTTGACGAAGCTCCTGCCACCGCTGGCCTGCACGTCCCACACGTGCGCGCCGGACACCAGCGACAGACCCGTCACCCGGTCGCCCGACGCCACCACCACGACCCGATTGACCGAGTCGATCGCCGGCGAACTCCAGCTCTCCAGCACCGGGGCGGGCACCGTTGTCCGCCACAGCACCTCGCCGGTCCGCTCGCTGACGGCCACAACCTCCATGTGCGACTCCGTCTGATCGCTGTAGGCGCCCAGGCCGACGATCACCTCACGGGCCACGACCACACCCGCCTCGGCCAGCCAGTAGACATCCTGCCCGGCCGCGAACCGCTGAACCGACAGGTCCGTCGGGCCGGGACCCGACACCGCACCGACATGCCCCGGCCCACCGCCGACCTGCGGGTACTCCTGGTAGACCCGCGCATCCGCCGAACCCGCCAGCAGACCCGCAGCCACCACACCCACGACCCACTTCGACACTGCGCTCACTGCTTCTCTCCTCCGGAAGGCATCGAACGCGCCTTCGTGTTACAATCCTGTCACGCCACCCGAACCCGGATGTCGGGTGCCATGGCCGCGCTGTTGGCGGCCATGGAATTCCACGGATGCGCGGTGCGTCCCTTTTTGAAAGACCACCGAACCGCGGCGCCACGTCCAGCGCACCCGCACAATCCTCACGCCACCCGCCGCCGCACCAGCGCCGCCACCCCGACCACCAGCAACACCACGCTCGCCGGCTCGGGCACCACCGCCATCGCATCGATCTCCACCGTGTAGCGGTTCTCCGCCGCCAGGCTGATCCGCACGTAGTTCGCCTCGCTCAGGCCCGCCGCCCCGATATCCACCGGCGTGCCGCCGCCCGACCCGTCATACAGCGCCAGCGCCTCGGCGTAGTTCAGGCCGTCAAAGTCGCTCAGCTGCAGCGCCGGGTTCACCGGCCGCAGGAAGTCCGACACTACCGACCCGGCCGCCGTGTCGTACGCGCCGGCGTCCTGGAATGCCTGCGTGGGAAACAGCGTATCGGCCGAGACCCCCGGCACCACCCGCCAGTCGACGCCGTCAACGCTGACCTCGATCGTTCCGGGCTCGCCCCACAGTCCCGCAGGCGAACCGAGCTGCCCATTCGGCCAGGCCGCATCGGTGAACGTCGCGTTGCCGAAAATGATCAGGTCCACCCCGTACAGGTGTGACGGGTCGTTTACGATCGGCCGGTCGAACCCGAGCACCAGGTAGCCGCCCGGCGCGATGCTGACCACCTCGCCGCCGGTCCACGGGCCGTTGAACATGCTGACCACGCTCGCATAGGCCGTGCCCGCGCCCGCCATCAGCGAAGGCGATCCCAGCGCCGCCTGCGGATTGCTGTAGACCGCGTCGTCGTTGCCGGAATCCCCGTCCCCGTCGTAGTCGTACGCCACGACCGTCGTCGCCCACGGCACCGCCGCCAGGGCCGATCGCCCCGCCACCGCCACCAGACAAACCGACACCGCCAGCGTCACATACCGTCCCACTGCAACTCCTCCTCCGGGCAGAACGTTCCTGTCCGCTTCGATCGCGATGCCCGCGCGCACGACTCGCAGCGGCGGCGGAAGGGACACGTCGCGGGTTGATCCGGCGCGGGCGGCTAACGTGCCGCCGGCGCAGACGAAAGGCGCAATAGCAAGACCATGCGGGGTCGCGAAATCCGCGACATGTAAGTGAGTGGAACGTGCATGGCAGCCTTACCCCTTCCCACGAGGGTCCTTCGGCCGAACAGAGCGCTTCTGGAAGGTCTTCTGACTTCCGGGTTCAGGCCTACTTGTCGCCCTTCCCGACCCGCGATCGGATCAGTGGTCTTGCGACGTTCGTACCCGGTTACAGCGGCGGGGCCGTTCCGGATTCTCACCGGATTCCCTTGTTAAGCCGCCGGCATCCGACCGGCGGGCCGCCAGAAACGCAAGTAATGGTACAGCACCCTTTTTCTACCCCTGCCCCAAATCCTTGTCAAGCACCCTCCTTCGATTTGCGCGCCGTGCATTCACGAGCCGCGACCGTAAGGGAGCGGTAGCCCCCCGCCGGGTGCGACGATCCTGCGCAGGGCGGTGTCCCTCGACCGACAACGATCCACCGGGGTCTGCCCCCCTTGAAAGAAAACGCCCCCCACCTCCCTCGCCCTCGCCCCGCCGCCCGTCTGCCCCTACAATGGACACGGGACCGACGGCACGTGTCTGGTCGGGCGGGATCGGCCGCGTTGCCCCGATCGCCCCGGCGGACCAACGCGAGAGGCACTGAACCATGGCCAAGGAATCCAACAAGGAAAGCACCAAGTTCGAGCGGATCGAACCCGTCGGCAAGCGCGTCGTCATCCGCAAGGACGAGGACAAAAAGCAGACCAAGGGCGGCATCCAGCTGCCCGATAACCTCGAGATCCCCACGATCACCGGCCGGATCGTCGCCATCAGCGCCGAGATCGAAAACGACGAAAACCTCCCCCTGCGCCAGTACGACAAGATCCTGTTCAACCCCAAGCACGCCATCCCCGTCGAACTCGAACCGGGAAACCAGCTCTTCGTCGTGCCCGTCGAGGACGTCGTCGCCGTCTTCCGCCGCGAGTAAACGTCCGCTAAACACATCGCCCTGACCCGCCAGGAACGGCCCGCCCCATCCTGAGGAAAGATCCAAAACGTTCAGACCGAAACAGGCAAGATCGTCTACGGGCGCTTTCAGGCTGCCCCCATCCCGCTGGCACGTACGCGTGCTGTATCGTACATTTCTCACAGACTGAAACGCCGCTGACGGGAGCCCGGCCGAGACCACGCCCGGTGATACGTTTTTTTTCCTGTGCGGAGTCCGTAAAGCAACGGCCCGCATCGACCGATCTAACGTATGTCGGGGACGCAGCTGGTTGAATTGCCCTTTACCTTCGTTCAACCCGCGCTCCTATTGCAGATGAACAACACGCAGGTGCAGCCGGCGCGCAACGACCGGTATCGCTCCCGCTGCGGCGCGGACGGGCGTCTTGCCCGGACGGACCGACCGGCTTGGGCTTTGCCCGCAACACGCGGGGTGGATGAATCGGCGGACGACAGGGCCACGCGGCCCTGGCTGTGGAGGCAGAAGCGGGCATGAACGACCAGGACCGTACAGACTGCCAGCCCCCCCAACTGCTCGAGCAGGTCCGCGATGCGGACAACCTGCCCTCGCTGCCGGCCGTGGCGCTGCGCGTCCTGCAGATGACACAGGCCGAGGACGTCTCGGTCAACGAGCTGGCCGACGTGGTCGGCCAAGACCCCGTCCTGACCGCCAAGATCCTCAAGCTGGTCAACAGCCCCCTGTTCGGCATCGCCCGGCGCATCGTCTCGCTGCCGCAGGCGATGGTGGTGCTCGGCCTGCGCACCGTCAAGGTACTCACGCTGAGCTTCAGCATCGTCGACAGCTACGGCGTCCAGCGCCGCGTCGAGTGGTTTGATTACAAGACCTACTGGCGCCGCTCGCTGACGCAGGGGGTCGCCGCCCGCCTGATCGCCGAGGAGGTCGCCCCGGAAATGCGCGACGAGGCCTTCGTCGCCGGCCTGCTGAGCAACCTGGGCATGCTCGCAATGGTCCAGGCAATCCGTCAGCAGTATCAGGACCCCTATACCCGGGCCGGCGGCAACCACGCGAAGCTGATCGAGGCCGAGCGGACCAGCCTCGGCTTCACGCACAGCGACGTCGCACGCTGCCTGTTCGAGAAGTGGAACCTGCCGCAGGACATCTGCCTGGCGGTCGGCCTGCACCACCACGGACGGCAGGAGGACATCGACAAAACCATCGCCCGCCTGGTCGACATCGTCTTTCTGGGGGCATGGATCGCCGACCTGTTCTGCGACGGTGCGACCCAGGAACACCTCGACGACCTGCACAAGACCGTCCGGCAGCGGCTCGGGCTCGAACCCAGCCGGCTCGAAGGTATCCTTTCGGCCCTGGGGAAACGGGTCAAGGAAAGCGCCGGCCTGCTCCGCGTCGACATCGGCGAGACGGTCAGCTACGAACAGCTCCGCGAACAGGCCATCCTCCAGCTCGCCAGACTCTCGGTCAAAAGCGAAGTCGACCTCGTCGTCGCCAACAAGCGCGAAGCGACCAGCCGTCAGCGCGAAAAGCAGCTCGAAAAGGCTGCCACCACCGACTCGCTCTCCGGCCTGGCCAACCGCGCCGCCTTCGATCGCCACATCGAGCAGGCCGTCCAGCAGGGCATCGAGGCCGGCCGGCCCGTCGGCTTGATCCTCTGCGACATCGACCACTTCAAGCACATCAACGACACGTACGGCCACCCGATCGGCGACCTGGTCATCTCCGCGACCGGCGAGATGCTCTGCAAGTTCCAGCGTGAAGGCGTCCTGACCGCCCGCTACGGCGGTGAAGAATTCGCCCTGATCATCTCCGACTGCCCGTACTCGGACCTGGTCAAGACCGCCCAGGCCATCTGCGAGCAGTTCCGCCGTGGGGCGGTCCTGTGCAGCCGGGGCACCATCAAGTTCAACGCCAGCCTCGGCGCCGCCTCCACGGAGGCCCTTGCCGAGGTCAACGCCGCCAAGCTCGTCGCCCTGACCGACAAGTTCCTCTACCTGGCCAAGAAGCGCGGCCGCGCCCGCGCCTGCGTCGCCGCCGTTCGCAAGGCCGCGCCGACGGCCTGAGCCACACGATCAAAAGTGTTATGGCCCGAAACGAGCCGCGACCGTGAGGGAGCGGGAGTCCGCGAACAACGACAACGACATCCATCCGCCGATTGCGCAGATTACTCAGATTAGAGACAACAACAACAGCAACGGCAGGACTACCACGAAGGACACGAAGATCACGAAGAACAACGACAACATTATCAGCCACGGATGAACACGGATTGAACGCGGATCAACAACAACGACAGGGGACAGGTTACAGGGCACCCCGGTGCCCCGTGTCAATGTCATTCTCACGGATGTAAAGGTTGATGTTCCAGACCAGCTCCATGACGACTGTCCGGTCGATCAGGAAGTTGCGAAAGGCGAGCACAACCCCCTGTACCTGCGCCTCCTCCACGTGATCGTTCAGATACGAAAGATATCGAACGTGGTTTCCGTCAATGGCTAAGGCTACTACCTCAGCAGAAAACCGCGCAGCGCGACCAGCACGTCTCTCACAGCCCCAATGCGGGAACCCGGCGGCAAAGGGGGCAGGTTATGCCGTCGTAGTCTTCTTGTCATGGTTGTTTATCCGCGTTTCATCCGCACCGATCCGTGGCTGACATCGCTGTTGTTGTGTTTCTTCGTGTTCTTCGCACCACTAACCTGCAGCTTCCTTGAGCGCCGCGAAGATTTTTGGGGGCCGTTTTAGTTGTTTCACCTTGTCACCCAGTCACCTTGTCACCTTGTCATGTTGTCATGTTGTCACGTTGTCAGGAGGAGTTTGGTTGCGGCTACCGGCCGCGCCAGGTCCTTCGTGGTAGTAACGCCGTTTGTTCATTGTCGCCAGGCCGCAGGCAGCGTTACGACACCCGCTCGATCTCCCGCCGCGCGATCTGCACGCACCGCCGCGCGTTGTCGAGGTTGCCGTGCACCGTGTACACATCCCGCACGATGAACTCGACCAGCACGCCGCGCGTCGCCTCCAGCGTCTCGCGGATGTGCAGCGCCCAGGCCTCCTCGTTCAGCGTCCTGTCGACGCTCAGAAAGTTCGGGTCCGGCTTGCGCGAAAAGACGATGTCGGTGCTACGCAGCTGCTCGGCCATGAACGCCTGATCGCACCAGCGGCTGATCGACACCTTGCCCAGGTGCGGCAGACGGCGGATGTCGTCCCAGAACGGGTGCGCCGGCTCGCAGCAGCCATAGTACAGCCGCCCCAGCGGTGCCACCGCGTCGCGGTAGTACGGGTAGACGAACTCGTTGTACATCCCCGGCGAGACGCCGACGGTCTCCTGGCTGTTGGCGCAGCCCCACATGTCGCACAACCGCGCCGCCTCGCCGGTATGGCCCGGCTGCGGCAGCCGGGTGGTGAAGTTGTAGCTCGACCCGAAGCTCACGTCGTTTTCGTTGTTGACCCGCAGCAGCCCCTCGGCCTCGGCCCAGTGCTGCACCCGCAGGGCGTTGTCCCGCAGGTACGCCATCAGCTCGTGCAGCCGGTCGGGCGCGTCGTACATGGCCATGAAGTACGCCTCCATGCCCATCAGCTCGACCACCGCGTGGGTCAGCATCGTCCGCCCGAAGGCCCCGGTCCGCAGCCGGACCGGAAGGATGTCGCCGAGCAGGTCCTCCAGAAACGCCCGATACGCAGCCGTCCGCTCGCGGTCGACGCGGCAGGTGGTCGGCTGGAGTCTCGCCAGGTCCCGCTGGATGTCCTTGATCGGGTGGTTCCACTCGTAGCCGGTGGGGACCCCCTCGGCGTCGGCGACGGTCCGCCGCTCGATCGGAAAGCCGAAGTGGTCGATGTCCACGAACCAGCCCATGTCGAAGGTATCGGGGATGACCTTGTCGTCGTCGATCAGTTCGTGGTTGCGGATGTTGCGGAGCAGCTGCCGCTCGATGCCCCGGCCAGCCGGCGACTCACACCGGTAGATGTGCTCCGGCATGAAGTCCCGGTCGAAGGTCCAGGTCTCGACGATAAACGGCGACGGCGCCTCGATCTGCCCGTCGTTGAGTGCATACCACATCCGCCGCCGCTGCTGCATCACCGGCAGCGCCGCATACCCCGCCTGCTGGCGGGCGAGCTCCCGCAGATAGTCCCGCTCACCCGCCGAAAGCCGCCATTCCATCAACAACGTCTCCTCACGCGATCACCGCCCCCAGTTGCGGGCCATCATCAACAAATCGATCACGTTGACAATCCCGTCGCCGGACAGACCGACGTGCCATCGCCGTGTCCTCCGCTTACGGCCGATAATGTCTCTGCTATTTGGATCCTGGAAATGATGGCTGGCTATCCGCCCCTTTTCCAGATACCGACCGTCCTCATCATGGCCGCCAGGATCCGCGAGGCTACCCCTCGCTTGTCCCGAAGCGTCCCCGCGATACGAACGGTACCCAACTTGACCCGCCCCCCATTGTTATCGATGAACACCATAGCGACCCGGCGCGCGACGGCGTGTCTCCGCCGGGCCGGCCAAGCCGGCCCGTGCCGCGCAAGGGCATTTGATTTCAGATGTTGGAGTGCCTGCAATGTCCGAACAGGACCTGAAGATCGGTTACGTCTGCAAGGTCAACGGCGGCGCCCTGACCGCCATGCTCACCGCCCGCAACAACGCCATCGAACACAATGGCCGCAAGTACCGCATCGGCCAGCTCGGCAGCTACGTGATCGTCCCCATGGACGAGGGCGAGCGGCTCGTCGGCTTTGTCACCGGGGTCGGCCGCGAGGACGTCGTCGTCACCGACATCAAGCCCCAGAACATGCTCGACGTGCAGCTGCTCGGTGCGATCGCGGGCGACCGCTTCACCCGCGGCGTGCGGCGCTACCCGACCATCGGCGATGAGATCCATCTGGCCGTCCAGGACGACTTCCACGCCATCTTCGGCACCATGGCCGACGACGCCGGCCAGCGGGGACGCCCCGTCAAGGCGTTCAGCCTCGGCCGCTTCGCGATGAACCCCGACTTCGAGGTCCACGTGCTCGGCAAGCAGTTCTTCAGCAAGCACGCCGC
>JAWLBS010000151.1:0-11464 GCA_041687575.1 Phycisphaerae bacterium | reverse complement strand
GGCATCTGCAGGCCGGCCTTTATGACCTTCGGCGAGGACATGTCCTACAACCACGGGCCGATGCTCTCGAAGGCGCTGTTCGACGAGTTTCTCGCGCCATACTACCGGCAAGTGATTCCGGTGCTGCAGGAAATGGGCACCCGGGTCATCGTTGACAGCGACGGCGACGTCACCGAAATGATCCCCTGGCTGCTGGAAGTCGGCATCGAAGGCGTGCTGCCGCTGGAACGACAGGCCGGCGTCGATGCCGCCACGATCCGCCAGGCCGCCCCGCAGTTCCTCATGATCGGCCACTACGACAAGATGGTCATGCCCCGTGGCGAATTGGCCATCCGCGCCGAGTTCGAGCGGCTGCTGCCCGTGATGCGCCAGGGCGGCTTTCTCCCCAGCGTCGACCACCAGACCCCGCCGGGCGTCTCGCTGGAGCAGTACCGGATCTACCTGCGCCTGCTGAACGAATACACCGATCTGGCCGGCGGCCGCGGCGATTGAGAAAGAACGCATCCCCGGGAGAGCGGGAAGGAGCCCGAAGCGTCAGCGAGGGTGTCGTTGTCGTTCATCCGCGTTTCATCCGCGTTCATCCGTGGCTGATATTGCCGCTGTTGTCTTTCTTCGTGTCCTTCGTGCCCTTCGTGGTTGCACTGTCGTTGTCTTTGCTCATACCTTCGGTGGCTATGGTTGCGGCCGGCGCCGCCTGCGCGTCCCGCCTGGCCACCAGCAGGCGCATATCGGCGCACAGATCCTTGTACCTGTCGTACACGTCCCGCGGAAACCCCCTCTTGTACAGGAGATAGTCCTCGGTCAGCACGACCCGGCAACCCTGCGCCTCCAGCCGCTGCCGAACGGCCGGCCACTCGATGTGGTCGTCGGGCCAGACGTGGATGTCGCCCTCAGGGTGATAACGCGGGTTCAGCAGCCGGCGGATCTTGCCGATGTAGTTGGCCGGGTTCGTGTACTTCGCCCACCGCTGCGAACCGCTCACCAGCTGCTGGAACCGCCGATACTCCTCGCCGGGTTGCCAGTAGGCCTCGTTGACCTCGTGATCCAGAAAGATCACCCCGCCGGGCCTTGTCACCCGGACCATCTCTTCAACGATCCGCAGGTAGTCCGGCACGTGGTGCAGCACCGAATACGTCGCCACCAGGTCAAACCGCCCGTCCGGCAGGTTCGACAGGTCGTGGCCATTGAGCTGTACCGTCTCCAGCCCCCGCCCCACCCCGCCGAAGGTCGCCTCGACCAGGCGCAGGAACTTCGGCGAGACGTCGGCCGCGGTGACGTGCAGATCGAGATCCAGCAGGTGTCTGGTCAGGTTGCCGCTGCCGCAGCCGAAGTCCAGGGCCGTTCCGGGATGCGAGTCGGTTTCGACAAATGCGAGAGCCCTTTCGAGGTGATCATGCAGGCGTTGCTGCTCGACGGGATTGAAGATCTCGCCGTGGATGCGGTCGTAGCGTCGGGCGATCGCGTCGTGCGCCCGGACGTTCCGCTCGACCCGGGGGTCTGGCTGCATCGACCTCTACTCCTTCTGCACCGCTGCCGGCCCGCCCCGCCCGGCATCATGCTTCGCCTTCGCCACCTCGCCGGTTGGCCTCTCGCGGATCAGGATGCGGCCGTCCAGCGCAGGGATCACGAACTCCGCCCCGACCTTGCCCGTGCTGACATCCCGCGCCGCGACAGCCGTCCGAACCGTAACATCCTTGTACGTCGGATTGACCACCACCGTGCCACCGTCGTAGTCGCGCCGCCAGGTACCGTCGGGCTGCGCCGAAAGGAAGGTCAACGACCGGATTCGCGAAGGGTATTTCCGCGGGCTCGACGACAACGCCAGCTATGCCCGCCGCCGATGGAGGACACCAACACCCGCCAGCGCAAGCAGCCCCAGGCTCGCCGGCTCCGGCACGACGACGCTGTGCACGTGCGTGTCGCGGAACCGGTCGGCTGGTTTCGTGGGCTCACCGGCCGGGGAAACCGTCCAGTCATCCCCCTGCCTGGCGGCCGCACCGCTGACCCGATCCGGCATGTCCGTTGTCGAAAGCCTGGACGCCAACGGGACCGACGCCGCCGCAACCGGCAGGGCGCCGTAAAGCGGAACGAGAACGGCCGCGTCGGCAGCAACCGGCGCGGCGACGCGAGGACGAATCAGATCGATCGCCGTGCCGAACAAGGGGACCACCAACCCGTCAACAGGCGCCCGCTGCGCCAGGCCGGCATTCGGCGCATCCGGGCCGAAAAAGGGGACGGCCTGAGACGTGCCCGCCAGCGTAACCAGCAGAACTCCCAACAGGATTGTCCTGAAAACCCGGTGTGCCATAATCCAACTCCAAACAAAAAGGCACGCGCTCGAAAACGGATGATGTCTGTCGAGTGGACTCACTGACAAGGCCTACTATGTATATCGCGTGAGCACTGCAGATGGCGCGTCAAGAGTCCTTGCAACTGCCGTGCCAGTCCCACAGGAGCGGCCGGAATCGATGCCCAAGTGGTTTTCATGTATGACGTTAGCGACTTTTTCATCTTCCGCGGCCATAGTATCCGTGTGGCGTTCAGGCAACGCGGCCGCGCGAAACCGATGCAAAAAGGCGACACCGGCCCGGCGACAAAAGGGAAAGGACTTCGATGCGTGCTCATAGCGGATATCTCGCAGTCGCATTCTCTCTGATCATGGCAAGTCCGAGCGGAGTGGGGGCCCAGACGAACCGGCCCGAGGCAGGCCACATCCGGCAGATCGGCAGGACCGACTACGCCCCGATCAAGGAGAACTCGGGCATGGTCCCCAGCCGCAGTCACAGCGGCCGGTTCTGGGTAATCAACGATTCGTTCAACCCCAACGACCTGTACCTGATCGAGCCGACCGGCCACTGCGTGGGCGTCTTTACGGTTGAAGGCGCGTGCAACCTCGACTGGGAGGCCCTGGCGATCGACCGGCATGGGTACCTTTACATCGGCGACGTCGGCAACAACTTCGGTTGGCTCCAGGCCCGCACCATCTACCAGGTGCGCGAACCGGAACCGGACGATCTGCCGCAAGCCGCCGGCACGCAACCCGCTCGCGGCCGGGTCGGCGTCCAGACCACGTACACGTACACCTTCCCCGCCACGCCCTTCGATGTGGAGGGCATGTTCCTGCGACAGGGGCGCCTCTACGTCGTCAGCAAGGCGCCGCGGGGGCGTACGGCCGTTTACGAGGTCAACCTGCAGGATCCGGACAGGGCCCACCCGCTCAAGCACGTCGCGGACCTGCCGGGGCTTTCCCGGGTGACCGGCGCGGACCTGTCGCCGGACGGGCGGCGCCTGGCGCTGTGCAGCTATGAATACGTGGCGATCTACGACCTTGAACCGCAAGAGCCCCTGACAAACCTCGCCGACCGCCAGCCGACGATCATCGTCACCGCCCCGCCCCTGACCACGCCGACGAGCATCGAGGCGTGCTGCTGGATGGATGAGCGGACGCTGCTGCTGGGCGCCGAAGGCGGGCCGCTGTACAGGCTGGACGTCGGGACGCGGGCGGAAGATGACAACGTGACAAGGTGAAACGACAACGGCAACAACTGCGGCGACAGGGGGCCGTCTCCGCGACACTGCATGGTTCTTCGGTGTCTCTGGGGCGGCACGCTCGTGTGGCCGCCGGAGACATCGTTTCCCTGCGAGCCTAGTATTCAAAAGTGAAACGACGGCTGGCGAAAAGGGGGATCGAGCATGCAGCTGCAGGGCAAGGCGGCGCTGGTCACGGGGGCGGGCTCGGGCATCGGCGAGGCGACGGCACGGCTGCTGGCAAAAGAAGGCGCCGCGGTGGGGTGCCTCGACTATGACGAGCGGGAGGCCCGCGAGGCGGCCGAACGGATCAACAAGGATGGCGGGCGGGCGATTCCGCTGGTGGCCGACATTGCCGATCCCGGGCAGGTCGCCGCGGCCGTGGAGAGGGTCGTCGGCGAGTTTGGCCGGCTGGATATCGTTGTCGCCAACGCCGGGATCAACGGTGTGTGGGCGCCGCTGGAGGATCTGACACCGGAGGACTGGGACCGCACGCTCAATACGAATCTCAAGGGAACGTTTCTCACGGTCAAATACGCCGTCCCGCATCTCAAGAAGCAGGGCGGGGCGATCGTGGTGACCTCGTCGGTCAACGGCACACGGACCTTCAGCAATACCGGTGCGACGGCCTATTCCAGCTCCAAGGCCGGGCAGGTGGCGTTTACGAAAATGATCGCGGTGGAGCTTGGCCGGTGGCGCATCCGGGCGAACGTGATCTGCCCCGGTGCGATCCATACCGACATCAGCGAAAGCACGGAAAAACGCAACCTCGAACACGTCCGCATCCCGATCGAGTTTCCCAAGGGCGGGCAGATCCCCGCGGCCGACGACAAGCCGGGCGAATCGGCACAGGTGGCGCAGCTGGTACTGTTTCTGGTCTCGGACGCGTCCAGCCATATCTCCGGCACGGAGATCTGGATCGACGGCGCGCAGACGCTGGTGCGAGGGTGACCGTCCACGTCCTTGCCGGCTCCCTGCTGTGCGGCTACCGTAAGGCAACGACACTCTGCTGCAAGGAGGACGATTTGATGGCCGGTTCCTGGGGTCCGGACGAAGTGCTCGCAATGGCGAGTTCGTACCAGGCGGCGTGCGTGCTGGCAGCCGCGGCGGAGCTCGACCTGTTCACGTCGCTGCAGGGCCAGCCATTGCCGGCCGGCGAGATCGCCCGACAGATCCAGGCCGAACCGCGTGCGACGGCCGTGCTGCTGGATGCCCTGGCGGCGCTGGGACTGCTGGAAAAGGAGCAAGACCTGTACAGCGTCCCGCACGCCGTCGAGAACGTCCTGACCGACGGCGGCGAGCTGAGCAAACTGGCCATGGTCCAGCACCAGGCCAACTGTCTGCGCCGCTGGGCGGACCTGGCCCGGGTGGTCAAGACGGGCGAGCCGGCCGAACGCCCCCCCAGCATCCGCGGGGCGGACGCCGACCAGGCGGCCTTCATCGAGGCGATGGACAACGTCTCGGCACCGATGGCCGGTCCGCTGGTGGGGGAGCTCCAGCCGCTGGCCTTTACGCACCTGCTGGACATCGGCGGGGCGAGCGGGACGTGGACGATCGCGCTGCTGCGGGCCGTGCCGGATGCGACGGCGACGATCTTCGACCTGCCCACCGTGGTGCCGTTCGCGCGGGCGCGGATCGCCGCTGCGGGCCTGGCCGACCGCGTGGCCTTTGCGGAGGGTGATTACCACGCCGACCCCCTGCCGGCCGGGGCCGACTTCGCCTGGATCAGCGCCATCATCCACCAGAACTCGCGCGAGCAGAACCGGGCACTCTATCGCAAGGTGCACGACGCGCTGCAGCCGGGCGGGCAGATCGCCATCCGGGACATCGTGCTCGACGAGACGCGTACGCGGCCGGTTCGCGGCGCGCTGTTCGCGGTGAACATGCTCGTCGGCACCGAAGGCGGCGGGTGCTACACCCTGGCCGAGATCCGCGAGGACCTGGAGGCGGCCGGCTTCGGCGAAGTCGCGCTCTGGCGCGAAGGCGAGGGGATGGACTCTGTGGTGCGGGCGGTGAAGAGGTAGCTCAACTGGCCGGCACGCACCGACCCGCCGCCCACTGCCGCAGCGTCTGCACCTTCTCCGCCATCGTCACCGACAGCGGGGGCGACTGCTCGACCGCACGGACGATGCCTTCGGTGGATAGTTCCGTATCCGTGGCAAAGGCCTCGTGCAGCGCGGCAATCACGGCCTGCTCGATCTCGGCGCCGCTGAAACCATCGGCGACGGCCGCGAGGGCGTTCAGATCGAACTCCTTCGGCTCCCGGCCGCGCTTCTTCAAATGAATCGCGAAGATCTCCCTCCGCACCGCCTCACCCGGCAGATCGACGAAGAACATCTCGTCGAAGCGCCCCTTGCGGAGCAGCTCCGGCGGCAGGGCCTCGATGTCGTTGGCGGTCGCGACGAGAAACACCGGCGCCCGGTGCTCCTGCATCCACGTCAGCAGCGTGCCGAACATCCGCTGCGAAAGCCCGCCGTCGGTGCTGTGGCTGGCAGCCGAGGCGAACGCCTTTTCGATCTCGTCGACCCACAGGACGATCGGCGCCATCATCTCGGCCTGGCGCAGCGCGTCGCGCAGCCTCCGCTCCGACTCGCCGACGTAGCGGTCGTACAGGGCGCACGGGTCCATCCGCAGCAGCGGCCGGTGCCACGCCGCGGCGATCGCCTTGGCGCACAGGCTCTTGCCCGCCCCCTGCACGCCGACCATCAGCACGCCGCGCGGCGAGGTCAGCCCGAAGGCGCGGGCCTTGTCGGTGGCGGCGGATTCCCGCTGCTTGAGCCATGCCTTCAGCCGGGCCAGTCCGCCGATCTGGCTGAGATCCACGGGCGTCTCGATGTACTCCAGCAGCCCGCCGCGCTGCAGGGCCTGGCGCTTGGCAGCCAGGATGTGGTTCAGGTCGTCAATGTCGAAGCGGCGGTCCTCGACCACGCAGTCGATGATGATCTGCTCGACCTGCCGACGGGTCAGGCCGCGAAGGTTCTTGACGACCGTGGCCAGCTCCTGGCGACGGATCTGCACCTGGATCGGCTGGCGGCGGTGCATGCGGCGGAGCGTCCCGCGGACGATCTCGTCGATCTCCTCGTCATCGGGCAGCGAGGTGTCGAACCGGCTGGCCTCGGCCTCGACGCAGGCGGGCGTCCGGGCGTCGTGGTCGAGCAGGATCAGCGTGCTGCCGGCCTCGCGGAACTTGTGGATCACGTCCCGCAGCAGCCGCAGGGTCCGCTCGTCACGAAGGTGCGCCGACAGGTCGAGCATGCACACCAGCAGCTCGCCGTCGCGGTGAAGGAGATGATACAAGGCGGCAGCCGAATGCTCGGTCTCCGGCTCGACCGCACGGTGCGAGGTCAACCCGTTGCGCAGCCCGCCGTTGATCGACCAGACCGCCAGATCGCGGATGCGGTCGAAGGCGATCTGCCCGACAAGGTCCAGGGCGTAGCCCTCCTCGTGGGTGACGATCGTCACGCACGCGTGGCGTGCGGCGATGAGTCGCTCGAGGCGGTCCCGATCCGTCTGTTTGACGCTGCCTGTCTGCTGGGTCATGCATGCCCTCCGGGCAATTCTTCCTGCGGTACCATCGTAAGAAATGGTACGGCAGACTCAAGTCCGGCGGTTGGCGAAACCAGCAGGAGGGAGCGTGACACGTTTGCGGGTGGCTTCGGCGGCATGTGTCGGGCTATCGCCTTTGTTTTCCCGGGCCTCGCCAGGAGCGACCGTTTTTCGAGCCCCGTCAGCGGCGGCCGATAGTAGCCCCGCCTTTTTCAAGGGTCGGCTGCCCCCTCAAGACCTTGGGCTGATGTTCGTGGCCGTTCGTCTTCACCCCGCAGGAGTGACACTATCCAGCCCGGGGTCAGCGGGTCCATCCTGCGGAGCCGTCGTCTGGCGGAGCAGGATGTGACCCGCGCCACCCCGGGTAGCCGGCCCCACACCCCTTGTTGTCTTCGTCGTTGCCGTTGAACCCTGCAAGGGTTCCACAACCACTCTGCCGATTGACCCGCTCCGCAGCCGCGTGCATCATAGGCACCATGGAATATCCCATTGTCATCCACAAAGACACTGACTCGGACTACGGCGTGACCGTCCCGGACCTGCCCGGCTGCTTCACGGCCGGGGCGACGATGGACGAGGCCCTCGCCATGGCCAATGAGGCGATCGAGCTGCACCTGGCGGGACTGCGGGAAGAAGGCCTGCCCGCCCCGCCAACCGGCCGCATCGAAGATCACAAGGACAAGCCCGAGTATGCCGGCTGTACCTGGGAAATCGCGCGGGTAAAGGAGTAGCCGGTGAACATCCTTAGCACCTTCGACTTCCGCCAACCCGCCCCCGGCTGGCGATGGCCGCGGGACGATGCAGCCGGCATCGAAACCACTCGCGCCGGCTGCGCGATCGACGCCGGCGACCGCCTCGTCCAGATCGACGGCAGCGGGGTCCACACCCGAAATGGCGACAGCATCGAACTGCACTTCAGCCCGGCGCACCCGGGCCGCGGCCAACTGACGCTCTTCTTCGTCGGCGGCTTCGAACACGCCGGCGTGAGACTGGACTTCCAGGCCAAGCGGATCGAGGTCTCGACCAGCCAGTGGCATCGGCCGCAGCCGGTCGCCACGGCGCGGCTGCCCCGTCTGCGGCGCGGGCGGCACGTGCTGCGGGTCCACAAGAGCGAGGGGGCCGGCGACCTGATCAAACTCGCCGATGTCGAGGTCCTGCTCGACGACAAACCGCTGGTGCGGGCGGCGGACCTGAACGTCCTGCCCGAGATGGGCGTGGCCATCGATGTCGAGGGAACGCGCCTGCACCTGCACCGCTTCGTGCACCGCGGCCGGCCCAGCGGCGTGCCCGAGTTCTTCCACGTGGCTGGCTGGCAGATGCCCAACCTGCCGTCAATCGAGGCGAACCTCGAATCGATCGAGCGCGGCATCCGGGCGGCGGCCGAGCGTGGCGTGCAGCTGCTGGTCACGCCGGAGACGTCGCTGACGGGATTGTTTCCGACCGAGCCGGTCACCCGCAAGCGCCAAGCCGTCGCGGCGGGCGAAGAGAGGATCCGGCGAATGCTCCGCGAAACCCGCGGTACGCCGCACCTGGTGGTGGGCCTGCCGGTGTGGGAGCGATGCGGCGGCCGAGCGGTGCGGTACAACGGCGTCCGCCTCTACGATCCGGACGGCCAGGTGCTGCTCGACGGGCGGAAGGTGCATTCGTGCGAACGCGACTTCTGGCACGGACTGCGGCTGCACGAAGCGACTGTCGAGGGCGTACCGGTCAGCCTGCACGTCTGCCACGACGGGCGGTACCCCGAGCTGTGGACGCTGCCGGTCATGTTCGGCGCGCGGCTGGTGATCCACCCCTCCAACGGCGGCCAGGTCGGCGGCACGATCGACGCGTTCGAGGCCCAGGCCCGCCAGAGCACCTCGACCATGCACGCCTTCTACCTGAAGGTCAACGGCGGCGGCGGCAGCTGCCTGGTCAGCCCGCACAAGTTCGACAACATTCTGGCCGCCAGCGACGAGTGCCGCCGCGATCAGCCGGCGTTTCCCCTGGCGGGCGCCCCCGGCGAGTGTCTGCTGGCCAGCCGGATCCGCGTGCATGACGCGTTCGGCTATTGGCCGGTGCGGTCGTTTCGGGTCTCAGAGGATGTCGCCAGGGCGTATGTCGATCTGTATCGGGGCCTCGGCGGGCGGGGGTGACCCACACGACGGCGTCAGATCCTCGAGAGGCGGCCCGCTCTGCCCAGATCCCGGGATGTCCCCGCGGCTTGTGCCACAAAAAGGCTTGACCTCGGGTCCGAATTGAGATACGCTGATCATGACCCTTTCGGACTCAAAAGCTTCAGGCCGAAACAAGAGGTGAGGCAAAGCCATGACACGCCATTTTCTCCAAGATCGGGCAGTGCCGGTGCTGGTCGGGGTGCTCGCTATGGTCTTTGCCCTGCCGGCTGGGGCGCAGACGGGCGGCAGTTACGATCTGAGCTGGAACGTCATCGGCGGCGGAGGCGGCAGGAGCCGGGACGGCATGGGCCGATATGTCCTGCGCGGCACCATCGGCCAGCCTGCGGCAGGGGCGATGACCGGCGGCACCTATGAGTTGACGGGCGGGTTTGGGGCGGCGCCGCCGGCGCGGGCTGGCGACGCGAACGCGGACGGCATCATCAACGTGATGGACCTGCTGACGCTGGCCCAAAGCTGGACCCTCAGCGAAGGGAACCCCAATTTCAACATGGGGGCCGACTTCAACGAGGACGGCCTCGTCGACGTCAGGGACCTGCTGGTGCTGGCAAGCGTCTGGGGAACCTAGGCTCCGCAGGTTATACCCGCTGCCATCGCAGGTACCGTCCTGAACCGCAGCAAGCAGACAAACGATGTGCCGGAGGGCAAAGCCCGGAGAAATGGTGCGGTCTGGAGCCGCCGTCCAGTCGAAGGCATCGCATCCTTGTCGATACACGATCTCCGGCAGCATAAAGGTACGTAACTCTTTCCGAAGCAAGCCAGTTAGGGCTGGAAACCACCGGGCTGGTCCGCGCTGGTTGCCTGAAATAATCCGCATGCCCCGTAAATGGCACGAACATCCCCCTGCAGGGGGCAAAAGCGACCTTTTCTGATCGCCCCCAAACGGGTATGATTGCGTGGCTGGTCAGCCAGCCCCCGGCCGTGCATGCCTGTGTGCCGCAGGCCGGGCGCCCCGGACCTCGGCGAATTCGGGCGCCGAGACGGTCGGGACAAGGACGGTCCTGGGAGGGTCCAGTCCCCTCGCCACAAGTATGTCAGGTGCCGCCATGAGCGAAAAAGTGACGATCAACAACCAGACCCCCACCAACGGCAAGGCGCCCGCCGAGACGGCCCATCTGGTCATCGGTGACCAGACGTACGATCTGCCGGTGGTCGTCGGGACCGAAGACGAAAAGTCGGTCGACATCTCGAAGCTGCGGACCCAGAGCGGCTATATCACCCTCGATGACGGCTACGGCAACACAGGCTCCTGCCAGAGCAACATCACCTTCATCGACGGCGAGAAGGGGATCCTCCGCTACCGGGGCTACCCGATCGAAGAGATCGCCGAAAAGTCGACCTTCATCGAGACCGCCTACCTGATCATCTTCGGCGAACTGCCCACCCAGCAGCAGCTGGCGGACTTCCGCCGCGTCCTGACCGACAACGAGTTCCTCCACGAGGACCTGCGGCACCACTTCGAGGGCTTCCCGCCCAACGCCCCGCCCATGGCGATCCTCTCGGCCATGATCAACGCCATGGGCTGCTTCCACCAGCAGTGGCTGCTGCCGACCGACGACACCCACATGCTCGAGGCGGCCGGGCGACTGATGAGCAAGGTCCGCACCATCGCCGCGGCCAGTTACAAGAAGTCGACGGGCCAGCCGTGGATCTACCCCCGCTACGACCTGCCCTACGTGGCGAACTTTCTGCACATGATGTTCTCCAAGCCGTACCGCACGTACGAGCCGGACCCGGTCATCGTCAAGGCCCTGGACCTGATCCTGATCCTGCACGCCGACCACGAGCAGAACTGCTCGACCAGCACGGTCCGCATGGTCGGATCGAGCCAGGCCAACCTCTACGCCAGCTGTGCAGCCGGCGTGCTCGCCCTGTGGGGGCCGCTGCACGGCGGGGCCAACGTCGCGGTGATCGAGATGCTCGAGAGCATTCACGAAAGCGGCGAGAGCATGGAGAAGCTGATCGCCCGGGTCAAGGACAAGAAGTCCAGCACCCGCCTGATGGGCTTCGGCCACCGGGTGTACAAGAACTTCGACCCGCGGGCGAAGATCATCAAGGCCGCCTGCGACAAGGTCCTGGGCAAGCTCGGCATCCACGACCCGCTGCTGGACATCGCCAAGCAGCTCGAAGAGATCGCCCTCAAGGACGAGTACTTCCTCGAGCGCAAACTCTACCCCAACGTCGACTTCTACAGCGGCATCATCCTGCGGGCGATGGGC
>JAWLBS010000150.1:0-11711 GCA_041687575.1 Phycisphaerae bacterium | reverse complement strand
GAATACCGCGCCCCCAAGGTCGACGCCGGCTGGTTCGGCGGGCCGCCGGCCGAGCCGAAATGTCCGCAGTGCGGATACGGGTTGTACTATGCGAAGGAGCAGCGCTGTCCTGAATGCGGGCGACGGTTCGAGCCCATCGAAATCGATCAGCGCCTTGCCGAGTGGGATGGAGAAATCCTCCGGCCGCCCACATAATGTGCCTTCGACGGGAGGGGCCGACTGGTAGCGATTAGGAGAGGCGGGCCCCTTTGGAGTGCGGCGCCGCAGACGCCGCTTTGCCTTGGCTCGGGTCTCGGGTGTCGAAGACGGCAGACATCAGGTGCGGCGGCTGCGATGCCGCTTTGGATGACGATGAGGAAGTACCCATGAGATTCAAAGACAAGCCAGACATGTCACCTCCCGCCCCCATCACCCCCGAAGAGCGCACCATCCTCCGCGACCTCGCCAAGCGCGTCGCCGAGATCGCCTGTCTGCCGATACAAGAGCAGCGGCTGCGGCAGTGGAAGCTCCACAATAGCCTCCAGAGCAGAGAACCGATGATCTGGCTCTCGCCCGAAGGCTCGTGGCGCGAGCTGGTTCCCGACGACACGCTCCAGTGCCGGGGCAAACCGGCCCGACAGATGGAGACGCAGCTCCGCCGGGCGATCTACTACCACGAGCACTTCTGCGACGACAATCTCATCGAGAAGACGTGGACCGTCAATCGCGCGATCAGCCACACCGGCTGGGGCCTTGAGCCGGAGTGGACCTGGAGCGATGAAGCCTTGGGGGCCCGGGCGTTCAAGCCGGTCATCCACACGCCGGCCGATATGAAGAAACTCCAGTACCCGGAGGTCTACGAGGACGAGGCCGAGTCGCAGCGTCGCCTGACAGAGGCGCAGGAGCTTTTCGGCGACATCTTCGACGTGCAGCTCAAGGGGATTGCTCACATCTCCTTCCACCTGATGGCTCTGTACACCGCCCTGCGCGGCCTTGAGCAGGTCATGATGGACATGGTGGAGAACCCCGGCTGGCTGCACGAGGCGATGGAGCTGTTCACCGAGGGCCACCGCCGGGTCCTGACCGACTACGAGCGGATGAACCTCCTGAGCCTCAACAACGACTGGACCTACCACAACTCCGGAGGCAACGGCTACACCGACGAGCTCCCCCCGGCCGGATTCGACCCGAATCACGTCCGCCTGCGGGACATGTGGGGCTCGGCCGAGGCGCAGGAGCTCGCCCTGGTCAGCCCCGCGATGCACCAGGAGTTCAGCCTGCGGTACGAGCGGCAGCTGCTCGAGCCGTTCGCCCTGACCGGCTACGGCTGCTGCGAGGACCTGACCCGCAAGCTCGACGACGTGCTGAAGATCCCGCACATCCGCCGGATCTCGATCTCGCCGTTCGCCGACGTCCAAAAGTGCGCCGAACAGCTCGGCGATAAGGCGATCTTCTCGTGGAAGCCGCACCCGGGGCACCTGGTCGGCCAGTTCAACGAGGACCTGGTCCGCAATTACATTCGCCATGCGCTGGAGGTGACGCAGGCCAACGGCTGCGTCGTCGAGATGATCCTCAAGGACACCCACACCTGCGAGCACCATCCCGAGCGGTTCGACGCATGGTGCCGGATTGCCAGGCAGGAGGTCGAGCGGATCTGAGCGACCAGCCGCGGAGACAAACGGCCTTCCGCAGATTTCGCAGATTTGCACAGAAAGGCAGGTGTCCTATGACCGCAGGGCGAATGTGCGCAGCATCCATTGTTGTTTGGTTCTGTCTGGCTGTGTCGGTTGCGGGGGCAGCCGCCCCAACCAGCCAACCAGCCACAAAGGCAAAGGAGTTCACCGTCCGAACGACCGACGGCCTGGACCTGACCTTTGCCGCGGATGGGACCGTCCGGGCGGTCGCGGTGGGCGGCCGGGCGCTGCCGATGACCGGGCCCGGCGGGTTCTACCTGACGGAGATCGTCGCTCCCAAGGGCAAGCGGACGGAACACGGGCTGCTGCAAGGGAAGGTGACGCAGGTTGGCGGGCGGTTGCGCTTCGAGAGCCGCGACTGCGACGGCTTGAAGGTTCTCGCCACCTTTGAAGCGACGGACCGTATCGACGTAGCGGGCGAGGTCGTCGACACGACTGGTAAGGACCGCGCCGCGAAGGTCGAGTTCGTCCTGCCGGTCGACCTGGTCGGCTGGACCTATGACAACACGCCGTACCAGCGCGTGACGCTCAAGAAAAGTACCGTTTACCCCGGCCCGGACGACCCCGGCACGAGGACGATCGATGACCTCGAACCGCCGGAGATGAAGAAGACCGTGACGGTCGACATCGGCCGGCTGCCGTTCAACGCCGTGCACGACGACAAGAGCGGTCTGTCGGTCGGTGTGCCGATGAGCCAGCCGCGGATGTTCCTGCTGTCCGCCGACCCGCGGGGCCTGGTGACCCGGTTCAACCTGGGCGTTTCGCCTGCGACCAGGAAGTTCCCTTCGCGGGCGAGTTTCCACTTCAGCCTGTTCCGCACGGACCCCGCCTGGGGCATTCGCTCGGCGGCCGAGCGGTGGTACGCCTTCCACCCGGAGCTCTACGCGAGCAAGGCCGATGCCTACGGCAACCTCGTCGGCATCGAGCGGATCATGACCGACCTGCCCGACAAGCGGGACTTCCACGTGACCTGGGCGGAAAAAGACTTCCAGTGGACCGACGGCGAGTACTTCCCGGCGCTGAAGGACACGGTCGAGCAGCTCGGCGTAACCTGGTTCCACTGGCGCGAGCCGTGGAGCTGGTTCTGCCCGGTGCCCGAAGAGACCTCGCCTGACGAGCAGGTTGCGCAGATGAAGAAATGGGCGAAGAACGACTCCCGGGCCGAGACGCATTCGCAGGACGCCGGAGCGGCCCTCGGATACTCAGCGCAGACGTGTCTGAACAGCTACTGCGAAGACGCCGACGGCAAGCTGATCCAGGTCCGCCGCATCAGCGGCACGTGGATGACGGCCGTCAACCTCGACCCTGAGCTGCCCCACCCCAACCGGGCGGACTTGGCGCTGGACTGGCAGTTCCGCTGGGTCAAGCAGTTCGACGACCCGGGCTTCGACGGGCCGCGCAACGTCGCCTGGGACTCGTGCACCGGCTGGACCGGCCAGGAGAAATTCAACTACCGCCGCGAGCACTTCCCGTACGTCGATAACCCGCTGACGTTCGACCCGGCCGGGCGGCTGTGCCAGCTCAAGGCGCTGCACGACTGGGAGTTCGCGAAGCTGCACAGCGACCTGGTCCGCTCGCATAATGGGCTGGTCTGCGGCAACATCTCGCCGCTGGCGGTCCTGCTGTACGGCCAGCACATCGACGTGTTCGTCCGCGAGGCGACGGCCCGGGACATCCGCGGCGACTACGGCATCGTCATGCGGATGCTCGTCAACCGCCGGCCGATGGCCTTCTACCGCCCGCCCGAGGACGTGGACACGGTGCGGCTGGCGACGTTCTACGGCTTCGCTCCGGGCCTGGACGCGACGGACGAGAAGTGGCGGCCGGTGGCGAAGCGGTTCATGCCGCTGATCGAGAAGATGAACGACGCCGGCTGGGAGCCGGTCACGCACGCCCGGGGCGAGGGGCTGCGGGTCGAGCGCTTCGGCCGCACGCCGGGCTATCTCTATTTCACCGTCCGCGGCGAACAGGGCCAGGCGGTCGAGGGCGGGCGCGTCCGGATCGACGCGAAGGCGCTGGGCATCAACCCGCAGGCCGTGACTGTGCGCGACCTGGCGGAGGACCGGAAGGTCGAACAACAGGCCGCGGATGGCGCGATCACGGTGAAAGCTGACCTCAAGCCGCAGGAGACGCTGGTGCTGCTGGTGGAGGCGAAGCACTGACAGCGTCGGACTGCAAAGGCGGGCATCGTGCAGTGTCAACAGATGCCCGGAGTGCGGAAGAGTCTTTCAGGAATCACGAAGTACGGCAATAATGGGCGATTGGGAGAAACGATCGATGAAGCTGGCATTCATGAGTTCCGTGTGTCCGAAGATGACCCTGGCCGAGCTGCTGGAAGCGGGGCGCAAGTACGGCTACGCCGGCGTCGAGTTCCGGCCGGAGTGGGGGCACGCCTGCGGCGTGGAGCTCGATGCGTCGGCTGATCAGCGGCGAGAGATCGCACGGCAGTTCAAGGATAGCGGCCTTGTCGCCTGCTGTATCGCCCCGGGCACGAAGTTCTGCCACGAGGATCAGGCGAAGCGTGACGAGGACCTGGACAAGCTCCACCGCTACATTGACCTGGCCGCTGAACTGGGAATCCCCAACATCCGCGTCTTCGGCGACCCGATCCCCAATACCGGCAACCAGGCCCGCCAGCGCAGCTACCACGTCCAGGCCGACTACCTCGGCCGGGCCGCCGAGCGTGCCGCGGCCGCCGGCGTGCGACTCGTGCTGGAGACCCACGGCAACTTCCGCGCGTTCGACGCCAACGAGGTGATGTTCCGCGCGGGCTACCCGGCGGCCCTGTGGATCAACTGGCACCTGGGCCACTGCCTGCGCCACGGCGAGGACGTGGACGAGGCCTACCGCCACGTCAAGGGCCGCGTCGGCCACGTGCACTGGAATATCACCGAGACGGAGGTCGAAATCCCGCACCTCCGCTGCCAGTACCGCCTGCTGGCCGACGAGGGCTATGACGGCTTCTGGTCGGTCGAGGTGATCAACCCGGACGATTCGATCAAGGTGCTGCAGGAGCACGCGACGGTGTGGCGGCAGCTTGCCAATTCGTAGGGTGGGCTATTGCCCACCACAGCAGCGGCGGAAGTCATCTCCGCCTTGATGCATGACAGGAGAGGACCTGAAATGCCGGACACCCTGAACTTCGGCCTGATCGGCTGCGGCGAGATCGCCGTGCAGACCTCGACCGCCATCGCCAACTCCAGCGTCGCCCGCGTGGTCCACTGCATGGACAAGCGGGAGGACCTCGCCGCCGACCTGGCGGGCAAACACGGGGCGAAACATACGACCGGCGTCGACGACCTGCTGGCCGACCCGGCCGTGCAGGCGGTCGTGATTTCCGTGCCGCACTTTTTGCACGCGCCGCTGGCGGTGCAGGCTGCGCGGGCGGGCAAGCATGTGCTCAGCGAAAAGCCGATCGCCTGCAACCTGAACCAGGCCGACGAGATGATCGCGGCGGCAAAAGAGGCGGGCGTGCAGCTCGGCGTGCTCATGCCCTTGCGCGCGACCTTTCCCTGGACGAAGGCCCGCGAGTTGGTCGCGGCCGGGGCGATCGGCGAGCTGCAGCATGCCAAGATCCACTTCATGGTCAACAAGAAGGCCTCCTACTGGGGCGGCGGGTTCACCGGCCGCGCGAAAGACGACTGGCGGCGGTCGATGGAGAAGGCCGGCGGCGGTGTGACCGTGATGAACCTCGTGCACGACATCGACGCGATGATGAGCGTGATCGACATCCGCCCCAAGCGTGTGTACGCCGAGTACGCCACCCTCGCCACGCCGGCCGAGGTCGAGGACTTCATCAACGTGCTGGTGGCCTTGCAGGGCGGCCAGACGCTGTCGCTGGACGGCTCGAGCGCGGCCGTCGGCGGCGAGTCGTTCGGCGACCGCATCTACGGCAGCAAGGGGCAGCTCGCGGTGACCTGGGGCGGCGTGGTTCGCGTCTATCTCACCGAGCCCCACGGCGAGATCGAGGCCGACAAGTGGGTCGAGATGAAGCAGCCCGACGATTGGCCCGACACGCGGCAGGTAGCGGTGGACGAGTTCGCCCGCGCGGTGCTGGCCGGGCGGGAGGTGCCGGTCACCGGCGAGCAGGGCCGCCGGGTGCTGGAGATCGTCCGCGGCGCATACCTGTCGATGCGCCGCGGCGGGCCGCAGGCGTTCCCGATACAGGAACAGGCGTAGGGGCCGCGGTCGGCAGCGGCGGGATTTATCCGCAGATGTCGCAGATAGCTTAGATTGGGAACAACAACGACAACGGCAGGATTACCACGAAGGGCACGAAGAACACGAAGGAAAGACGAAGGTTTTGCTTTCCTTGTGTCTTTCGTAGCACTGACGTGTATCTTTGCGTCCCGCAAAGGCTTTGTGCCTGTTCGATTGCGCCCGCCGCCACCGTCGCGGTCCTGTCGTTGTTCATCCGCGCTGAAATCCGCGTTCATCCGTGGCTGATATTGCTGTTGTTGTTTTTCTTCGTGACCTTCGTGTCCTTCGTGGTTGCACTGCCGTTGTCGTTATTTCTCTCGTTGATGGCGGGCAATAGCCCACCCTGCATTTCCATTACTTAGCCTGCCCGCTTGCGGGCGGCGTATCGTCGGGTGACCGCAAACGACCCCGACCTACGCCTCGATGACGAATCCCGCAGCGCTGCGCGGCGGAACGGTAAATGCCAGTACCGCCCCATCGTCGTCCTTTTCGATCTGCGCGTCCACCTCCGGCCACAGCGGCGTGACTGCTGCGGCCACGTCGATCCTTACCCGCACCGCCGCGGGTTTGTGCTCGTAGCTGGTGGCGCAGACCAGCACGCGGCGCGGGGCGTCATCACCGCGCGGATGGCTGATCGTCACGTCGACCTGCCCACCCCGCTGGATCACCTCGCACATGCGGTCGACAGCGGGCAGGAGGAACTCCTCAACAACACCCGCCGGGTTGGCAAGCGACGAGTCCAGCCCCAGCGGTGTCGCCAGGTAGAGCGTCCGATCGGTCCGGCACGCCGCGACGTCGCCCAGGCTCGTGCGGGCGACCTCGGCGGCGCCGGCCGGCTCAATCACGCTGAACCGCTGCCCGCAGCACCACGACGCGTCGCCGTAGGGCGAGAGGAAGTCGACCTCTTTGTAGCCGAACCGCTCTTCGAGCCCGCCGGGCAGCCGCTCATACGCCTCGCCATTCTCGTCCACGATCGCGAACCGGCTGTCGGCGACGATCCGCCCGCCGCGGACGCAGAACGCCTCCAGCGCGGCCGCATCCTCCCGGCTGAGCATCGCCAGCATCGGCGCGACCAGGACCTTCAGGTGCTGCCACTCGCCCTCGGCCAGGTCCCCCGGCTGGATGATCGCCGGGGTGATGTTCCGCTCCCACAGGAACCGGTACCACCCGGCGAAGGACCTGCGGTACAGGCCGTTGTCCTCCGGCATGATCAGGTCGCACCACTTGTCGCAGGTGGGGTTGTACAGCAGCCCGACACCGCTGTCGTAGACACGCCGCGGACCGAAGGCCGCCGGTGCAGCCGCCAGCGCCGCGGCGCAGTCGGCCGCCTGGGTCGCCCGGTCGTTGGGCGTGCCGTCGGGCGCGGTCATGCCGCGGCCGCACGCCTGCTTGCCGCGCAGGAACGGGTTCCACTTCCAGTAGACCAGCCCCTGGGCGCCGTGGGCGAAGACCTGCCACGTCCACAGCCGCAGCTCATCGAACACCGACGAATTCGCCGACAGCGCGGTCTGGTTGTGCGTCTGCAATTCCGAGATCATCACCGGCTTGCCAGCCGCCGCGCAGACGCCGGTGCGGTAGATCTGCGAGATCGTCGCCGGGTCCTGCCCCCAGGTCAGCCCCCAGCTCTGCGGGTAGACGCTCAAGCCGAACACCTCGGCCGCCCGCGAAACCTTCCAGTCGTCGTTGGCCAGCACCGACAGGTCCGTCACCGTCATCGCCCACGAGTCGTCGGCGATCAGCACGTGGTCCGGGTTGGGGTCGGCCTCGCGGACGGCCGCGCCCCAGCGGCGGATGAACCCGACGATCGAATCGGTGCGGAACTCGTCCCAGTCCAGCTGCGGCCGCAGACTCGACCACATGCTGTAGGCGTACTTGAACGTCTCCGGGTGCACCTGCTCGAACGACGTGTAGAACCGCCCCCACACGCGGTTGAGCACGCGGACCTCGCCGTACTTGTCCGCCAGCCACCGGCGAAACGCCGCGACCGTATAGCGGTCGGTCGAGTGGAAGTTCACTTCGTTGAACAGGTCGTAGCCCCACAGCGCCGGGTGGTCCTTGAAGTGACCCGCCACCTGCCGGCAGAACTCGACGATCATCCCGTCGACGGCCGGGTGGTAGTAGTTCAGCCAGTGCTTGTACCGGTCGGTCACGGTGATCATATCGGGCACGAAGCGGAAGTCAGGCCCGAACTGGAACGCCGGGTTCTGCCCCTCCAGCTCCAGGATCACCCGCAGGCCGAGCTCGCTGCACGTATCCATCACCCGGTCCACCGAATCGAAGGCCGGCGAGACCCCGTCGGCCGCGTCCCAGCGACTCATCGGCGGCCAGAGCACCACGAGGTTCATTCCCTTCTCGGCCATGTTCGCCAGGTCTCGCCGCTGGCGGTCGAAGGGGACGTCGGGCTCGATCAGGTAGACCGCGCCGATCAGCGGCCGGTCGATCCTCCCCGCCGGCGTTGGGTCTGTCATGTTCGAATGCTCCTTCGTCGGATCGTTGTGAACCTGCAGAGTGCAGGGTGCCATGGCCGCGCTGCTTGCCACGGCGTAGCCGTCGTTTGGCGAAGCCGGGTTTCCGGCCATGGAATTCCTCGGATGAGCGGTGCGTTCCGTCTTTAAACACCACGCGAAAACGTCATTCTGAGCGAAGCGAAGAATCTCTACTGTGCGGCGTACCCATGGTTTGGCCCTGCGAGGTCGAGATCCTCCACTTCGTTCAGGACGACGGAGCGCACAGAACGCAAGTGGACCGCGCACCAAGAAGTAGTGATCCTTCGCGTTGCTGAGGATGACAACCTGTGGCGGGCGTAGCCCGCCCTACATCGTCCAACCTGACGGCGACGGATGCCACAGTCCTGCGACCCGCTCAAAATGTCTCCACCATCTCCCGGAACATCGCCCCGCGCTGCTCGTAGTTGGCGAACATGTCGTAACTCGCGCAACCGGGGCTCAGCAGCACCACGCCGCCCGCTTGCGCCAACTCCCGCGCCAGCGCCACGGCCGCGGCGAAATCCTCGGCCGTGCGGATCACCGGCTGTTCGGAGGCCTTCGCCCGCGCCGCGATCTCCCGCACGAGCTGATCCTTCACCTGCCCGATGCAGACCACGGCCCGGGTCCGCTCGGCCAGCATCGCCGCAAACGGGCCCAGGTCGATCTTCTTGTCGTACCCGCCGACGATCCCGACGACCGGCCCGTCGAACGAGGTGAAGGCCTTGGCCGCCGCCTCCGGAGTCGTCGCCTTCGAGTCGTTGTAGTACCGAACGCCGCCCTTTTCCGCCACGAACTCCAGCCGGTGCGGCAGCCCCGCGAACCCTTCCAGCAACCCCGCGAACGCCTCCGCCGGCAGCCCCAGTGCCAGCCCCACGGCAAACGCCCCGGCCGCATTGAGCACATTGTGCCGGCCGGGCAGCGGCGGGGCGAAGCCTTCCCACTCGGCAAAGGCGTCGTGCTCGCAGACCTGGTCGGAGAACTCTCGCAGCGCCTCGGGCAGCCCGCGATCGTTGACGCGGTAGCGCCACACCAGCGTCAGGTCGCCCAGCAGCTGCACGATCGCCTCGCGCAGCGGCGGGTCCTGGTCGCAGATGATCAGCTGGTCCGTCTCGGGGTCCTGGAAGCGGAGGATGTTCATCTTGGCCGCGACATACGCCGCATAGGTCCCGTGCCGGTCGAGGTGGTTGGGGGCCAGATTGGTCACCAGGGCGACCCGCGGGCTCCACCGCTGTCGGCCGAGGTACTCCAGCTGGAATGAGCTGAGCTCCAGCACGACCACGTCGGCGGGGGCGATGGCAGGCAGGTCCTCCAGCAGGCTCCGGCCGATGTTGCCGCCCAGCCACGCCCGCTTCCACGGGGCGATGCCCTTTTTCGCCGCCGCGTCCAGGATGTGGTGCGTCATCGCCGAGGTCGTGCTCTTGCCGACCGAACCGGTGATCCCGACCACCGGCGCGGGGCATCGCTCGGCGAACAGGCAGATCTCGCTGGTGATCGGCACCCCGGCGTCTTCAGCGGCCTTAAGGTAGGGCGATTCGAACGGCACGGCCGGGCTGGCAACCACCAGGTCGTGCGTGCGGAAGTCCTGCTCGCGGTGCTCGCCAAGCCGCAGGGTCACCGGCAGACCAGTAATCCGCTGGAGCGATTCGGCGAGCTGCTCGGCCGTCGCCATGTCGGTGACGGTGACCTCGGCCCCCTGCTCGACGAGCCACCGCGTAACGCCCACGCCGCCGCCGAACCGCCCGAGGCCCATGACCAGGACCCGCTTGTTTTTCAGATCGTGCATCGATAACCCTTCCGTGGGTTCGCTCACGCCCTACGTCTGCTCGCTGCGGCCGCGGCGGCGGCCGGGTTCGGGGGGCGTCTCGTCGCCGTTCGGCTGGAACAGCTCCTGCTGCCCCGGCGAATCGTGCTGGGCCAGTTCCAGGGCCGTCTGGGCCTGCTCGATGAACTCGCCGACATCCTGAAACTCGCGGTAGAGGCTCGCGTAGCGGACGTAGGCGACCAGGTCGATCTGGCGGAGCCGCCGGCCGGCCTCTTCGGCGATGAACCGGCTGGGCACCTCCTTGTCGAACTGGCGGAACATCTCCTCCTCGACCTTCTCGGCCACCTGGTGGAGTTGTTCGAGCGAGACGGTCCGCTTGTGGGTCGCTCGCTGCAGGCTGGCGATCAGCTTGTCGCGGCCGTAGGCGACGCGGGTGTTGTCCCGCTTGACGACGGTGAGCTTGATCGCCTCTTCCGCCCGCTCATAGGTGGTGAACCGCCGCCCGCACGCCTGGCACTGCCGGCGCCGGCGGATCACCGCGCCCGCCTCGCTGCTACGCGAGTCGATCACCTTGTCCCTGTCGATCCGGCAGAACGGGCATCGCATAACGCGCCAACCTTTCCTATCTGACGAATGGCCACTACACTAGGGGGCTGGATGCAACGTGTCAATCAATGCCCGTGACGCCCGGGGCCCGCAAGCCCATGGCGGCACACTGACCGACAAAGGCCCATGCAGCAAAGATATCTCGCGAAACTCAATATCGCCAATACCGAAATCGTCGGCTACAGCATGGCCGGCGAGGAAAGCGTCGTCGCCGCCCCCGAGTACAACGTCATCTTCGACATCGGCCGGGCGCCCCAGGAGATCATCAACCTCGACCACGTGCTGCTGACCCACGGGCACATGGACCACGCCGCCGGCATCGCCTACTACTTCAGCCAGCGAAACTTCCTGGGCAACCCGGCCGGAACGGTCCTGCTGCCCCGCCCGCTGGCCGGGCCGATCAAGCGGCTGATGCAGGTCTGGTCCGAGATCGAGGGGCACCCCTCGCCGGCCAACATCATCCCGCTCGATCCGGGCGGGGAGTACACGCTCCGCCGCAACCTGATCGCCCGGTCCTTCGCCGTGCCGCACGGGGCGCCGAGCCTGGGGTATGCGATCCTGGAGAAGCGCCACAAGCTCCGGCCGGAGTACGCCTCGCACTCGGGGCGGGAGCTGGCCGAGCTGAAGCGCCAGGGCGTCGAGATCGAATACAACACCGAGGTGCCGATGGTCGCCTACTGCGGCGACGCCCCGCTGGGGGATTACCTCGACCTGCCGTGGGTCTCGCAGGCCAAGGTGCTGATCCTTGAGTGTACGTTCGTCGATCCGGACCACGTCGTCCGCGCCCGGGCCGGCCGGCACATGCACGCGATCGACATGCCCGAGGCGATGAGCCGGATCCAGACCGACAATGTCCTGCTGTTCCACCTGTCGCGGCGGACCTCGATGGGCATGGCCCGGCGGGTGCTGCGGGGGCTGCTGAAAAAGAGCGACCTCGACCGGATCACCTTCCTGATGGACCGCAAACACCTGCAGGACCCGCGC
>JAWLBS010000149.1:0-11724 GCA_041687575.1 Phycisphaerae bacterium | reverse complement strand
CCGGTGACGATCATGATGTCCCGGATGCCGGCGTTGACCAGCGTCTGGATCGGGTAGTAGATCATCGGCTTGTCGTAGACCGGCAGCAGGTGCTTGTTGGTGATCCGCGTCAGCGGCAGCAGGCGCGTGCCCAGTCCTCCCGCAAGGATTACTCCCTTCATGGCTCACCCATCCTTTCTCGCCCAGTCGTAGGGGATCTGGGGGCTGTGGGGGTCCACCCGGTACTCGTCCGGGCTTTTGTACTGGTACGGCTCGGTCGGGCAGTTGACCACGATCGCCTCGCGGTCCGAGATGCACTTGAAGCCGTGGTAGACCAGCGGCGGGATCTGCACGAGGATCGGGTTGTGCTCGCCGCAGAAGAACTCGTTGACCTCGCCCTTGGTGGGCGAGTCGTCCCGCGAATCGTACAGCACCACCTTCATCATCCCCGCGACCACCACGAAGTGGTCCCACTGCAGCCGGTGGTAGTGCCACGCCTTGACCACCCCCGGATACGCACTCGTCAAATAGACCTGCCCGAACCCCTTGAAGATCTCGTCGTCGCAGCGGAGCATCTCCATCAGCCGGCCCCGCTCGTCGCAGATGGGGCGAAGCTGCTTCACGTTGACTCCTTCGATCCTCTTGGCCACTCCAGTCTCCCAAGTTTGAGCCAGCATTACCGCGTACTGCGGGTAATCTTTACCTGCCACCGTCAGCTACTGCGGCCGACGCTCGTCTCGTAGATTCCCTTTTCGGCAGGTGGTATGTCCTTGCAGCAAAAGGCTGCCAGGTCTCGGGATGCGAGCTCATCTGCCGACCGGTCGTCCTGTTGTTCATGCAGATAATCACCTAGCTGTCGGCCGTACAGCAACCGCATCTTCCAGCGGTCAAGCATCTTGGCCGCGGCCGCCAGGACCAGACCGATGGCCAGGAACGCCACGCCCGTCTGCCAGTGTGAGAACATTTTGAGCACACCGGCCAGAATGCTTCCGAAGCAGGCGAGCACACAGAAAGCCGAGCCCGTTGAGCAGAAGATAACATTCATGAAATTGACTCCAAGGTCCCACCGGTGGTGGATGGTCTACGTTCCCTTGGCCAGCACGCTGGGCCGACCTCCCTCCGCCCCAGTGTCGGGTCCGGATATTAGTTTCGACAAGGGCACGCGCCTCCGACCGGCCCGGCTGGCGATCGTGTGGTACAGGATCTTGATGTCCAGCCACAGCGAGAAGTGCCGCACGTAGGCTAGGTCGTAGTGGATCCACTGGTGGAAGTCGCCATCGTTCCGGCGGTCCCGGCAGATCTGCCACATGCCGGTGATGCCCGGCCGGACCGACAGCCGCGCCAGCCGCCACGGCACACAGATCTGATTCTCGCGGAACGGCGAAGGCCGCGGGCCCACCAGGCTCATGTGCCCGGCGAGCACGTTGAACAGCTGTGGCAGTTCATCAATATTCGTGCGCCGCAGCCATGCGCCGATCGGGGTCACCCGCGGGTCGTTGTCGATCTTGAACTGCGGGCCGTCCACCTGGTTCTGGCTGTAAAGTTCCCGCTGCTTGAGATGGGCGTCCGGCACCATCGTGCGGAATTTGATACAGCTGAATTCCTTGCCGCCTTTTCCCTCTCGTTGGTGGATGAAGAACAGGGGGCCCTTCGAGGTCGTCTTCACCAGCACCGCCGCCAGGATCAGCACCGGTGATACCAGGATCAACCCCAGCAGGCTCAGCATCACGTCCAGCATCCGCTTTGCCGCCAGATGGACGCGCCGCCGCCGCCGTGCGGAACGCGACCGGCCCCGGCCGGAAGCAGGCTTTTCCCCTTGCTGGTCGACGCCGGAATAGGCGGCCGTGCTTTCCCGCGGCTGCTGGCCAGTTACGATCTCGCTCGATTCCTCACCGTTGCCAGCGATCAATCGGCCGCAGATGTTGGCGTCGGCCGGGACGGCTGCAGCGCGGTCGATGATCGCGTCGGTGAGCACGGCCCGGCTGCCGATCGTCGCCTCGGGCCCCACGACCACTGGCCCGACCACGGTCGCCTCATCTTCGACGACGTTCCCGCCCTGCAGGACCACCGGCCCGATCAGCCTGGCTGACGGATCGATGCGGCAGCCGGGACCTGCCAGCACACCCGGGGCCTGCGTCTGGTAACGATGCCGATCGCGTCCGGCCACTGCCGCCGCAACCAGCCGTTTGTTCAGCGTGAGCAGATCGCCGACATGCCCCGCGTCCCACAGGTCCGTGGCAACGGGCAGGTCGCGGGCAAGAATCCCCGTCGCCTGCAGATGTTCCCGCAATTCCTGCAGCGAGCCGAATCGCAGATCGCACACGGCCCTGGCAGGCGTGACGATGCAAAAGACGCTGTCGGCCGCGCTGACCGGCCAGGCCGTGCCGTCATAGACGCGCTGTACCCGCCGGATGTGACCTGCCGTGTCGCATTCGATCCGTTCCCAGGGGCTGTCCGGCTCGCTGCCGATGGCTATCGCATAAGTTACGCCGGGGTGGTTCTCGCAGGCCTGCGTCAGGCTGGCTACGTCGTAACCGGCGGCCGGCCAGCGGTTCGGTTCCGCAACCAGCAGGTAGTCGGACGCCTCGCAGGCATCGACCAGGTCCTGCACCCCGTCGAAATCCACCACTCGAAGACCTGCCGGCAGAGATGAGTCCCCGGGTCGACCTTCGCGACCGTTGCCCCATCGGTGTGCAGTAAGCAGCCAGATGCTGCTTGCGCCGACCGGGCGAAGCTCGCCTGCCAGCGCATCCAGGACCGATCCCCTGCCCAATGGCAGATCCAGTACCGAGCCGGGACTGGCAGTCGCCGGGGATGGGCAATTATCGAGGATGACCGGGATGAGATTCATCGATGTTCCTGGTGCATCTGGGATAACAGGCGAGTTTCACCTGCCCTTGCCGGAATGCTCAGTTGCCCACGGTCGATGCCGCCGACTGTATCGCACCTTCGCCAGACGCGGTCGGCATTGCCGACGATCTGCAGCCGGTCGACATCCAGTACCACTGGCCCCGAAACTCCGGTTCCCCGGGCCAGACCGTTTCCCTGACTGCCATTCCCCGGCCGATCCGGGCCCCGTCCGTCAGGACCGAATCGTCGATGCAGGCGTTCGCGCCGACTCGGCAGTGCGACCAGAGGGTCGTGTGCCGGATATTCGCGTTCGCATCGATCCGGCAGTTGGCACCGATCGTCGTCGGTCCGGCCAGCGTCACATTCTCTGCGACGATGCAATCAGGACCGACCACGACCGGACCGGCAAGGCGGGCACTTGATGCCACGCGGGCGGACTTGTGCACACAGGCCCGCCCGAGTTGCACATAGTCTGCAGGCGGCGCCGCGGCAAGCCGTTCGGCCACCCAGCTGTTGGCGGCCAGGTACGAGGCCATCGTCCGTACCCGCAGACTCGAATCGGCGGGCACGATATACGGCGCCACGTGCAGCCCCTTGCGGTACAGCAGGGGGATGAGCATCTCCTTGAGGTCCTGGTAGCCCTTTTCGGGGACGTGCTCGATCGCGCTGCGGGAGATCACGTAGATCCCGACCGGCTCAAGCGTGGCAGCACAGGAGCGGTACGTTCGTGAGCGGCTGGTTACCACTACGGTCAGGGACGCCTCGCTGTTGCGGTGGGCGGTCAGCACCTCGCCCACTGCTACCCGGCTCAGCAACGTGGCGTCGGCCACGACGAACAGGTCAGCGTCACTGCGTTCGGCGGCATCCCGCACGCAACCTGCCGGCCCGCGAGGCATCACGTCCTCGCAGTAATCGACGGTCATGCCGAAGGCCTTGCCTTCACCGATGCATTCGCGAAACGTCCCCGTGTCGCTGTTGGCACAGATCGTCGCACTGTCGATGCCCTGTCGGACCAGCCAGCCCAGCAGGTGTCCGGCCAGGGGGGCCCCGACCACCGGCAGCAGCGGACGGCAATAATCCCGCTCCAGGGGCGACTCGTCCCAGGCGTGAACTCCCGCCAGTACGATGGCGGGTAAGTTGATTCTCTCTGTCTCGGTCTTCATGTCTCGCTCTCCCCTCGTGCGGCGGCCGGTGAGGTGGGCCGTTGACTCCCGGTCCATACAGATGGGTGCTGCCTGTCCCTTCCCCGTGTGATCGAAATGCGCGTACGTAGCTGAATTTGCGCAAGATACGATCATTCAGGCGACACGGATCGCAGCCGCCGACTCTGCTTCCGAAGCCGACTCCTCTGCCGGGGCCCGATCGCGGCCTTTTCGCCCGGGCCGGCCGTTCTTCTCGGCCCGCTTCCAGTTGATCCGTTCGCTGTAATCCAGTTCCTGCCGCAGGATCGGGCAAATCTTCTTCCAGACGCCGGTCTGGCACCAGATCCGCAGCCGGCGGTAGCAGGTCATCCCGCAGCCGCAGTTCATCTCTTCCGGCAGGTCCTCCCACGTGATGCCGGTCTTCAGGACGAACAGGATCCCGGTCAGTACGTTGCGGTCCTCGATCGTCGGCCGTCCTCCCTTTGAAGGCCGTCGCCGGGGGACCGGCATGTACGGTTCCAGCTGTTCCCACAGATCGTCTGGAAGGAGTCTCTTTGCCATGAATGTAGTTCCGTCGTCGACAGCGTCCGGAAAATCGCGACGCGCGGCAGCCAACGCTGCTCTTGGGTCCTGTGATCTATGGTTTGACGAAATCCGGAGTGGATTGCCGGGGCCGCCTGGACTTCGTCCCCGTCAGTTGCGATTTATTGTCATCGCAACCTACGTAACTACAGGCACTTACGTTTGTTCTGGCCGTGCTTCAGTCAATGACTTCCAGCAGCGCCGGATCGATCTCGAGCTCCGCCGACTGGCCGAGCACCTCGACCCCGACATAGACGCGGCAGACGCCGCGTCGGCGCAGGACGGTACCTTCCAGGCCGACGAGCGGACCGGAGATCACGCGGCAGCGCTTGCCCCGCTGCAGTCCCGGGTACAGATCCACGGGCTGCTCGCTGATCATCAGCCGGAACACCTGGCGCAATTCCTTCTTCAGCCCCTCCTGGTCGACCACGGGCAGGATGTTGGCCGCGCGACGGCTGCCGATGACGGCATACCGCTCCTCATCGCCGCCGCACAGGAACAGGTACGACGGGAACAGGGGCAGTTCGACGTGGAACACTCGGCGTCGCTGCTTCCGCTTCGCCTTGACCAGGGGGAGAAAATGGCCGATGCCGTGGGTGGCCAGATCCGTCGCCAGGGCCTTTTCCTGGCGGGCCTTGGTGTGCACGACCCACCATTCGCCGATGAACTCGTCGACCGGACACTCGAACGCCGTGCCAAGGGTCGGCTCGTCCACTACAACGGCGGTAGCGGTCGTTTCAGTATTGACTTCTGGAGAGTCGCGCACTACCGTTCACCAACGGTCTCATTTGGCCGGTGCGATGCACATATCGCGTCGCAACCGACCCGCACGCGCCATGCATCCATGGCGCCATTGACCAATACGCGTCACAGTCGTTTCGCATTCAGCCAGCACACTGTCTTGATTTGAAAGCTGATTCAAGGATCGTTGGAAGGCATCCCGCCGGGCGAATTCCCTCGTGCTTCGCTCGGCAGTACGGTCCGATCTGGAACTCTTCTGTCCAGGGTCGTCCTCGTCGCCTGTCCGGATCCGATCCCTCCCGCTATCGCAATCAGCCTCAAGCTGCTACCCACTGATACCTGACGGGATCATCACTTTAACGTTCCTATACCTTACAGCCCGCCCCAAAAGATTCAAGCGTTTTTTGCAGGTGACTGCAGTGTTTTTGTAAAAACCCGCCATGCAGCCGTCCAACAAAACGCAAACGCACATATGATCGGACCTTCGCGTTCCCGCTCTCCTGCCGCCAAGGGTTGTTCCACGGCTTCGGCTGCGAAGCAGCAATGCCGATTTCCCCGCAAAACACACGATATTACGGTTTAGACCGGTTATTCCGGCTTTCGTTGGCTGGAGTGGTCCGCTGTCGATCAACGGCGGCCCGGGCGACATATGACCGCCGCTGCCCCCCCCCCCGAATAGGGGGGTACGTTGTTTTTGTCAGGATCCATATGTCTGGCCTACGATAAAACATGTAGGTAGTCAGCCGGTCACACGGGGTGAATACCGCGTTGCCGTGTCCCTTCTGCAACCAGATACATCAGGGCGGCCATGTGCATGATCACCGTCCCGGGACGGATATCGAGGTGTGACAAAGCTAATGACTTGTATGTGGGCGCTGCATAGCTGTAGGCGAGTACTATGATTACCTTAGGTTCTATGACCGAGGTACGTCTTCCTCGTCCTTTCGGCCGCGTGGAGTAGTAGCGGTCGATCCGGTCGGTAAAGGTACTGCTCAATCTCAGTAACTGCTGGCATCTGTGATTAGAGGACGTGCAGGCCTTGCAGGAGGGTCGGCCCGTTGCACCGAGGCAACATCGTTTCTTGCTGCCGGGTGAGCAGGCTGCTCCTTCGCCTGATGTGGTTGGGATGCCAGGTGTGGTCCGGTAGTGCTGGACTGGCTCAGGCGCCCGATTTCCGCATGTGCTGCCTACTGCCGCTATGAAGCACGTTGCCCGTGGTGATCAGCGAGGAGTCAGCCGGATGCCATGCCGGGGGCGTGCGGGGAGCGCATCCGTCCTGGGATGCATGTTGCTTGGATTCAACGTGCCGATGCTGGGACGAAACCTTCATCGCGCGCAACGGCTTTGACGGCTGTAAATCATAAGATATTGTCACTACATGCCCTTAGGGCCGTTATGGCTGGGCGCGCCGTAATCCCGCGTTCGTTTGGCACCAGGTTTGCTTGTTGCACTGGCGGCGGGAGCGCAGCCAAGTTAGAATATGATGAAGGTCGTCTGACCTGATTGGCCCGTCACCGGCTCGTTCGTTGCCGGCAGCATTGCTGATTGTGCTTGCGATGTCGTTATTGCGTTCCGTACAAACCATCATTGAAGGTTGGTTGCAGGCTACACGGAGCACATCTTTGAAGCAGCAACCGAAATACGTCCAGACTGCTCGGGCAGATGACAACAGAAGATCTCAAATCCTGGGAAAGCCCCAAACCTCAACGCCATGGTTCCATAATCCACGACGAGACAACCGGTCTTGCGGAATACCGGTCATTAGTGACTTGCCACCAGTACCCGCCTCTTCTTCCTGCTGCGTGCACAAACCTCCGTGTCATGGTCAGCCCGAAAGCGCACACGACAGAATTTTCGGAACCCGCAACAGGCTTAATTTCGGACCGTTATATGCAACAATAAGTCGAGTGCGGGCATGTCGGCTGCAGGCCCACGCCACCGACCGAGCATCGGCGTGTCGAGGGGAATCGAATCGCCTCGGGCGGTCTCTTTGCGGATGGCAGCCAGTCTCTATCTCGTGACCAGGAAAGGAGAAACGAAGAGATGACACATGAACCACAAGACCAAGGCCAACAGGCCGATTCGGCCAGAGAGGATCTCGCTGATGCTGTCGGCTTCCTGCTTGCACGGGTTTGGCTGACAACCGGCCGGGCCGGATTGGCGAAGCGGCCTCCCCTGTCGGGCGCCGTTCGTACCGGTAAGCCGCAAACGCCCGGGAAGTCGAATGGACGGCCCTACGGCACACCTGACACCTGACCTTGTATAATGGCAGCCAGGAGAACCTGTTCATGCCCACGCAAAGGAAGTCCGCAACAAGCCCCTCAGCCGGCGCCGCATCCACCCCCGGCATCGCCGGTAAACCAGCGGCAGGCCCGAACCGCTGGCAGGATCACCCGCTCGTCCACAGCCGGTACTTCCATACCGTGCCCATCAATCTTCTCGACGAAGTCGAGGTCATGTTCGACGTGGCATACCGCCAGCAGCCGGAGTGGCAGCTGGAACGCCGTCTGTCGAAAGCCGCCGGCAGACAGCCGGGGACGGTCGGCTTCTGGAACGCCAGCCACCCGCTGAAGCATCCGCTGCTGCTGCTGGAGCCGCGGCAGCCCCAGGAGGATCCTGTTCCCGATATCGATGCCATCGTCGAAGCTGCGAGACGCGGCATGAACATCATTCCCAGGCACCGTCACCAGCGGCCGCTACCCATGCACTACATGATTGCCGCGGCCTACTGCGGTTGGCTGCTGACGCGGGACGAATTCCTCCGCGAGCACGACCGGGTTGTGGATCAGCTGAAGATGGCGATCGATACGAACAGCGGCCTTGCATCAACACCCGATCTGCTCGACACACTGCCGGGCCACATGAGCGATCCGGCCATCGCCCCCCTTGCGAAGGACTACCAGTCGTTGTGCACGAAGTGGCGGCTCGACCGGCTCGTCAGCCCTCACCTGCCCCTTCCCGCAGCCCCCACCTCCATCTCGCTGGCGGACCCGACGCCGATCCATCGGCAGTTCACCGCCGGGACGATGATGCACATCCCCGACATCTACGGCCATCTCACCGCACAGCAAGTCGCCGACCTGCAGCAGCAGACCGCAAGTCTTCCTCAGCCGGAGCATCTGCGCGACTGGCACCAGATCCTGTCCCCCGGCAACCGCAACCGCGGCAAGCAGATCGACCGCTACGCCCGCCTGTTCGCCCTGCTGCACGTATGGCGTGCCCTCCGGCACCGCCACGGCCCGGCATTCCACCGCAAGACCGGTTGGCTGAAATCAGTCATAGCCGAGCACTTTTCGATCAAGCCTGCTACCGTTCGGCGGAACCTGCCTGTTACGTAACCAACTATTAAATCACAGCTTACAACGAAATACCTGCCTTTGTGCAATCGACCATTGGTGATAGTTCGTAATGTTACGAATTAGCATATAACACAGTTTTGGTTATGCGACCATGGAAACAGAATCGGGAAACGCACTGCGTCAACCCCCGGTTCCATGGATTCGATGAATAGTCGCGTAAACCTCAAACCAGAAGAGATCAGAGCCGCGTTTGATACGCCCGATCTGCGGGAGCAGTTCCCGCCGGTCATGGACGTCAAGCAGGTCGCCCGTCTGTTCAACAAATCCCCCAAGACCATCTACGGCTGGGTCGAGATGGGCTACCTGGACGGCACCTTCAGGCGGATGGGCAAACACCTCGTGTTCTGGCGCGAGGCCGTCATCGACAAAGTCTTCAACGGCCCGGGACGGGCCGCTCAACTGAACAAGAAGGAGAAAATGAGTGCCTCCCGCTGAAATCAATGAATCCACTGAACGTATCCCCGTCGGCCGCGTCACGATCTTGAGACGCGGCAAGAAGGGCATCTGGACCGCCGAGTATCACCAGCACGGCCGGCACTGCCGCCGGTCGTTAAGAACCACCAACCAGAAGGCCGCCCAGCAGCGTGCGCGGGATCTTAACGCGGAGCTGATCGACGGCAGCCTGCCTGACCCGTATACGGCCGCCCCCATCAGTATCGGCGAGGCGATCGAGCAGTTCCTCGCCGCCAAGGGAGTCGACGGCCGGTCCAGCAAGACCTTGGCCAAGTACCGCACAGAACTGAACCGACTCGCGCGGTATGCTTCCAGTCATCGGGTGCACAACATTCAGGATATCACGGCCCCGCTGTACGACCGCTACCGTGCCGACCGGTCCCGTCAAATCGATACTTACACAGCGTACAACCACGGCATGATCCTGATCACCTTCCTGAAGTGGTGCCGCATTCGCCGTCTCGTTCGGGACAGCCCGCTGGAGGGTTACCAGCTGCCGAAACCCCGCCGGCGGCACCACATGACGCCGACGCTCGCCCAGGTCAACGCCCTGCTGGCGGCAGCTGACGAACCCCTGCGGACGATTCTGGCGACCTTGGCGTTTACAGGCATGCGGGTCGGCGAGTTGCGGCAGTTGAGGCCGCAGGACCTCGACCTGGAAGAGGGTTGGATCCGCATCGCCAGCCGGGAAGACTGGAAGACCAAGACCGGGGTCAGCCGCAAGGTTCCGATCCATCCGCGTCTTCGGAAATACCTGGCAGCCCTGCCGAAGACGAGGCGGTCGCTCGTGTTTACCGGGGCGACCGGCAAGCCTGCCGAGCCCCGGCCGATCGACGAGGGCAAGCTCAACGACGTCGCCAAGCGTGTCGCCAGGTCCCTCGGCATGCCGGTCGGTCGCCAGGTCTGCGGCTTCGTGACGCACAGCCTCCGGCACTTCTTCCTGAGCCACACCCTCAACGCCCGGGTCCCCAAGTACGCCGTGGACGCCTGGGTCGGCCACACCGGCGACCAGTCGGTCGGCCGGATGTATTACGGCTTTACGGACGACGAATCACAGCGATTGATGAACAGCGTGCCGTTCGACGAGACGGTCTTGCCGAACGGAACGACCAACAAGAAGGAGGATACAGATGACATTCAATAGTAAATACGGACCGGGATTCAAACGCAGCGGATTCGACTGGATGATTTTGTCCCTGCTGATCGGCTGTTTGGCAGCTAACGTTCTTGAGGCTGGGACATCTCCGGCCACAGCTTCGACTTCGTGGCGGATCCTGTACAAAAAAGTAGCAATTGGGCCCTTGCAAGCGGGGGACAAAACCGGGACAACCACCTCCGGCCTTGAAGGGGCGTTGTCGCAAGTTGTTTCACACCAAGAGGTTACAGATTGCGAATTTCGGAGATCGGAGAGGGTGGGATTCGAACCCACGAGACCCCGCAAGGAGTCTACCGGTTTTCGAAACCGGCTCCTTCAACCGCTCAGACACCTCTCCACCGTACGGACCGACACAGCAACCGTCAGCCGAAGCCTTGCCCCGGCGTTGCCGGACACCGTCAGATCGCCCCAATTCGGACAGGCGGCGATGGGATTCGAACCCATGAATAACGGATTTGCAATCCGTCGCCTTGATCCACTTGGCTACGCCGCCACCGCATGCACATGCCGCCTGCAGGACACAATATGCGGCCCCCCAGGCGACTGATCGGCACAACCACCGTGACCGAAGGCCGTGCCGACCAAAACAGTATATATGCTCGCGCCGCTTCGGCAAGGCAAGGCCTGCCTGTTTTGACAAATGACGCCTCCCGGCAGGCGAAAACGGCCGTTGCGGCCAGGTGGGGTGTTAAGCTGGGCAGACAATGCCGGGTGCGCCGCCCCGTGACCAAATGCACCGGCCGGGCGCGTGTAAACGCAGCTCACACAAGGACCAGCAACTCTGCCTGCTCCAGGTTTTTTTGCTGGATATTTGCCTGCGCTCGGACTATATTGTAAGCGCTTGGCCACCTTCTCGCCGGGGTAATGCCAGGCAGGGGAAGCAGCTTTTATGCGTACAACCTTATCGAGGGGGATGTTGTTGTCCCTGCTCGCTGCTGGCGCGTTGCTGGCCAGCGGGAGGGCCTATGGTGGCGTGATTCCGAGCGGCACCGATATCTGGTTCAGCACCTCAACGCCCACGATCTCGATCGGTCGCGGGGTCCGGCTTCTGGGTCCGGGTTCGGTGCTTAGTACCACGGGCAATGTCATCGCCACAAACCGTCAGCTGCTCGCCGACTTCAACCCGTCGTTAGGGTTGCGTCTCGGCGTCGGGCTCGATGCGATGGCCGTGACCGGCCCGGCGACCGACAAGACGATCGTCTTCAGCACGACCCACAGCTTCTACAGCCGGGCCCTGGGCCAGCGGATCGACAGCGGCGACCTGATCAATAACAAGGGGCAGCTGCTGGCCACCAATGAACAGCTGCTCGCGCCGCTGGCGCCCTCGCGCGGGGGCAACTATGGCATCGACGCCATCTTTCTGCGCAGCGGCGACGGCACGGGCGATTCGGAGATCTGGTTCAGCACCGAGCGCAGCTTCTACTCCGATGCCCTCGGCATGCGGGTCGGCGCGGGCGATATC
>JAWLBS010000148.1:5413-11808 GCA_041687575.1 Phycisphaerae bacterium | reverse complement strand
CCGGCGTGGTAGTAGCGCACCCGCACGTTCTTGCGGATCGGCGGCGCGAGAAGAAGGTGGTTGATCGCGTAGACCTGCGAGCCGGGCGTCGTGTTCAGGTCGTAGTAGCCGGCCGCGAGCATGACCTGCATGTCCGGGTCCGTGCTCATCGCCCGGCGGAGGGGGCCCAGGACGCTGGGGTAGCCCCGCGTCGAGGACGGCCACTCCCAGAGCCGACCGACCTCGATGTTCAGAAACTCGTATTTGCGATCGGTGTGGTAGTCCAGGTCATCGCGCATGTAGTCGTACAGCGTGGCGATCAGCGGCGCGAGCGTCAGAAACAGCGACGGGTCGGTGACAAAGTTTTCCCTGCCGGCGGGCAGGCCGGTGACGCGGCCGTCCATGATGCCGACGATCTTGCCCCGGTCCTTGAGGATCTGCCGGGTGAACTCGTGGTTGCCGATGCGGAGGTTGCTGCGGTCGATCAGCGATTCGGGCAGGGAGGTGAACCAGGCGTAGCGTTCGATGGCGCGGTCGCGCTCGCCTTCGGGCAAGGCGTCGCCGGCGGCCAGGGCGAGGCGGTACTGCGTGTTGGCCCATTGTTGAGCCTGCTGCAGGACCTCCTCCAGCGGTGCCTTCTGCAAGGGCGGGGGCAGCAGGCCGTGGTACCAGGCCGTGGCGGTATAGGCGCCGACCGCGGTGATGTAGGGTAGGTCGTTCTCCTGGCTGAACATGATGGTCTGGAAGTCGAGTGCCGCCGAGATCAGCACGAGGCCCTCGAAGGTCATGCCGAACTCCTGCTGCATGTGGGCGGCCAGCGCGGCGGCGCGGGTCGAGCCGTAGCTCTCCCCGGCCAGGAACTTCGGCGAGAGCCATCGGCCGCAGTGGGTGACGTACAGGCGGATGAACTCGCCGATGACCTGCACGTCGGGCTCGATGCCGTAGAGCTTCTTGGGGTCGGTGCCCTCGGCGGTGCGGGTAAAGCCGGTACCCGGAGGGTCGATGAAAACCAGATCGGTAAACGGCAGCCAGGTGTACTCGTTGTCGACCAGGCGGAACGTATCGGGCAGGGCGGTCCCTTCTTCGGCGAACAGGGCCCGGCGCGGACCCAGGGCCGCCAGGTGCAGCCAGATCGAGGCCGCGCCCGGGCCGCCGTTGAAGGCGAAGGTGATCGGCCGGTCCTTGCTGGGCTTGCCATCGAGGGTGTAGGCGACGAAGAAAATGTCCGCCAGCGGCTGATCCTGCTTGCCGCGAACCGGAAGCGTGCCGGCGGTGGCGGTGTAGTGCAGTGTCCGGCCGTTGAGGCGGACCTGGTGGCGGGTGACGCTCAGGTCCTGCTGCCAGGGCAGCAAGGGCGGCTGGGGTCGCGCAGACGCGGTTGAGGCGGCCGGGGCTGTAGCCGGGGCGTGCCCTTGCGGCTGATCGGTGACATTGCCGGTGGGCTGGGCCGCGGCGATGCCGCTGATCAGCAGCAGGACGATGAGAGATCGGGGGGCGGCGCGGGTTGGCATGTTCTGTCTCCAGTTCGGGCGTCTATGGATTATTCCCGCCAGGGCGGGCGAAGGCGAGCGGTTGGGGATGTGGGCCTTGCATTTGGGGAAAGGCCTCCACGAGCGGGGCGTCTCCCGTTGTCATCCTGAATGGTTTACCGCTCCCTTACGGTCGCGGCTCGTTTTGCGCGGGGGAGGCTTACCAGTCCAGGCGGCCTTCGAAGGTGACGGTGCGGTCGCCTTCGACGATCCGGCCGATCGGGTAGGCGTCATGTCCCTGCTCGGCCAGGTGGCGGACGGCGGGCTCGACGGCGTCGGGGGCGAGCACAAGCGTCATGCCCACGCCGAGGTTGAAGGTGTGGAGCATGTCGGCGTCGTCCACCTGGCCGGCCTGGCGGATCATCTTGAAGACCGGCAGCACGCGGACCTTTGACACGTCAATCAACGCACCGGTGCCGGCCGGCAGGACGCGGTTGAGGTTGCCCTCGAAGCCGCCGCCGGTGATGTGGGCCATGCCGTGCAGGCCCGGATTGTCGAACAGGCCGCGGAAGGCCTTGTAGTAGCACGTGTGGGGGCGGAGGATCAGGTCGACGAACCGCTCGCCGTCGACGACAGTCTCGGCCAGGTCGGGCTTTTCGCTCAGCAGGGCGCGGACGAGGGAGTAGCCGTTGGTGTGCAGACCGTTGGAGGCGACGGCCAGCACGACGTCGCCCTTTTGAATCTTCGAGCCGTCGATGATCTTCGGCTTATCGACGACGCCGACGATGGAGGCGGCCAGCACGTACAGGCCCGCCTCGAGCACGCCGGGCTGTTCGCTGGTCTCGCCGCCGACCAGGGTGCAGTCCTGCGCGCGGCACGCTTTTGCCATGGCGTCGACCATCTCGGTGACGACCGGTTTTTCGAGCTTGCCGCAGATGATGACGTCCTGGACGGCCAGGGGGGTCGCGCCCATGACGATGATGTCGTCGATCAGGTGGTTGACCAGATCGTAGCAGACCGAGGCGGCCCGGCCGAACTGGACGGCGAGTTTCTGCTTCGAGCCGGGCTCTTCCATCTTGAGCACGAGGACGGGGTGTTCGTAGCCGTCGAAGCGGGCGTCGTAGAGGCTGGCGAAGGCGCCGAGTTTGTTGAGCACGCGGCTGTCGGTGGTTTCGAGGCTCTTGGCCATTTCCCGCTTGGCGGCGTCGGCGGTGGAGATGTCGACGCCGGCCTTTTTGTAGGAGAATCCTTCGCTCATGATCGCTGCCTTCGTTTCTCGTGCCTCGCGGCGGTTCGTTTCCCGGTCCTGGTCCGAAGACGGGACATCTTATCGCGACGGGGGCGGATGGGCCAGAGGGGAGGCGTCCGAGTCGTTCCGGCAAATGCTGACATCCTCTTGCCGGCTCCAGCAACTTGCCGGTTTCGTTACGGGCAAACCGCGCGAACGAGCCCGAAGCGTGAGCGAGGGTATCTTCTCGGCCTGCGAGCGGGCACCGGCACCTGCCGGGACCGCCAGGATGTTCCGGGGTTTTGCTCGGCCATGCATGCGGTGTATGATATCGGACAGGTGAATGAGGATATGAGGCGGTGTCATGATCGAACGGATTGCGGTTGACCCAAAGGTGCATTTCGGCAAGCCCTGTGTTGCGGGGCCCCGGATCACGGTGCAGAACGTCCTGGAACTGATCAACGACGGCCTGTCCTTTGAGCAGATCCGGCAGGACTATTATCCGGAGCTGACGGACGAGGATATCCGTGCGTGCGTGCAGTACGCCATCGCGCTGGTGGCGTCTGAAGATATCCATTTGCGGTCGGTCGGGACATGAAGTTCCTGAAGGAATGGGCGTGGACGAAACGTTAGCAGTATTCATACCGAAGGCGCTTGGCGAACAGCTCAGGAGGTTTTGTCGTCGGCAGAACCGCTCGCCCGACGACGTGGTATGCGAAGCGCTGCGACGCTATATCGCTGCCGAAGACCTTCGGTTGATCCGCGAATCGCTTCGCCCCTACGCTCGGGCGAAGGGTGTCCTCGCCGACGATGACGTTTTCAAGATCGTCTCATGACGGCCCGTCCCTATTGCAGTTTCCGATTCCACCCCGCGTCCGTTGGGCGCAGCGATTTGACGTCCGTCGTCAGGGAGATGCCGTTGTCCGAGAGTATCTTCTTGAAGTCGAGTTTGGGCAGCTTGTCGAAGCAGGCGACCGTTACCCGGTAGCGGGCGTTGCGGTTTTCGTCGCCGCCGGCTTTGTTGGCCTCAGCGAAGGTGGCCCGGGCATCGCGAACCTGGTTGAAGAAGTCCGGCCAGAATTCCGGGCCGTAGCGGAGCTCCGCCTGCCAGAGCAGGAACGCGTGGATCCGGTCGCACAGGTTCGACTCGATGTCGGCCGGGAACGTGTTGGCGGCTGCCTTGTAGCGGCGGAAGGTGTCTGCCTGGGTCTTGCGGGTCTGGGCGAGGCTGCGGGCGAAGATCGGGTTGGGGGCCACCTTCTGGGTGGCCTTGACGCCGATGCTCCAGCCGACCATCTCCCAGCCGAACTGCACCCCCGTCGCGTCGACGAAATTGTGCGCCATCTCCTCGATGAAGCCCGAGACGTGCGGGACCTTGTAGCGGGTCCACTCCTGGCTGGTTTCGAGGTCGAGGTTGCTGTCGTCGTACCTGATCGTGCACAGGCTTGTGCCGCCCGTGGCTTCGGGATGGCCCTTGGGGAACGTGTACACAACGATCTTGTACTTCGTATGCACACCGACGATCTTGTACAGCTCATCGTACGCGCGGACCAGGTACGGGAAGACGATCCTCGCGGCGGCCTCGCGGCTCTTTGGGGCCAGCAGCATCACGTGATCGCTGTCGAGCAGGACGGCCGGCTGGCCGATCGCCTTTTCGAACGACGCCAGCGTGGGGTACTTCAGGGTCGGTTTCATTTTCTGCGACGAGTCGCCGCCTTCGGCGGCAGGTGCGTCCGCCACCTTTTCGTCGGCCAGGGCGAGCCGCGAGAAGCGCAGGCCGTCGCCGCCGAGGCGCTTCAGGACGACGGTGTTCCGGCCGGTGACCGTGGCGATCCAGAAAACCTCCGCCTGGTCCTGGTACGGGGCCTTGGCGCCGTCGACGAGTTTGCTCTTGCCCACGCTCTTGTCGTTGCAGAACACCTCGAACTGCTCGGTGCCGCTGCCGCCGGGGTTCCACGTGATCTGCAGCCACTGTTCCGTTGCGGCGTCCGCCTTGTAGAGGATGTGGATCTCGTTGACCGTGTCGCACCCGCTGGCCAGATGTCCCAGGCCCGTCGGGCAGAGCGAGCCGTCGCGGGTCAGATCGACGACGACCTGATTCTGCTTGATGGGGTAGGCCTTGTTCGTCGGGTCGAAGCGTTTGTCCGCGGTCATGTCCCAGGTAGCAGCCTGTGCCGTTGCAGCGAAGGCGAAAGCAACCTGCGCAAAGATCCCGATCGTCCAGACAACATGATGCCGTGCCATGCTCGTCTCCTGTGAGCTGTCAACGATGGCGGTTCGCGTGAACGATATGGCATCGCTTGACGGGTTACACGCGCAGAGGCCGCCACGGTTCCATGACGTCCATAATAAAGTCGCGGGCCGGCAATGTCACGGCGACTGTCAGATCTCAATCAACATCCGGCTGGGCTCCTCGATCACCTCCTTGATCCGCCGCAGGAACGTGACTGCCTCGCGGCCGTCGACCAGGCAGTGGTCGTAGGTCAGGGCGGCGTACATCATCGGGCGGATCACCACCTGCCCCTCGCGGGCGACGGGGCGGTCCTGGATCGCGTGCAGGCCGAGGATGGCGCTTTGGGGCGGATTGACGATCGGGGTGCTCAGCAGCGAGCCGAAGACCCCGCCGTTGGTGATCGTGAAGGTCCCGCCGGCCAGCTCGTCCAGGTTGATCTTGTTGTCGCGGGCGCGGCTGGCGAAGTCGGCGATGGTCGTTTCGATCTGGGCGAAGCTCATTCGCTCGGCGCTTCGCAGCACGGGCACGACCAGACCCTTGCCGCCGGAGACGGCGATGCCGATGTCGTAGTAGTTGTGGTAGACGATGTCGGTGCCGCGGACCTCGGCGTTGACCCGGGGGAACTGCTTGAGTGCCTCGACGGAGGCCTTGACGAAGAACGACATGAACCCGAGCTTTATGCCGTACTTCTTCTCGAAGCCTTCGCGGTACTGCTGGCGCAGCGACATCACGGCTGACATGTCGATCTCGTTGAAGGTGGTCAACAGGGCGGCGCTTTGCTGGGCCTGCACGAGCCGTTCGGCGATACGCTTGCGCATCGGGGTCATCGGCACGACGTCCTGCTCGCGGGCGGTTGGCGGGGCCTCGGGCGCCGGGGCGGACGGCGACGGGGGCGGGACCTCGCGCGGCTGACCAGGCTCGCGGGCCTGGGGCGGCTCATCGCGGACCTCGGGCGGCGTTTCGGCCGGCTCGGGCGGGGCGGCTTCGGTGCGGCGGGTGTGGCCGGTCCGGGCGGCCTGGTCGGAGTGGCGGATGACGTCCTCCTTCAGGACGCGCCCGCCGGGACCGGTGCCCTGGACGTCGCCGGCCGGGATGCCGCGCTGCTGGAGCTCGCGCTGGGCGGCGGGCATGACCCGTGGCTCGGCGGCTGGCGGAGGCGAGGATGGCTGCTTCGGTTGCTGTGGCGGCTGAGGTGGCTCGCCCGGTCGGGGGGGCTGCGGCGGTTGCTCAGCCTGAGGCTGTTCGGCGGGTTGCGGGGCCTGCTCGACCTGTTCGGCGGGCGGGCGCTCGTGTTTCGGCTCGGCGGGTGCGGGGGGTTCTTCGACCGCTCCTTCGCCGGCCTCCATGTAGCCGATGACCTCGCCGACTTCCGCCGGCTCGCCGGCTTTTTTCGCGATCTGCGAGAGGCGGCCGGCCGCGGGCGCGGGCATCTCGAAGGTGGCCTTGTCGGTCTCGATCTCGACGAGCGGCTCGTCCTTTTCCGCGT
>JAWLBS010000148.1:0-5313 GCA_041687575.1 Phycisphaerae bacterium | reverse complement strand
TGGCGGCTGGCTGAGCCGGTCGCCGGGCTGGCGGCGACCGGGCGGGAGATCCCGGCAAAGGGCAGCCGGCTGAACAGTTGTCGCCCGAGGTGCACCAGCAGAAACCGCCATGCCCCCATGTTCTCGGGCTCCTCCTGAATCCAGTAGACCGGCGTGCCGTCCTTGAACGGCGCCAGCGCGGCCCGCAGGTGGTTCATCGGCAAGGGGCAGAGTTGCTCGAGCCGCAGGAGGGCGACGTCCTCGCGGTTGAGGTCCCGGCGGCGCTGATCGAGCTCGTAGTAGATCTTGCCCGCACACAGCAGGACCCGGTCGATGCGGTCGGGGTGGCGCTTGTACTCGTCGGGCAGCACGTTCTGGAAGCGGCCCTCGACCAGCTCGTCGAGCGGACTGACCGCCCGGGGGTGGCGCAGCAGGCTCTTGGGCGTCATCACGACCAGCGGTTTTCGCCACCTTCGCAGCACCTGGCGGCGCAGCAGGTGGAACAGCTGCGCCGGCGTGCTGGGCACGGCCACCTGGATGTTGTCCTCGGCCGCCAGCGCCAGGAACCGCTCCAGCCGGGCGCTGGAGTGTTCCGGGCCCTGCCCCTCGAACCCGTGCGGCAGCAGCAGGACCAAGCCCGAGAGGCGCTGCCACTTGTCTTCGGCGCTGGCGATGAACTGGTCGATGATCACTTGCGCGGCGTTGGAGAAGTCGCCGAACTGGGCCTCCCAGATCGTCAGCCAGTCGGGCGTCTCCAGGCTGTAGCCGTATTCGAAACCCAGGACACCCGCCTCGGACAGTGGGCTGTTGTGGATCTCGACGGGCGCCTGATCCGGCGTGACGTGCTGCAGGGGGATGTAACAGTGCCCGTCGACCACGTCGTGCAGGACTGCGTGGCGATGGCTGAACGTGCCGCGCTCGACGTCCTGCCCCGACAGCCGGATGCGGACGCCGTCGGCGGCCACCGACGCCAGGGCGGCCGCCTCGCCCGCCGCCCAGTCAAGCGGCTGCTTGCCCCGGGCCATCTCGCGCCGGGCTCCCATGCCGCGCTCGATCTTGCGGTGCGGGTGGAAATCCTCCGGCAGGCGGGTCTGTGCATCGAGCAGGCGCTCCAGCCTGTCCCTCTCCACGCCGGTGGGTACGTCCTCGGCGTTGGTGGCCGGCCCGCCGATGTAGCCTTGCCACACCCCGCCCAGCGTCTGCGGCTGCAGCGGGCGGTGGTTGTGACGTGCCTCGGCCAGTTCGGCTTCCAGCCGCTCGGTCCGCTGGCGGGCGATCTCGTCGGCCTCTTCGCGCGTGACCTCGTCGAGTTCGAGCAGGTGTTCGAGGTAGCCTTCGCGGACGCCCTTGCGGTTTTCGATGGTCTCGTAGAGCAGCGGCTGGGTGAAGCCCGGCTCGTCGCCTTCGTTGTGGCCGCGCCGCCGGTAGCAGTACATGTCGATGAACACGTCGCGTTCGAACGTATCGCGGAAGTCCATCGCCAGGCGGACGACCTGGGCGACGGCCTCGGGGTCCTCGCCGTTGACGTGGAAGATCGGGCTCTGGAGCATCTTGGCGACATCGGTGGCGTAGGCGCTCGATCGGCCCTGCACGGGCGGCGTGGTAAAGCCGATCTGGTTGTTGACGATCACGTGCAGCGTGCCGCCGACGGTGTAGCCGTCCAGCTCCGACAGGTTCAGGCTCTCCTGGACGATGCCCTCGCCGGCGAAGGCGGCGTCGCCGTGGATGAGCAGGTTCATGATTCGCTTGCGGCTGGTGTCGCCGGTGTGGTCCTGCTTGCCGCGGGTCCGGCCGATGGCGACCGGGTTGACGAATTCGAGGTGGCTGGGGTTGAACGTCAGCGACAGGTGAATCTTTTTGCCTTGCGTGGTGTACCAGTCGCCGCTGTAGCCGAGGTGATATTTCACGTCGCCGCGGCCCCAGTTGATGTTGTGCTCGACATCCTCGAACTCGCGGAAGATCTGCCGGGGGCTCTTGCGCAGGATGTTGGCCAGCACGTTGAGCCGCCCGCGATGGGCCATGCCCAGGACGATCTGGTCGACGCCCTGCTCGCCGGCCTTTTCCATTGCCAGGTCGAGTAGCGGGATCAGGCTCTCGCCGCCTTCGAGACTGAAGGTTTTCGCCCCGATGTACTTCCTCTGGATGAACTCCTCGAAGATCACCGCGTCGGTCAGCCGGGTGAGGATGCGGGTCTGCTCGTCGTGCGAGAGATCGATGCGGTTTTCGGTGTTCTCCATGCGCTCCTGCAGCCAGATCCGCACCGCCAGGTCGTCGATGTGCATGAACTGTACGCCGATGGAGCGGCAGTAGGTGTTGCGCATCCGCTCGATGATCTGGCGGACCGTCACCAGGGTCGTGCCGTCGAAGGTGCGGCCGGCGAACTGGCGGTCGAGGTCGGCCTCGGTGAAGCCGTACATCTCGGGCTTTAGCTCCGCCGGTTCGGGGCGGTGCTGGCCGAGCGGGTCGATCCGGGCGATGATGTGCCCGCGGACGCGGTAATTGCGGATGAGTTGGTCGATGCGGAACTGGATGCCGGCCGCCTGCGCGCTCTCGCCGGGGACGCGACAGACCGGACACGACCCGCCCGGCGGGTTGAACAGGCTGGTCGGCTCGAACCGCGGTGCCACCCGCTGCGTGGCGGTCGCGCCGTTGCCGCCCGAGATGCTCTCGAAATGGCGTCGCCAGTCCGGCGCGACCGATCCGGGGTCGGCCAGGTATTGGGCGTACAACTCCTCGACGAAATCGAGGCTCAGGCTGTTGGGCCAGCGATCCGTATCTTGCATGACAATGCTTCCACGACTGTCAATCCGCTGCCGGGCTGCGGCGTTTCCGCGGTCGGCCATCATATGATGCCGTGCTGGCCGGCCGGAACATAATCCCGGCAACTCGATCTACGCTGCAGCTTCGATCCCGGGACAAAAAGTGCTCGTACGGGCCGGGCCGGCGGAGGCAGCCGCTTCGGCCCTACGGCCTTGCGGCACCCGATCGCATGGGCACCATGCCATATTGTAGCGCCGCCCGACGCCGGCGTCGCACGAAGCCTGGTGCCGTGTGGCGGGGGTGTGTCCGGTGTTCGACCCGGATTCACCTCTGCGAGACGGTCGCGCAGGCAGCGGCCATCTGCCTCATGGACTGGAGTGACCGACGCGGTGCGAGGCGAGCGCATGCAGCCGGGCTTGTCGGAGAAAAGGACTTCGATGAAGTCGCCTTCCCGGTCGGATTGCACTTGACGTCCGCCGGCGATGGATACATAATGTATTCATGCGAGTCATCAAGCCAGCCACCCTCAAGACGTATTGGGCGAGGCATCCTTCGGCGCGCAGGCCGCTGGAAGAATGGCTGGTGAAGGCTCAGGCCGCCCGCTGGCGGAGCATTGACGACGTGCGGCAGACGTACCCGCACGCTGACGCCGCGGCCGTTGCCAGCGGGGCCACGGTCACGATCTTCAACATCAAAGGCAACGCGTACCGGCTCATCACCGCGATCCACTACAACACCGCAGTCGTCTTCATCCGGGATTTCATGACGCACGCCGAGTACAGCAAAGAGCAATGGAGGGAGCGGCACTGATGGTCACCGCCACCCGCAAGCATAAATTCCACGGACCGCCAGCACGGAGTTACGCGGAGCTGGTCGCCACGCTGCCCCCCCGCCTGCTCCACGGCGAGCGCGACTATCAGGCCGCGGTGGAGATGATCGGTCGGCTGGCCGGCTATGAGCTCAACCGCGACCAGGAAGACTACCTCGAGGCACTGACGGTATTCGTGAAGCGCTACGAGGCGGAGCACGAGGCGACACAGGTGGATCTTTCCCGTGTGAGCGGCCTGGATGTGCTCCGGTCGCTGCTGGACGAACACGAGATGAGCGGGGCGGACCTGTCTCGCCTGCTGGGGGCGTCCCGGTCCCTGGGACCGATGATCCTGCGCGGCGAGCGCAGCCTGACGGTCCACCACGCCCGGCTGCTGGGCGAGCGATTCAAGGTCGATCCGGGCGTGTTTATTCGCTGAGGTCCCGGGACAGCGGGGGCCCTGCCCCAGGCCCTGCCCATCCTTTGAGGCAGCCGCAGGCCGTGGGGTTCCGGGCATGCCTCAGATCTGGACCGTCGCCTGAGTTCGTCGTATCCTGAGCCGGACATGCAGCATTGTCCTGGCTGGAGTCATGATCATGTCGCACGAGGACGAACAGCAGGTTGAGCCCGCGGATTGCCTGCGGCCGGAGTATTGCCCGGACTGCGGGTATATCCTTCGGGGATTGCCGGCCGAGGGCAGATGCCCCGAGTGCGGGTTTGCCTACGGCGGGGACGGCATCGTCCTGTACGGCTCCGGAACCGCCTGGCGACAGGAGGCCCCGCCTTTGGGCGCGCTCGCGAACATTCTGCTTGCCTTGGGTGCCGCCACGCTGTGCACGGTTTACCTGGTGTTTCGGGTAAACCCAGGCATCCTGTTCATGTGTATGATGGCATGGTTGTTTCTGCTCCATACATTCGAGTGGCTCAGGAGGCGGGCTCGCGGGGAACGCCGCTACGGCCGGAGTCAACTTCGGCTGTTCCCGGAGGGTTTCGGTCAGCGCCAGGGCTATGGCAGTGTCAAATTGAGGCGATGGGGCCCGCAGTGGCGATGGGGCCCGCAGTGCTGCGTATACATTGTTGATGTCGAGGCCTATGCAGCGATGAGAACGCCACGCTGGGTGCAGTCAAACCGTTGGCTGCGGGTTCTATTTGCGGATGGTTTTGCTCGCGGGCGGGAGGCCGATCTCGGGGCGGGTATGCGTGAATGGCACATATGCATACCCGCCGGCTTCTTTGTGGCGTTTGGGTCGTACGGGGCACCCTGCGTTGATTTCCTCGTCAGAATGGGGCCCAGGGAAATGCAGATGCTGCGCGAGCGACTTTCCCGATGGCGGGTGTTGGCTTCGGCGGAGGAGAACGAGCGCTTCTGGTCTAGGTATAAGGAGCCTGATGTGTCTGGCTGAGAGAGGGCCGCTGTGGCAGCTCCGCCGAGACGGGCTTGTCGGAGAAGAGGACTTCGATGAAGTCGCCTTCCCGGTCGAACCAGATCTTTACGTGTGTGGCCATAGATGCTCTCCCGCGTTCGGGCCTGTCAGCGGGATTATACGCATTCCCGTTTGATCCTTCGCGGGGGATGTCCTGATGAACTCTGGGGCAGGCGATGGTCGCAGCTCGGCCACTCGCATCGCTGCGCTCGCTCGGGCGGGCCGCCTGAAGGCGGGACTCCGAACGCCGGCTAAAGCCGGGACTCCTAACTTGGCGGGCGGAGCCCGCCCTACGTCGGCTGAAGCCGGGACTCTTAACTGACCCCTGCCCCCTGATCCCTG
>JAWLBS010000147.1:0-11846 GCA_041687575.1 Phycisphaerae bacterium | reverse complement strand
CGCCCTTCCTTGGCCGTGCCCTTTTCGTCGACCTCGCGGCCCAGCCGGATCTCGTAGGCGGCATCGAACGCCGCGCGGAAGTCATAGACCTTCTTGAAATCATCCAGCGCGTCTTCCGAGCGTTTCTGCAGGTGCCCGCTGTCGACCAGCGCAAAGACCATCCTGCCAAAGTCTTCCGTTATATGGATATGCCAGTGGCGAAGCACCGCCGAGGCCATCATCCCCCATCGCTGCATCGCCAGGTCGCGAATGCCCAGGCACAGTTCCTGGCCCGAGACGTGACGGTTCAGCGCCGAGGGACCGCCGAGCTTGTCGATCAGGTTCTGAATGTGGCTCGGCAACTCGCCCTGATCGTACATCCGCTCGAGATGTTCGAGGTCCACGTCGTTGCGCGCCATCCACTGCTGAACGACCTGCTCGATCCGGCTGGGCTGCCCGTGCACCAGCTGCACGGCGTGCGCCAGCCCCTCACGCAGGAAATCGAACGCCTCCAACGGGTAGCGCCCCAGGTCCTCAACGACCTTATCGATACTCTTGACCTGTCTGCCTGTCGCCATCGCATTCCCACCAAATCAGAATGCCCAGAACAGCCGAGTTACGGCTAGAACCACCATCCCTGGCTGAACCACCATACTCCCTCATCCAAGGGAAACAGCCTAGTCATTTACGCGGCAAAAGCAATCTTTTCGCGACGATTGGCGAGAAATTACTGCGTACCGCCGCCACCGCTTCCACCGCCGCTGGCCGCGCCGCCGCCCGTATCGCCGCCGTCGCCACGTCCCCGGCTCGACCGCCCCCGGCGGGAGCGCCGCCCGCGACGACGCCCTGGACGTTTCGACCGCTGCTGGCCGTTGCCATCCGGCGCCGCCGTGCCGCCAGGTCCACCGGACGCCGCACTCTCGCCACCGGCGTCGCTTGCCTGTTTGTCTGTATTGACTTGCGCGCTTGCGGCCGACGGCGACTCGCCCTGCTGTCCCTGGCCGGCGGGTGCATCGCCCGGACCGGGCCGACGTCCCCGGCCGCGATCCCTTCGCCGCCCGCCGCCTTCGGACGGACTGCCGGTCTTCTCGGCGCCATCGCGACCGCGCTCGCCACGACCACGAGAACCTGACCCGCCTTGTCGCCGCGGCGTCCGCCCCTGCGGCCGGCCGTCGCCGTTGGTCCCGCCGCCGGCGCCCGCGCGCCGGACCGTCGCCTCGCCGCCATCCCCATCGACCGACGACCGCGGCGGCAGGTAGCCATCCTCGTCGACATCGCCGTCTGGGGGCGCAGGCGCCGCCTTTTTCGCACGCTCTATCGGCCGATCTCCGGCCGATGGGCCCGATAAAATCTCGTGTACTTCGTCGAGAGGCACCCCCAGCCGCCGCCCCTCCCCCATGTCCAGCACGAGGATCTGGGTGATGACCTGGCGCTCGCGAACGAAGCCCTCGCCCTGCTCCACCTTCACCCGCGTGCCCAGGGCGGGCAGGTTCGCGTCGAGCTGCTCGTAGGTCTGCTGCTCGTACCGCAGACAGCACCGAAGCCGCCCGCATCGCCCCGAGACCTTCGTCGGATCGAGCGTGGCCTTCTGCATTTTGGCCATCTTCATGTTCACGGGGCGCAAGACCTTGAGGAAGTTCTTGCAGCAGCATTCCCTGCCGCAGATCTCCACGTCCGCGACGATCCGGGCCTCGTCCCGCGCGCCGATCTGGCGCATCTCGATCCGCGTGTGGTACTCCCGGGCCAGTTCGCGCACCAGCTGCCGGAAATCGACACGCCCGTCGGCCATGAAATAAAAGATGATCCGCTCGCCGCCCAGCAGATGCTCGCAGGCCACGACCTTTACATTCAGCCCGACCTGCCCGGCGGCAATCTGACAAAAATCGATCTTTTCGTCGAGATGGTCGTCGATGTGCCGCTGCTCGGCCAGGTCCTCCGGTGTCGCCGCCCGGACCACCTGCCCGGCGCCGCGGCTGAGGTAATCGGCCCCGCTGGCCTTTACATACCCGTCGATCTGCTCGGGCGGCACGTACTTGCAGCAGGTTTCCCGGCAACCGACGGCCACCGGCGAACCGATCTCCATGCCGCGATCCGACTTGACCACCACCTTGTCGCCGTATTCCAGCCGAAGCGCGCCGTCGCAGCTGAACTCGCCTACCCAACCCAGGTAGCCGTACCGCACCACGACCGTCGGGCGGGACGGCTGCGCATCTTGAACAGGCTCAGCCTGTTGTGTCATACGAAGATTCCTGGTATCGACCTGGACGGGCAATGCGATCGGCCCGTGCGGTCGCGTATGTCTGTCACCCGGCGAGGGGCCGGCGTCCGACGGACCCGGTGGATCATCGGAATGGCTCGCTCAGCGAAATCGCCATGGTCCCTCGCGAACAAGCCGCCAGTTTGACCGCAAGTGCCTCCATGGTCAATGCCGTGTTGGCGTTGCGGGCAATCGCCGACTCGGTCCAGGCGACCTGGCGGATCGCCGCGGCCAACGATTCGCCGCCCCAACCCGCCAGATGCTCGACGGCGCCGCGGGCCTCGGGCAGGACCGGCTCGCCGGCCCCCGCCGCACTCAACCGCAAGGCGTCCAGAAAGATGGAATTGAGCACCACCAGCAGCACCTGCAGGGCCCGGCGGGTCTGGTCGGCGGGGGTCTGATCGTCGGCCTGCCCCTCGGCCCGAGGCGTGCTTTTCGCCCACCGCTGCGCGATTTCCTGCCAGTCCCCAGCCACCTGCACCGGATCCGCAGCGCCGATCTGCGCCAGTTGCCCGACGATCGCCGCGTAATCGCCCCGCAAATCCAGCCCCGCCAGCTGCAGGGCCCAGCCGGGCCGCCCCTCCGACAGCGCCGCATAGAACGGCGCCTCGGCCGGATCGACGCCGCAGCCGGCGATGATCTCCCGCGCAGCCTCCACGTCCAGCGAGGCGAACCCGACCGACTGGCACCGCGAGATCGTCGTCGGCAACAGCCGGTCCCGCGTGGTCGACAGCAGGATGATATACGTTTCGGGCGGCGGCTCCTCCAGTGTCTTAAGCAGCGCGTTTTGCGCAGCCGTGCTGAGCAGTTCCGCCTCGCGGACGATATAGACTTTGCCCCGCCCCATCGCCGAGCGTCCGCGGACCGGATCGAGCACGAAGTGGCGGATCACCTCCACGCTCATCTCCTGGGCCTTGCGGTTGCGGATCGTCGGGTCGGGGTGCTGCTTGTTCATCTCGCGGTGGACCAGGTGCAGGTCCGGGTGCGTACCGACCTCGATCAGATGACAAGGGCGGCACCGCCCGCAGGCGTCGTGCCAGAGCCCTTCCACCTGCGCATCGGCCGGCGGATCGATCTCCACCGGCTGCTCGCACAGCAGCAGCCGCGCGAACCGCACCGCGAGCATCTCCTTGCCCGCCCCGGCCGGCCCGTAAAACAGCCACGCATGCGGCATCCGCTGCCCGGTCCAGGCCATCTGCAGCATCCGCATCGGCCGGCGCTGCCCTCTTACGTCGATCCAGTTCATGCCTTCCCCACCGCCTGCTGATACAGCAATGACGCCCGATAACTACTGCGCACCAGCGGCGCCGACGCGACCGCCAGGAACCCCATCTCCAGCGCCGCCCGCTCGAACGCCTCGAACTCGGCCGGCGTCCAGTACCGCTCGACCGGCAGATTGTCGGGTCCCGGCTGGAGATACTGCCCGATCGTCAGCATCTGGCACCCGGCCGCCAGCAGGTCCCGCATCGTCTCGATGATCTCGTCTTGCGTCTCGCCGAGTCCGACGATCATCCCGCTCTTGCGCAACACCTGCGGCGCCACCCGCCTGGCAACCCGGAACACCTCCAGCGACCGCTCGTAGTCGGCCGCGCTGCGAACCTGCGGGGTCAGCCGGCGGACCGTCTCGACGTTGTGGTTGTAGACGACGATGCCGGCATCGCAGATCCGCTTGATCAGGTCCTCGCGGGCGTGCAGGTCGGCCGGCAGGACCTCGACCCGGATGTCGGGCACCCGCCCGCGGATCGCCTCGATGCAGCGGACGAAGTGGCCGGTCCCCTCGTCGGGCAGGTCGTCGCGGGTCACCGAGGTGATCACCGCGTAGTGGACGCCGAGCTGGGCGACCGCCTCGGCCAGGCGGTCCGGCTCGGTGTCATCCAGCGGCCCGGGCCGGCCGTGACAGACCGCGCAGAACCGGCATGCCCGCGTACAGACGTCGCCGAGGATCATGAATGTCGCGTGGCCGCAATCCCAGCACTGCCACCGGTTGGGGCATTTGGCCGACTCGCACACCGTCGCCACCCCGCTGGCAGCCACAGTCCTGCCCGTGGCAGAGAAGGTCTGGCCGGCCGGCAACTTCTGCCGGAACCACTCCGGCAGGCGAGGTTTACGTTGTCGATTCCCTTCGGTCACAAGCAGCTTCCCGCAATTACCGCACAACACCACGTTTCCCAATCCGAACCCAGATCTTACCCCCTCCCCCGCCAGCGGACAAAGCATGCGCACGAGTTCCCGCCTCGCCGTGCACCGGCAGTCCCGCCGAAGCGAGCGCAGCGATGCGAGCGTTAGGAGTCCCGGCTTCAGCCGGCGCTTGGAGTCCCGCCTTCAGGCGGCCTGCCCGAGCGAGCGCAGCGATGCGAGTGGCCGAGCCCCGAAGTAGCCAAGAGAGCTCCGCGACGGAAAGAACGCCCGAAGTCATCCAGCACCGCGGAGGATCTCCCCGCGCCACCGGCCCGACCTCCTGCTCACGCCCCTGTTGTATCCCCGCCGCCACCGCATATGTACAATCCATGTGCAAAACCCATCGCGGCGAAAGGACTCCCTGCAACAGGATACTGTCCGCGACACCAGGACGTTTGGTAGACGTGCGAGGAAACCGCGCTCCACCCGAAGAGCCCGATCGCCTGCGGCGTCGCGCCGTGCGTCGTGGTGGCATTGGTCGTCTACGGCCTGCTGACCCGCTTCAGCTGGGCCGGCGCCTCCACAGACGGCGAGATTCCCTGCCGCCGATGCGGACACATCCTGCGCGGGCTCAGCGCGCCGCGGTGCCCCGAATGCGGGGAGGCGATTTGACAATCTCCGGGCGCAAAACATACTGGCTTCCATGTCTCCGACAACAAGATCGCAAGGACAGGAAACCGACCCATGGCCACTCAGAACGAAGGCACCGCCGCGATGACCGGCATGCGTCCCTGGTACGATATCGAACCCTACAACGGCAAAGTCGTCGATTGCGGGACGTTCGTCAATTCGGTCGCCCGGCCGGTCGAATCGCTCAACGGCCGGTGGAACCACGCCCTCGACCAGTACAATGTGTTCTTCAAGAAGCAGTGGTGGACCGACGAAGATCGCCAGCGATTCCGCAAGGAGGCGAAGTTCCCCTACGACTACAGCTTCAACGACTGGCCCGAAATCGACGTGCCCTCGACGATCAACACGGCCGTGCCCGAGGCGAAGTACTTCGAGGGCGCCGTCGAATACACCCGCAAGTTCAACTACCGCAAACACGCCGACGGTGAGCGGGTCTTCCTCAAGATCGGCGCCGCGCATCACCGCTCGGCGGCCTTCGTCAACGGGCATTACCTCGGCCAGCACCTCGGCGGGTTCACGCCGCACTACATGGAAATCACCGACCTGCTGGACCTGCACAACCGGATCATCGTGGCGGTCGACACCTCCCGCAACAACCTGTACATCCCCACGCCGCTGACCGACTGGTTCAACTACGGCGGGCTCTACCGCGACGTGGAGCTGATCCGCGTGCCGGCCACGTTCATCCGCGACTACTTCGTCCGGCTGGTGCCGGGCAGCGATTTCAGGAAGGTCGCCATCGACGTGGTCGTCAACGGGGCGCAAAAGGCCGACGTGCAGGTCGAGATCGCCGAACTCGGCGTCAAGACGACGGTCTCCGTCGATAGCAGCGGTCGCGGCCAGGCGGTCATCGATTGCCAGCCGCAGCTCTGGTCGCCGGACGCGCCGACGCTCTACGACGTGGTGCTGACCTGCGGGACCGACCGCGTGGCCGACCGGATCGGTCTGCGCGAGATCCGCGTCGAAGGGCTCGACATCCTGCTCAACGGCGAGAAGATCTGGCTGCGGGGCATCTGCTGCCATGAGGACCACCCCCAGCGCGGCCGGACGCTCACCGAGGACGACGTGCGGACGAACTTCGCCCTGGCCAAGGAGCTCAACTGCAACTTCATGCGCCTCGCCCACTACCCCCACCACGAACGCAGCGCCCGCATCGCCGATGAGATGGGCCTGCTGCTGTGGGAGGAGATCCCGGTCTACTGGGACGTCGCCTTCGGCAGTCCGGACACGCTGGCCGACGCCCGCAACCAGCTGAGCGAACTGATCCGCCGCGACCGCAACCGCGCCTCGGTCATCATCTGGTCGGTCGGCAACGAGAACCTCGACACCGACGAGCGGCTGGCGTTCATGGGCAACCTGGCGGGGCTCGCCCACGAACTGGACGACTCACGGCTGGTCTCGGCGGCGTGCCTGATCCACAACGACCGGTTCGACGACCGGCTGATCGAGCACCTCGACGTGATCGGCATGAACGAGTACTACGGCTGGTACAGCCCCGATTTCGAGAAGATGCTCGACCTGGAGAAGGACTCGCTGCCCGACAAGCCCGTGATCATCACCGAGACCGGCGGCGGCGCCCTTTCGGGCCATCACGGCACGAAAGACACGATGTGGACCGAGGAGTTCCAGGCCGAGATCTACCGCAAGCAGACCGAGTACGTGCCGCAGCTGAAATCCGTCCGGGGCCTGTCGCCGTGGATCCTGTACGACTTCCGCGCCCCGTTCCGCCTGAACCGCTACCAGCAGGGCTACAACCGCAAGGGGTTGCTCAACCCCGACCGCACGTACCGCAAGCAGGCGTTCTACGTGCTGCGGGACTTCTACGGCCGGCTGGCTGGCGAGAAGCCTGCGTGACGGCGTCGGCCGCGGAAGCTCGGAAGGAGAACGACCTTCCGCAGATTTCGCAGATTTTCACAGAGTAACAACAACAGCAACAGCATCTATCCGCAGATTACGCAGGTTACACAGATTAAGAACAACAACGACAGGGGACAGGTTACAGGGCACCCGGCTTCGCCAAACGGCGACTACGCCGGGCAAGCAGGTGATAGCAGGCCACGCCAGGTCGGGCACATCGCCTGAATGGGGTGCGCAGGCAAGGAGAAGGTTGTCGATGAGTGATGGGAACCGCCGCGGGGGCAGGGTCGCGGAGCTGAACTACGTGGAATCGACCGACGCGATCAAGCAGGCCGGCGGCCTGTCGCTTCGCCTGGGGACCGCGCCGGCGCGATTCGTCTTCGACGTGGATGAACCGTTTCGCTTCGTTTTTCAACTGAAACGCGACGCCGGGCAGGCCGACCCCGGGCCCGTGCGCTACACCCTCAAGCAGGACCACGCGGTCGTCGGGCAGGAACAGGTTGAACTGACGGATGAGCAGGGAACGATTTCGGCCGCGGGCACCCGGCCGGGGTTCGTGCACGTCGAGATTGCCTGGGGCGATCCGGCAGCAGGGGGGATCGAGCACCGCTGCGGCGTCGCCGTTGCCCCCGAGCGGATCGAACCGGGCACGCAGATGCCCGACGACTTCGACGACTTCTGGGACCACCACAAGACCCGCCTCGCGGCCGTGCCGCTGGAGGCATCCTTCACGCGGATCGACCATCACAGCCACCCGCACCTGCACGACTTCTCCCACAAGGACCTGCTCGCGCGCGACCTGTCGAAGGTCGAGATCGACGACGTACAGGTCCGCGGCCTCGACCGCAGCGTCTCGGGCATCTACAGCCGTCCGCGGCGGCGAGAACCCGGCAAGCACCCGGCGATGCTCTGCGTGCAGGGGGCGGGGGTCTTTCCCACGCGCCCGCACAACTTCGTCACCGAGGCCGAAAACGGCATCCTCGTCTACGAAATGAACGCCCACGGGATCTCGAACCTCGAAGTCGAGTCGTGGTACAAGGACCTGGCCACCGGCCCGCTGGCGGGATACAGCCGGATGGGGCGCCGCTGCCGCGAAGAGTCGTACTGGCTGGGAATGTTCCTGCGGGTCAAGCGGGGACTCGACTTCCTGACGGCCCAACCGGAGTGGGACGGCCGGACCCTCGTGATCCGCGGCAGCAGCCAGGGCGGCGCCCAGGCAATGGCCGGGGCGTATCTCGAACCGCGGGTCACCGCCTTCGCCGCGATGGTGCCCGCCTCATGCGACCACGCGGCCTTTCGGCACGGGCGCGACTTCCCCCGCCACCTCATCGAGCGCGACGAATCGGGTCGGCCGGTTCCCGAGACGGTCGAGACATCGCGCTACTTCGACGGCGTCAACTTCATGCGCAGGACCCGCTGCGCAGGCCACTTTACCGTCGGCTTCGTCGACGGTACGTGCCGGCCGGCAACGGTGTACGCGGCGTACAACGTGTTCGCCGGCCCCAAGACAATCGTGCATCAGCCTTACACCGCCCACGCCAACACGCCCGCTGCCCTGCAGGCGGTGGAGGCGTTCCTGGCCGAACACCTGCAGAGCACGCGAGTCGGGTAGCCAGCCGCCGATCGCCATCCCGGACCGGGCACCCGTCGCCAAGGGCGGCGGAGCGATGGGTGGCCTGCCCTGTCCTCGACCCTGAGACTCCCTTCAGACCAAGACACGGAGATCCGAGGGGGCTTTCTGCCCACCGATCCCTGATTCGTTCAGCCGGTCTTAAGGACCGGGATCTGCCTCCTGATCTCCCGGCCGACACGGTCCTGCTCGACCTCCAGGTCGTGGTGGGCCTGCAGGTTCATCCAGAACTGCGGCGTTGTGCCGAAGTACCTCGCCAGCCGCAAGGCGGTGTCCGCGGAGATCGCGCGCTTGCCGTGGACGATCTCGTTGATCCGCCGCGGCGGGACGCGGATGTCCTTCGCCAGGCGGTACTGGCTCAGCGCCAGCGGTTCGAGAAAATCCTTCAGCAGGATCTCGCCGGGATGTATCGGAGCCAGCTTCTTCATCCCCGTCTCCTAGTGGTAATCCACAACTTCAACATCATATGCGTGATCGTTATGCCAACGAAAGCAGATCCGCCACTGATCGTTGATCCGAATGCTGTACTGGCCCGTACGGATACCCTTGAGCGCCTCCAATCGGTTGCTCGGCGGGGCGCGGAGGTCATCCAGATGTGCAGCTGCATTCAGAACCAATAGCTTTCGCAGCGCAACCGATTGTATGTCCCCAGGCAGCTTCCTGGAGAACTCGCGATGGAATACCTTCTCGGTCTCCTTGCCATGGAATGACCGGATCATGCAACAATGATAACGTGTAGCGCTAATAACGTCAAGCGTTATTGATCGTACCCACCGGCTCCCTGTCGAGACATATCACCAGCACGGGAACAGAACCAACCATCGTCAGTCCGCTCGTCTGCTGCGGAAACAGGGATGAGGGAATCGTGACGGTTACGCCACGCTGCTTCCCGCCCTGCAATCCGTGCTCGACCAACCGCAACAGGTACAGCCCCGCCAGCCGCTACCCCAACCGACTCTTCCGCAGATTCAGAATCAGCTCGATCTCCCCGGTCGTCTGGCCGGTCTGGCGGGCGATCTCGACCGGGCCGGCACCGGCGTCGGCCATGGCGTAGATGTGGCTGTAGCGCTGCTCCTCGGGGGACGGGCGGTCGGACCCGGGAGATGACTTGCCAGCCGTCCTGGACTGCGTTTCACCCGTAGCGCCGCTGGCGGGCTTCTTGCCGTCGGAGCCGTTCGCGGCCGCGTCCTTCGCCGGCGGCGATGACGCCGGTTCGGACTGCTCTCTAGATGATGCCGAGGAACCGGCGGCCGGCGAGGCGGACTTCCCGGAAGACGCCTTCGACGAGCTCGCCGACGCGGTCGAGCTGCCCTTGGACGGACTGCCAGACGGCGACGCGCTATCCGCCTTCTTCCGCCCCCGCCCCTTTTTGCGCCGCGTGGGCTTGGGATCGGCCGCCGGCTCGTCCTCGACCACCACGTCAAGCGGCTCGACGCCAGCCGACTTTCGCAGCAGGGCCTCGAGCGTCTCGATCTTGCGGTCGGCCTCGTGGATCACCTGCTCGAGCTTGGCAAAGCGGGTGTCCATCTGGGCGTTGAGCTGGCGGGCCAGGTCGCTGAGCTGGACGAACAGGGCCTCCATCTCCTCGCGGACCGCCTGCTGCTCCCGCATGCGCGACGCCTGCTGGAAAGGGCTGCTCTTGCCGGGTTTGGCCGGCTTCGTCTTGCGCCGAAAGCGCAGCGAGACCGTCCCCAGCCCCAGTGCCGCCATCAGCAGGACCATGCCGACCCAGTGCGTGATGTCCCCCTCTTTCCCCTGGCCCAGCAGTGGCGCGAATGTGGCAAACGCTGCGTACACGACCCCTTCACTTCCTGCCGCCGGCTTGGCGGCATGCTCGGGCGGCCCCGGTGCCTACGCCGAACCGGCCTGCCCTTGCCATGCCGCAATCGCCGCGGCCATCACCGTCCGCACCGGCACACCCGCCGCCCGCGCCGCCTCGCGGCAATCCTCGTACTCCGGCCCGGCCGAAACCACCGCCTCGCCCAGCCGCCCGGTCTTGATGCGAATCCGCCCGAACGACGTCTCGACCGGCTGCCAGTCGCGATGCAGCTTCCGCCGCCGCGCGGTGTACCGCCGCACGCCAAACGTCGGCGTCTCTTCGAACAGCGTCCTCTCCAATGTATCAGCGCCGGCCGGTTCCGCCAACACCGTGACCATTACGGCCGGCCGCCCCTTCTTCATCGTGATCGGCGTACAGAACGCATCCAGCGCCCCGACCTCGAAGAGCCGCTCGATCGCCCGGCCGACCACCTGCCCGGTCGCATCGTCGAGGTTCGCCTCGAGCACCACGACCTCGTCTGTCTCGCCGACCTGTTCGATCTCGCCCAGAAAGACCCGCAGCAGGTTCGGCCGCGTCTTGCCGTCGCGCGTACCGGCGCCGCAGCCGCTGGCCTGGACGGTCATCGCCGGCAGCGGACCAAAGCCGGCCGACAGCGTCGTCAGGATGGCCGCACCGGTCGGCGTGAGCAGTTCGCCCGTCTCCTCGCTGGGGGCGACCGGACAGCCCTCGATCAGCCCCGCCGTCGCCGGCGCCGGCACCGGCATGAGCCCGTGATCGCAGCGGACGGTCCCCGAGCCGACGACCAGCGGGCTGCAGTGGACCTGCTCGACGCCCAGAAGGTCCAGGCAGATGGCCGCGCCGCACACGTCGACGATCGCGTCGATCGCCCCGACCTCGTGGAAGTGCACCTTCTCGATGCTCGTGCCGTGAGCCCGCGCCTCGACCTCGCCCAGCCGCCGGAAGATCCGCAGCGCCCGGTCCTTCACACTATCCGCCAGGCTCGATTCGCTGATGATCTTTTCGATATGGTGCAGGTGCCGGTGGGGCTTGGGCGCGTCCGGGTCGACGTCCACGTCGAACTTCGTGGCGGCGAAGCCCTGCTTGCGGACCTTCTCCGCCCGGATCGTGTAGCCCGGCACGTTGAGCCCCGCCAGGCGGGTCTGCAATTCGTTGAAATCGGCCCCGGCGTCGAGAAGCGACGCGACGATCATGTCGCCAGCCGCACCGCTGAAACAGTCGAAATACGCGATCTTCATGGAAATCCCTCTATACCTGCATCCTGCCCAGCGCCTCGCGAACCCGCACGTCGGCAGCATGCTCCCGCAGGGCCCGCTGCCGTGCCCGGCCGGCCAGTTCGCTTCTGGCCGTCTCATCGCGCAGCAGGTGTCGCAGTCGCTCGACCAGCTGCCGGCGCGTCCGCCACACGACCATCTCCTCGTCCGGCGCGAGCACCCGGGCCGCGTCCGATTCGGGCCAGAGACGCCGGGTCATCACCGCCGCGCCCGACGCCGCGGCTTCCACCGCCGCCCACGCGC
>JAWLBS010000146.1:5407-11985 GCA_041687575.1 Phycisphaerae bacterium | reverse complement strand
CGGGGGCTCGAATGTGAGCGTGCTACAAAGGGTCAGACCCCGTAGCGCGGGCCTCCTGGCGGCATCAACGCCGGGAATTGGTGGCGGCCTGGATGCCTGCGCACGTCACCGGGGTCTGACCCCGTGGCGCGGGCGCCGGAGCGATTGCCCCAGGGGGTCAGACCCCGCTGAATCGTTCATGTATTGATGCCCCCAAGGGAATTGGATCGGGGGCTCGAATGTGAGCGTGCTACAAAGGGTCAGACCCCGTAGCGCGGGCCTCCTGGCGGCATCAACGCCGGGAACTGGTGGCGGCCTGGATGCCTGCGCACGTCACCGGGGTCTGACCCCGTGGCGCGGGGGCCGGAGCGATTGCCCCAGGGGGTCAGACCCCGCTGAATCGTTCATGTATTGATGCCCCCAAGGGAATTGGATCGGGGGCTCGAATGTGAGCGTGCTACAAGGGGTCAGACCCCCGGAAGCGCTGACCCCGTGGCGCTGGCAGGGACACGGCGGGGTTTACCGCTCCCTCACGGTCGCGGCTCGTTGAAGCAGGACCGTGATCCGGATTCGGGTGTCGGGTTTCGGGTCTCGGGTCTCGAAACAGCGGGGGCAGCGATCAGGGGGGTCTGACCCGCGGGGTTCGAGGGGCGCGGCGGGGTTTACTGCTCCCTCACGAGCGCGGCTCGTTGAAGCAGGTGGCACCCGTCGAGGCGGGGAGCTGCCCCCGTGGCGCGGGGGCCGAAGCGTTTTGGCAGGGCGGGCGATTGCCCGCGACGAAGTTACAGAACGGGCATAACCTTCCCGCTTAAGGCGGATGGATGCCCCGAGTACGAATCCACCGGCGAGCCATCCGTTCTCGCCGGCCGATGGGAGGCTCAAGATGGCCAAGGTTCTTGTCACAGGCGGTGCCGGCTTTATCGGCTCGCACCTTCTCGAGCGGCTGCTGGCCGACGGCCACGATGTCGTCAGCGTCGACAACTTCGACGACTTCTACCCCCACCCGCGCAAGCAGGCGAACCTCGCCCTGCTGGCCGACCACCCGCGCCACCGCTTCGTCGAACTCGACATCCGCGACAGCCGGGCCCTGCGCGACCTGTGGGCGGGCGAGCGGTTCGACACCGTCTGCCACCTCGCCGCCCGCGCGGGCGTCCGCCCGTCGCTGCCGCATCCGGCCCTGTACTGGGACATCAACACCCGCGGCACCCTGGCGATGCTCGAACTGGCCAGGGAGTTCGAGCCGGCCCGATTCATCTTCGCCAGCTCCTCCAGCGTCTACGGCGAAGCCTCGCGGATTCCCTTCAGCGAGGACGACCCCGCCGACCGGCCCGTCTCGCCGTATGCGGCCAGCAAGCGGGCGGGCGAGCTGATGTGCCACACCTACCACCACCTCTACGGCCTGAGCGTCACGTGCCTGCGGTTTTTCACCGTCTACGGCCCCCGCAACCGGCCGGACCTGGCGGTCGCCAAGTTCACCCGGCTGATCGACGCGGGCGAGACCCTGCCGGTCTTCGGCGATGGCACCTCGCGGCGGGACTACACCTACATCGCCGACATCATCGACGGGATCATCGCCGCCATCGACCGCTGCGGCGGCTACAACGTCTACAACCTGGGCCACTCCGAGCCGGCGGAGCTGATGCACCTGATCCGGTGCATCGAGTCGGCCCTGGGCAAGCGGGCGAACCTGGACTACCAGCCGCCCCAGCCCGGCGACGTGCCGATCACCTACGCCGACGTCTCGCGGGCCAAGCGCGACCTGGGGTTCGACCCGACCACCCCGATCGAGGAGGGGATCGAGCGGTATGTGAAATGGTGTCGCGAGGCGGGACTGTTGTCGGCGAGCCCCGCGTCTCACAGTGGATAAGATGTACAGCAACGCCTCGACGTGCAGGGGCGAGGAAATATGGATCCCGGCGCGGAAGATGAAGCGGACGATTCGCGCCTTCATTTAGCCTGCCCGCTTGCGGGCAGCGTCCATCGATCCGCATGGTCCGCAACGTCTGGAACTGGAACCGCTCCAGAAGAAAGGGAGATACCCCGTGCCGTCGATCCTTCGGATAGTCTTGTTGATGGTGATGATCATGTGCGTTTCGCAGTCCGCTGACGGCCAGGAATCCAAAGGCGCTTCTTTCCAGATCCCGCCGACCGGCCAGCCCGAACAGCTCGTGGGACAGATCGACTTCGACGCGCCGTCGGCCTTGGCCTTCGACAGCCGCAACCGGCCTTACATGTTCGACACCCGCGAGCCGGCCGCATGGGGATACATGGAGACGCTGCGCGACGGCAAGTGGGTGCGCCGCTCGTACGAACAGGCCTGCCGCAAGGCGGTCCCCGGACTCGTCCGCCCCACGGAGCGCTTCATCCACGCCTATGGCACGGTCACCATCGACGAGAAGGACAACCTCTACGCCGTCGTGCCCGTCTACGTCGACGGAGAAGACGGCCAGGACCGCAAGTGGGTCCTGCTCACCTCGACCGACCTGGGCGAGACCTTCGAAGCCCGCCTGATGGAAGGGTACACATTTCTCGAGATCGACACGGGCCACAACAACCTGTCCCAGCCGCCGCTGATCGGCATGCTCGTGCGCAACAAGCCCCACCCGGCCAGGTGGACCAACTATAATGACCTTTACGTCTTCGTGCCGCGCGTGCGCGACGGCAACATCGTCCTCGGCGAGCCGCTGCACGTGACAGCCGACTGCTTCGGGATCTCCAACCATTCCGGTGGCTACTCCTTCGCCGCAACGACGGGCCGGCTGGCGCACGTGGTCTACGGCCAGATCCCGAGCCAGGACGAAACCGGCAACCCGACGTACGTGGCAACGATCGACCGCCAGCAGCGCCAGGTCCTTCGAAAGACTCTGCTGGCCCATGCCCACCCCAAGCACCCGGACGTCCACTCCACCCCCGTCATCACCGCCGACAGCGAAGGCTGCCTGCACGTGCTGGCCGGGGCCCACGGCGGGCCGTTCCTGTACACCCGCTCACTGACCCCCGACGCCGCCGACGGCAAATGGACCGAGCCGCGGAAGATGCACGACAAGCAGACCTATGCCTCGCTCGTCTGCGACGACCAGAACCGCCTCCACAGCGTCTACCGGATCCACCCGAACCTGCTCTACCAGCACAAGCCCGCCCGCGCCGCGGACTGGAGCGAGCCGAGGATCCTCGCCGATCCCCCGCCCGGGCATACGGGCTACAGCGTCTATTACCATCGCCTCTTCATCGACCGCCGCGACGCGCTGTACCTGAGCTTCACCTTCTACGACATGCAGACCAAGGAGCAGGGCATCTACCCCCGCGCCCTGGCCGTCTCGCTCAATCGCGGCAAGACGTGGCGGCTCGCAACAACCGACACGCTCGCCGAGCGGGTCGCCGCCCGAGCCGCAGGCAGCCGACCAGCAGCCCCCGCCACGCGACCTGCAGCCGAGCACGACGGCGGTATCAACGAGTAGCGCAGGGACAACCCGCCCCCGGTACCGCGATCACTGCCCCCTTGTCTGATCGCCAGCAGATGCCATACTGGGCGTCCCGAACGATCGTCGGCAGCCTGCAGCCCGTATCGGCGCCCGGCGGCATCGGAATGGTTTCACCCCGCTCGCAGGGACACGCGCCCCGGCGATGCCGGGATACAGGCAGACTCGAAAGGAGTGCCCAGGCATGGCAGGGATGCGATTCGTGGCGTTTGCGGTGCTCGGCGCCTGCGTGGCGGCGGGCGGTTGTACCCTCGAACCGGTGACACGGACGATCGTGCCCGGCACGCAGGACATGAGCGACTTTTTGATCTTTGCCGCCGACCGGACCGGCCGGGATGCCAGCCTCGTCCCCGCCGAGCAGATCGGCGAGGTGTGGTCGGCCAGCATCCGCAGGCAGGACAACGGCTGGTACCTGCTCGACATGACGGTGCTGGGTGAGAAGCAGGCCGAGGACGGGAATCAGGCCGACGCGGCGGCAGCCGCCGACGCGCCCGAAGGCTTCGTGATCGGCCAGCAGGTCGAACTGCCGATCCGCTACCTGACCGCCGCCGAGATCGACCGCGTCCTGGAGGCCTTCTCGGAAGTCACCTTCATCAGGCAGCCGGTTTCGCCGCAAGGGTGCGGCAGCATCTATCCGCCGTACTACAACTTCAACTGGGACGGTTCGCTGGTCACATCGAACTACTGCGCCCCGGATCGCCGCGTCTTCGTGGACCCGGACAGCGCTGCGGCAATCCTCGACCTGCTCAAGGAACTGGCCACCGGCCCCGCCGGGCAGTGATCCAGAGCCGCCACAGTCCAAACGTGGCGTGTGGCACCCGGCATCGGGCATGGGGCATCGGGTGTCGGGTGTCGAAACGGCAGGGGTCAGGGGGCAGGGATCAGTGTCCACCACTGGCACGACGCTGCAACCAGCCGCAGGATCGCATCACCCGGAAAACCGGCCGCTACACCTGCGCTGGCGACGCTCCAGTAGAAACGCCCGCCAAACCATGCGGTTCGGCGGGCGTCATTTTTCATCGTCAACATGTACGCGGCCAGGCAATGCTCGCCGCTCTTACGTTCCGGCCTGTCCGGCCCTCAGCCCCCCGGCCGCCTAGCGGATGATCCACTGGCTCAGGCGGCTGGGACTGTCGAGCAGCCAGAAGTGGTCGACATCCTCGTTGAACAGCAGCACGTTGTAACGTTCGACCTGGCGGATCGTGTACGCCCGCTCGGCCGGGGACTCGGTCAGCGTGGCACAGCCGGTCGAGGCGACGGACAATAAGATCAGGCCCAGCAATACTACGAGCGTCTTTTTCATGCCAATTCCGCTCCTGCACGGCTCGAGACAAAGGCGACACCGCTGTTACGCCAACCCTATGGCAGACAGATTGTAAGTGCCGCTGTCGCCTGTGTCAACGAACATTACTGCGGCGCGGGCAGCTGGTTGAGCTGCTGCTGACGGATCAGGAAGCCGAACGGGTCGAACGTGTTCTCCAGGTTGCCGGTCACGCCGACCGCCTGCTCACGCGCGTTGCTGTTCATGTACTCGATCGCCGTGGCGTTGTACGTGCCGACCGCGCTGAAACCGGCCCGGAAGAACAGGTTCCGGTTCGCCCAATCCTCGATCCGCGTCTCAACCGTATGCGGCACCCAGAGGATGTCGCCGGCCGCCAGGGTGATATTCGGATCGTCGCCCTTCTGGATCTTGTTGATGTCCAGTTTGACGTGGACATCCTCGCCATTGGGCATCCGGCGGATCAGTGTTGCCTCGTTGACGCTCAGCAGGTCCATCCGCAGGCCGCCGGCCGAGGCAAGTGCCTGCAATACCGTCATTTCCGTGCCTGGCGGGTTGATCTGCACGTGCGGCGCCATGACCAGTCCGCTGATGAAGATCGCGTTGGGTGTCGCCGCCTTGGCAATCACGATATCCCCGTTCCGCAATGGCTGCATCGTCAGGGCGTACTGCAGCTGTTCCGGATCGAGCATGTTGATTTCCACCGTCTCGCCCGGCGCATTGAGCCGCCGCAGCGTCACCTCGCCCGAGGCAAGGCTCGAGATCCCACCGGCCGCGGCGACCGCGTACAGCAGATTCCGCTGGCTCCGCGGCAGCTGCACCAGCCCCGGCGCCGTCACCGCCCCGGTCACCAGCACGTTGACGGTCTCCGGCTGGACCAGCTGCACATGCACACTCGCCTGCCGGTAGACGCTCGGGACGTATGCGTTCTGGATGGTCTGCTCGACGTCCTGCAACGGATCGCCCGCCACCTGCACCTTGCCGACGATGGGCAGGTCGACGTTGCCGTCGCGGTTGACCCGGGCGCTGATCGGTGCGACCGTCCCCGTCTGGTCGACGCCCGTCAGCGTCACCCCCAGCACGTCGCCCTCGCCGACACGGTACGGCCCCATCACCTCGGCCGCCTCGGCCGGCTGGGTCGCCGGCGGGTGGAACACGGGGGTGGGCGCCCCGTCGCGTCCCTGCTGCTCGACGAACTCGCTGAGCGAAATGCGATTGTCACGACTACAGCCTGCAAGGGCTGTAAGGGCGGATACGACCGCAATGACGAGCAGAAGCCGTGCAGGTGCAGCCACAGAATATGACCTTTCGCCGTGTCTCATGCGTAGCATCTCCGGAGTACCTCCCATGGTCTCGAATTGTCCGGCATGGGAACTGACCTGACCCGCTAATTCTTTGCTCGCTTATCGGCACAAGTCAAACGCTTGCATCAGATTATGTCTGCCGGCGACGGGACATTGCGGATATGTTACCGCGATAACGCCGGCATGCCACCGCCAGAAATCGCGCCCCACCCCAGATAGGCGCATCCCGGGATCAGTGGCAGAGCGGGTCGCTTGCCGGGGGTCTGACCTTTTGGGGAAACGCCCCGGCACCTGCCCCCCTGCCCCACGACCCTCCATGTCACACGCACGGGCTTCGCTCTCAGGCGAGACCGCTGCAGCCTGGCAGAACGGTTCACGCTCATCCATCGGCCTATCCGTCGATCGTGTCCGTCCGTATCAGGGTTGACCGCCGCCCGCCCCCATGTTGCCAGTACGATCCGTTGGCCCTATCCTGTCGGCTAATGCGTGAGTTACACGAATTTCCTATGATGAGCGATTCATGATGCATGACGACAA
>JAWLBS010000146.1:0-5307 GCA_041687575.1 Phycisphaerae bacterium | reverse complement strand
CCCCATGTTGCCAGTACGATCCGTTGGCCCTATCCTGTCGGCTAATGCGTGAGTTACACGAATTTCCTATGATGAGCGATTCATGATGCATGACGACAATAGCGGGTCGATTCACCTTTCGATCGTCGCGCCAGCGTACAATGAGGCCGATAACCTGCCCGCCCTGATCCGCGAGATGGTCGCGGCTGGCGAGGCGGTCGGCAAACCCTACGAGATCGTCATCGCCGACGACGCCAGCACCGACGATTCGCTGCGGATCCTGAGTGAACTCCAGGCCCGCGTGCCGACGCTGCGGGTGCTTCGCCTGCGGGAGAATCGCGGGCAGAGCGCCGCCCTGCACGCGGCCCTGCTGGCGGCGCGGGGGCGGTTTGTCGCCACCCTCGACAGCGATCTGCAGAACGACCCGGCTGACATCCCCGCCCTGCTGAAGATCGTCGAGGCCGGCGAGTGCGACCTGCTGCAGGGCTGGCGACAGAGCCGCCAGGACACCGGTCTTCGCCGCTTCGTCAGCAAGTACGGCAACCGCGTGCGCCGCTGGCTGACCGGCGATAAGATCCACGACAGCGGCTGCGGGCTGAAGGTCTTCCGCCGCGAGTGCGTCGACGGCCTGAAGGTCTTCAACGGCATGCACCGCTACTTTGCCACCCTGGTTCGCATCGACGGGTTCCGCGTCGATGAGCGGGTGGTCAACCACCGGCCGCGAACCGCGGGCGTCGCCAAGTACGGCTTCTGGAACCGCATCGGGCGGGTCATGCTCGACCTGCTGGCGCTGCGGTGGATGCAGATGCGGGCGGTGCGGTACCAGGCCCAGGAGGTCGAGGCGTCCCGGGCCGCTGCGCCCACCACCGAGAGGGAAACTGCGAGCGGTACGTCTGTCCGTTGAACTGTCGCACAGCTGCGGAGGGGTCCGCTCTTGCCAAGGGTTACCGCGACCTCACGGTCGCGGCTCTTTCCCGCGGGGCGCGGAAGTCTTGCCCATCCGCTGCGACAAGGATACCCTCGCTCACGCTTCGGGCTCGTTTGGGCGCAACTCAGGATGCGGGCGCTGGGCTCTTGCCATAAATTCCATGGCCGCCAACAGCGCTGCCATGGCACCCGGCTTTCACTTAAGCCTCCATCGGTGCCAACACACCCGATCCCGAGCGGACCGCGCGGCGGCAATATGGACTGCGGCGGCAACGACGCCGCTTTCACTCGAACGCCGCGTAGCCGTGCGGTCCCCGGATCTCGAGTTGAACGCCTCCGTGCGACCATGGAGTGCGGCGATCGACGCCGCTTTACATTTCGCGCAGCACGTTCGAAGCGGCGTGGCGGGCGCAGCCCTACTGGGTCGGCTCGTTTCCGGGGCACGTGTCGCACCGGCGCGGCGCTGATATGACCCACCGCCCCCTTCCGGCCTGCCGCCCGCTCAATGCGGCGATAACGCCCGCCTACCATCTGACAGGGGCAAGAAGCATTAGGAACGCGTCCCATGCCCGGTCGATGCCGAGGCCGGTTTCCCGGCTGCCGCGCCTGGTGAGGGACGCCAGCCGGCGGACCGGTCGGCAGGAGACCAGACCGATGATCACCAACCGCGCAATCGACACGGAAACGGGCGGCACCTATGCCGCCAATCTGTATAGTCCCGGGGGCAGCATGCCGGCCATCGACACGCTGGACGATTTCGATGCCGACGCCCGCAAAATCTACGACGTGCTCGGCTGCCTGAGCATCGAGCGGGTGTTCGACGACACCAAGGTCAGTGAGGGACTCGACGGGCTCAAGCACCTGCTGATGGGCGGCAATCCCGACTTCGATGGCGTGCAGTACGAGGCGTGGGCGGCCGAGAAGATCGAGTCGCTCGACGGCGGCCAGCGGATGGACGCGGTCCGCAAGCTGATGTACTTCACGCCCTACGATTCGCGGCTCAAGGCCCTGGCGTATCACCCGCCGCTGATCCGGGTGCTTGAGACGATCATCGGCGAGCCGGTGCGGATGTTCCAGGACATGGCCCTGCTCAAGCCGCCCCGAGGCGGCCGCGAAAAGCCCTGGCACCAGGACAAGGCCTACTTCGATTTTCCGCTGGAGACCCGGGTGGTCGGGGTCTGGATCGCCCTGGACGAGGCGACGGCGGAAAACGGCTGCATGCACCTGCTGCCCGGCACGCACCGCCATGGTCCGGTGGTCCACTTCCGCCGCCGCGACTGGCAGATCTGCGACACCGACATCCTCGGCAAGCAGTGCGTCGTGGCGCCCCTGCAGCCAGGGGGACTGCTCGTCTTCGACGGCCTGATCCAGCACGGCACGCCGCGCAACAACTCGCAGAAGCGAAGGCGGGCGGTCCAGTTTCATTACGCACCGGCCAGCGCGGTCGAGGCGAGCAAGGACCAGCGGTTGAAGATCTTCGGCAGCGAGGGCAAGGACGTGACCTGTTGACGTGGAGGTCGTGCCCGGGACGTTGCGGATCGCACGAGCCGACGGACGCTACCCGCAAGCGGGCAGGCTAAATGAAGGGCGCGGATCGGCGAATTCAACCTCCGTACAGGGATCAATAAATATGACTTCAATGCCTTACACGGCACACGCGCTGCGCCCGGCTCGAGAAACTCTATGACGCCGCGATAACCTGGCCGAGATGGTCGACGGTCTCCACTCGCCACACGCCCGGCATCAGGGACGGCTGGGCGGCGCCGGCCAGTGCGAAGGCCTGGCCGCCAACGGCAATCGGCAGACCGTCGAATTGCTGACGGACCAATCGGATCGCCTCGGCCAGGCGGCGGAGGTTCGACGGCATCGTCACCGACAGGGCCAGCAGATCCGGCTTCAGCTGATCGGTCAACAGCATCACGTCATCGACCGGGGCATTGGCCCCGAGGAATATCACGTCCCACCCCTGCAGTTCCAGCAGGTCGGCAACCATGCGGGCACCGACCTGGTGATATTCCTCGACCGTGCAGGACACGATCGCCTTGCGACCGATCCGCGGCGCTTCCCGCACCAGCGGAGACGCCATCCGCATCAGGTCTTCCGTCATGGCCGCCGCCATGTGCTCGACCGCCACGGAGATCCGGTTGCTTGCCCACAGGTCGCCCACGTCGTACAGTGCCCGCTGCAGCAGGTCTACATACATGCTCGCCAGCGGCACCCCGCCATCGAGCAACCCCTGGACCTCCCGCCGGCAATACTGAAGGTCGGCATTGAGCAGATGATCAAGGTATGCCCGATATTGCTCATAGCCGATAAGAGTGTTCGTCTCGTCTGACATGGCCGCCGTCCTTTGATGCCTCAGCCCGGTAGAATTATGGCCTCCACCCCGAACAAGGCCTGATATCGAGATCAGAGCGTTGCCTGCCCTTCAATGAGTTTAAGCACGCATCAGCCCGATAACAAGCCGGCGGAGCAGGCAGTGTCACATCCTGCCCATCGAATGTCACTGCCATCGGGGTTGAAGGGAGGCGGCGGATCGGGGGACCCCTGCCCCCCTCAATTCCGAAGGCTGTGGATCGGCGGGGGGATCCGCCCGCCGAAGTCGATGAACCCCTGGCTCATGCCGGAGTTGCGCACCTCCGCCACCGCCGTCGCACCGAACAGCCCCCCGTACTCGACGATGTCGCCGGGCTTTTTGCCCGGGGCGGGGATCAATCGCACGGCCGTCGTCTTGGTGTTGATGACCCCGATCGCCATTTCATCGGCGATCAGCGCGGCGATCGTCGCCGGCGGGGTGTCGCCGGGGATCACGACCATGTCCAGCCCGACGCTGCAGACGCTGGTCATCGCCTCGAGCTTCTCCAGCGTCAGGTGCCCATTGCGGACCGCATCGGCCAAGGCGGCGTCCTCGGCGACCGGGATGAACGCCCCGGAAAGGCCGCCGACCGATTGGCTGGCGAAGGCCCCGCCCTTTTTGACCGCGTCATTGAGCATCGCCACCGCCGCCGTCGAGCCCGGCGCGCCGATCGCCGCGATCCCCAGCACTTTGAGGATCTCGCCGATGCTGTCGCCGACCTTGGGCGTCGGCGCCAGCGACAGGTCCACGATTCCGAAGGGCACACCCAGTTCCGTGGCGACCTCCCGGCCGATCAGCTCGCCCGCGCGGGTCACGCGAAAGGCCGTGATCTTGATCTCTTCGGCCAGTTCCAGCAGCGAGAGCTTGTGGTCGGCCGTCTCGATCCGCCGCCGCAGGGCGGAAAGGACCACCCCCGGGCCGCTGACGCCGACGTTGATGACCACCTCCGGCTCGCCCGCCCCGAGGTAGGCCCCGGCCATGAACGGGTTGTCCTCGGGGATGTTGGCGAAGATGACCAGCTTGGCGCAGCCGAAGCCGTCGCGGTCGGCGGTCGCCTGTGCGATCTGCGGCAGCAGTTCGCCCATGCGGCGGACGGCGTCCATGTTGATGCCGGCCCGGGTCGTTGCGACGTTGACCGAGGCGCAGACCCGCGTCGTCTTCGAGAGCACCTCCGGCAGCGACTCCAGCACCGTCGCGTCGCCGGCGGTGATGCCCTTTTGCACCAGCGCGGTAAAGCCGCCGACCAGGTCGATGCCCAGGTCGGCGGTCGCGGTATCCAGTGCGGTCGCGATCTTCAGCGCCCCTTGCGCGCCGTGGCCGGCGAGGATGCCGCTGACCGGGGAGATGGCCAGCCGCTTGTTGGTCACGGGCACGCCGTACTTGCCGCCGATGCGGTCGCACACCTCGACCAGGCGACACGCCTTGGAGCGGAGTTTCTCGCGGATCTTGCGGCACACGAGATTGACGTCCGGGGCGGCGCAGTCGTCGATATTGATCCCCATCGTCACGGTTCGCAGGTCGAGGTGCTCGGCCTGGAGCATCTGGATCGTCGAAAGGATCTGGTCAGTCCTGAGCATGGAAATACCTCACCAACTCGTCGGCTCGCGCCGCAGCCGCAGTTCGTTCGTCGCCACAAAGAGGTTCTCGTGCTGCATCCGCACGGAAAAGCCCATCTCCTGGCCGATGTGCTCCAGGTCGGCCTGGAGCATCGCGATGTCCCACCGGGGCGGGACCTGCACCTGCGAGACCAGCACGAAGCGGCTCTCCTGGCGGTCGCCGTAGAGGTCGACGATGTTGACCCCGCGCTCGGACAGGTAGCTCGAAAAGCGGTGGATCGTCCCGGGGCGGTCCTCGCCCATGATCGTCACGATAAACGCGTCGCTGCCGGCCGGCACCTTCGACGGAGGTGTCGCCGGGACCGGCCGCACCAGCACCATGTAGGCATCCACCCCGCCGCTGGCCTGCACGCTACTGCGCAGGTCCTCGGCCGACAGATCCGCCGGCATGTCCACCAGCATGATCAGCGTGAAGTGGCCGGCCAGCAC
>JAWLBS010000145.1:0-12063 GCA_041687575.1 Phycisphaerae bacterium | reverse complement strand
CTTGGCGTAGGCGTTGAGGTCCGCGCCGCTGTCGACCACCTGCACGTGAGCCAGCCCCGCATCGATCAGGCCCTGGCGATACTGCTCGATGGGGATCGCGCCGGCGATGCACCCCGTGTACGCAGCGACATCCGCGGCGATTTCCGGGGGCAGCGGCCTTTTCAGTGCGATGTCGCTGGCTGCAAGGCGCCCGCCCGGCTTGAGCACCCGCGCGATCTCCCGAAACACGGCCGGCTTGTCCGGCGCCAGGTTGATCACGCAGTTGCTGATGACCACGTCCACCGAGGCGTCCTGCAGCGGCAGGCTGTCGATCGTCGCCAGGTGGAATTCGACGTTGCCCAGGGGCTTGCCGCCATCAGCCTTTGCGGCATTTCGCCTGGCCAGATCGAGCATCTCCGGCGTCATGTCGATGCCGATGGCCTTTCCGCCTGGCCCGACCTTGCGAGCCGCCAGGAACACGTCCAATCCGCCGCCGCTGCCCAGATCGACCACCACCTCGCCCGGCCGCAGGCTCGCCATGGCCGTCGGGTTGCCGCAGGACAGGCCCATGTTGGCCTCGGCCGGAATGCTTGCCAATTCCTCGGGGCTGTAGCCGAAGGCTTCAGCCACAGCGCGGATGCCGGCCTGCTGGCTCGACAGGCCGCTGCGGGCCACGTCGGCATACTTGGACTCAACTGTTTTTTCGATCTCCCGGGTCATCCGTGCCTCCTTCTTTTTCTGCCGGATCTTGTTATTCATGATTACAGGAAACGTGGATGGTTTCCTTCCGAAGCAATCCCTCCCGGGCGCCTTCCCCGGCTGCGGGAAACCAGTGTGCGGTCCGCAGGCAGACACGCACAAGCAGCAGCATCACGGGGACCTCGATCAGCACGCCCACCACTGTCGCCAGGGCCGCCCCGCTCGAAAGGCCGTACAACATGGTGGCCGTCGCGATGGCGACTTCGAAGTGGTTGGACGCTCCGATCATGGCCGAGGGGGCGGCGTCCTCGTAGGTGAATTTCAGCAGTTTTGCCAGCAGATACGTCACCGCGAAGATCAGCACCGTCTGGACGAACAGCGGGATGGCGATCCAGAGGATCGTCAGCGGGTTGCTCAGGATCGTCTCGCCCTTGAAACTGAACAGCAGCACCAGCGTTCCCAGCAGGGCGATGATCGACACCGGCGTCAGCACGTGGAGGAACTTCTCCTCGAACCACGCCAGCCCCTTGGCCCTGATGACCCACTTGCGCGAAAAGTAGCCGGCCACCAGGGGCAGGGCCACGTAGATGGCGATCGACAGCAACAGCGCCTGCCACGGGACGGGCATATTGTTGATGCCCAGCAGCCAGCCGCCCAGCAGCCCGTAGAGCACCAGCATGGTCAGCGAGTTGATCGCCACCATCACAAGGGTGTGGCCCTGGTTGCCCCGGGCAAGGTAGCCCCACATCAGCACCATCGCCGTACACGGGGCGATGCCCAACAGAATGGCACCGGAGACGTACGAACGCCACAGCTCGACCTCGCTGCCGTCCTTGACGATCTCCGTGCCGGGGATGAAGTCGCGAAACACGTAACCAAGGAAGAACGTGGCGATGGCCAGCATGGTAAAAGGCTTGATGCCCCAGTTCACGATCAGCGTGAGCAGGACGGGTTTGGGGCTCTTGCCGGCCCGGACCACCTCCGCAAAATCGATCTTCACCATGATCGGGTACATCATGAAGAACAGGGCGATGGCGATGGGGATCGAAACCACCGGCGCGCCGCCGACGTGAATGGCCATCTTGTCCAGCGATTCGGCCAGGCCGGGCGCGATCTTGCCCAGGACGATCCCCCCGATGATGCACAAGGCCACCCAGATCGTCAAGTATTTCTCGAAAACGTTCAATCTCTTGGCGGGTACCCCGCCCGCTGCCTTCTGCTCCATCTCAATCACTCCTGCGATTCCAGGCCGGCCGGCAACGATTCCACGAACCGCCGGATCTCGTCGCGGACGCGCCGATAGTGCGCCAACGCCTCTTCTTCCGTCTTCGCCGATTTCGCCAGCCGGGGCGGGTCCTCGAAACTCACGTGGAGTCGTTTGACCTTGCCTGGAAGGAACGGGCACGTCTCGTTGGCGTTGTCACACACGGTGATCACATAGTCCAGCGGTACGCCCTTGACCTCGTCTACATGCTTGCTGCGATGGCCCGAGATATCGACGCCCGTCTCCGCCATCACCTTGACCGCATTGGGGTTCAACCCGTGCGTCTCGATCCCCACCGAGTACGGCTCGATCGAATCCCCCTTGAGGTGCCGGGCCCAGCCTTCGGCCATCTGGCTGCGGCAGGAATTGCCCGTACACAGGAACAGCACCTTGATCTTGTCGGCCATGGTTCGAATGCTCCTTGGTCAAGACTGTTCATATATCCTTGGACAAGGCCGGTCCGGCCGCGACCCGCGTCCTTCGAACAATGTTGCAGCCACCACGCGCCCGCGGCGGCAGCCTTTAACCCCGGGTCCTTGAATCACCTGTAGTGCGTGCCGCACAGATCATCCTTGTCCATCTTGCAGATCGCCTTGAGCTGCCGGGCGTCCTGCACCACCTGCGGGTCTTTCGCCAGGTGCGTCCGCAGCCAATCGATCGCCTCCTGGACGCGGGGCGAAGCCCCCGCCCCCGGCAGGCGGTAGTAATTCCATCGACCTTGCTTGTGGGACTCGACCAGGCACGCCTGGTACAGGATGCTCAGGTGCTTGGAGACCGTGGAGGGCGCCAGCCCCATCAGCTCAACGATCTGGCAGACGCACAACTCGCCGGCCTGCAGGCACATCAGGATGCGGATGCGGTTTTCATCCGACAGGGCCTTGGTGATGTTCAGAATCTCTCGCATTTATAGACTCCGATACTTCGCCATGTATCGAAGTATTATACCCGCAAGAACCCCGGCTTCAAGTCCGACCTGTCAGCCGGCACAAAACGTGATTTGCCGTTACCCATTGGCCGCCAGCCCCCGCCGGCAGCCTCTGCGTCACGGCGCGATGTAGATCAGGTACAACCCGCCCAGCAGCACCAGCACCCCGCACACCTTCCGGACGGCCGCCGTGCCGCGGGACTGCTCGTTCCAGTTCAGGAACCGCTGCACGACCTTGGTGGATGTGCCGGCAGCCACGATCACCCCGCAGTGGCCGATGCCATAGGCCAGCAGCAGCACGATGCCGTAGATCATGCTGGTGGCAGCCAGTTTGAAGGTCACTCCCAGCATCGGCGCCATGTACGCGAAGGTGCACGGCCCCAGGGCGATCCCGAAGACCAGCCCCAGGATCAAGGCGGCCAGCAGCCCCTTGCGCTTCATCCCGACCTGCCCCGGGCCGCCCAGCGGCAGCGGAATCACCTCCAGCAGGTGCAGGCCCACGGCGAAAAAGATGATCGCCACGAAGTAGTTCGCATAGGCCCCCAGATCGCCCATCATCCGCCCGGCCGCGGCCGTGAGCACTCCGATCAGCGCGATCGTCGCCAGGATGCCCAGCGAGAACAGGCTCGAGATCACGAACGCCCGCCGCGTCGTCACCTGCCCCTGATTGTCGATGAAGCCGACGATCAGCGGAATGCTCGCCAGGTGACATGGGCTCAGCACGATGCTCAGGATGCCCCAGGCCACCGCCGCCGAAATGGCGAACAGCGGGGTGCCCTCCACCGCGCGGGTCAACGTCGTGAACAGTTCTTCCATGGCCTATTGAACTCCCATCTTAGCCATCTGTTTTTCCATCTCCGCCTGCGGGTAGAATCCGGCATGGCGGAAGACTTCTCGGCCATCCTTGTCGAAGAAGATCTGGACCGGGATGCCCTGGATTCGGTACCGTGCCGCCAAAATCTGCTCATCCCGCACATCAACAAACACGACGTTGGCCTTGCCGGCATACTTCTTGCGCAGGGTCTCCAGGATCGGGGTCATCATATCGCAGGAGGCGCATCCTGACGCCCCGAAGTCGACCAGTGAAGGCCGGCCACTGGTGCGGGCCTTGTCCACCGGGTTGTCGCCTGCCGCCCTGGCCTGCTCCGATGCCCAATCCGCCGCCACGCGGATCGGAATCCGCCGCCCGAGCGTCTGAATGTGTTCCTCGACGGCTTCCTGCTGCTTCTGCTGAAGCACGTACTGCGCCAGCTGCGGCTTGACCATCTCGAACGATGCGCCGCCCATCATCTCCTTGTTCTGCTCGTAAAACGCCCGCAGATCGTCGTCCGTCACGCGCACGGACTCGGCGACGCCCTGGAGATAGGATTGGATGGCCGTGTCGGTGTCGGCCGGCTGAGTGGCCGGCGACTGGGCCCGGGCGGCGTGCAGCAGCAGCTCGCGAGTGGCGATCTGCTCAAGCAGGAAGAACTGGTTCCTGCCCAGCTGGTCGCGCACGTTCGATGGCACATTCGCCATCTCAGCGGCCAGATCATCCCGGGTCAGGCGCATCGCACCGCTCTCGACGAGCACGCCGTCCGGCAGGTCAGCCACATGGGCGAAGGACAACACCCCCGACGCAAGTGCAGGGTGAACCTCCTGCACGGTTGCCCCGCCGGGCGTCGTCGCCGGACGGGTGGCCGGCTGTGAACCGGCACCGGCCAGCGCGACCTCCACTGCCATCGCCCCCACAAACAACACCAGAACGCTCCGGCTCAAGAGGCCGCTACCCATTGCTTGTCTCCGCGGCTATCGGCCGGGCATCGGACCCGGTCTCTGCCAATTCGAACCCCAGCTCCCGGCATTTCGCCAGGATGTCTTCCTTGCCCATGAACCCCTCGTGCCGGAACACCTCTTTGCCGCTGCCGTCAAAGAAGATCTGCGTGGGGATCAGGTTGATCCCGTACTCCCGCCCGGCCTGGCGGTCCTCCCAGACATCGATAAACACCACGTCCATCTTCCCGGCCTGTTCGGTGCGGAGCTCGTCGAGGATTGGTGCCATCATCTTGCATGGAATGCACGATTTTGACCCGAGATCGACCAGCCGAGGGATGTTCGTGGGAGTGGCGGCTTGCGTCGTTGTGGTTGGTTCCGCCGGGGACGTCGTCGTTGCCGCCGCCACTTCCGCTGCACTATCTGAACCAGTGTTGCGTTTGGCCACGACAACGAACCCCACGGCGCCTGCCAGTATGACCACAACGGCGATCTTTCCGATTGAGCCCTTCATCGCTGCAACTCCTCTCTGCTTCCAGATCGACCAGCCCCACAGGACCAACCCCCACAGACCGGCCACAATCAGCAGCGCCACGATCTGCCGGATGCTGAATCCCCCGCCACCGCTACAGGGGCACAACGCCAGGATGCCCTGCATGTATGCCATGAAGATCTCTCGCCAGGCCCCTGTCAGCCCCTACGTATGCCGGCAGGCACAGTTCACTCGCAGCAGCGGCTTCCAGCCTCTCGGGAATCAACGCCCTCCGCGGCCAGGGCGATGCATCCGGCCTGCACCACGCTCGCCACGATCATCCTCCGACATCCACCCGGCGCCGGCTCGCATCAGCGGCCCGACGCGTTCCGCTTCTGCTACTGAATCATGCCCTTGATCTCATCCACCGACGGCACCTTGCCGACGACCTTGACCTGGCCGTCGACCGCCAGCGCGGGCGTCATCATCACCCCGAACTTCATGATCTCCTGCAGCTGCGTGACCTTCTCCAGCTGGTAGTCGAGGCCAAGGTCCTTCGCCGCCGCCTCCGTCTGTTCGGCCAGCTTCTGGCACTTGGCACAACCGGTCCCCAGGATCTGCAACTTCTTCATCGCGATTCTCCCTGATAGCAGTTTGACGACCCGGCCGCCTCGGACCCGCAGGAACGGTTCGTCCCGGCCAGGCTGACCGTGGTGGGGCAGGCGCCGGTCTCCAGCACCACGTCGATGCACTCCATGAACTCCAGTACGCACGGCAAACGCAGCCGGTAATGGACCCGCAGCCCCTCCTTGCGGTCCTCGACCAGCCCCGCGGTTTTCAGCACGGCCAGGTGCTTCGAGACGGTGGACATGTCCGAGCCGACGAGTTTCTGCAGGTCGCAGACGCACCGCTCGCCAGCACCCAGGGCCTCCAGCATCGCCAGCCGGCTGGGGTGGGCGAGGGCCTTGAAGATCTGCGCCTGCCGATTGCACCTCGCGAAATCCATGCGACCTCCTTGGCTATTTGGCCATATAGCCAAATATAACCGAAGCCCAACGCGCGGTCAACCGCGCAGTGCACTCACGGCAAGCCCCCCTCACCCGGCTGCAGCCTCCTGCCGCTGCAGATCCACACCCATTGGCGCGCACCGCGATAGAGGCTGGATACCGCGAGAAACGGACCGTTTCATTGACCCCGTGCGATCAGCGGCGCTATCATCGCATGGATTTTGCCAACTACTGTCCAGAGCCCGTAGTTATGTGCGCACTGATCATTCCATGCGAAGTGCTCGGTCCTGGCATAGCCGAAGGCGAACTGGTCATCCTGCAGCCGTCCGTTGAGCAGCGTCATCCCGAGGCGATGCACAGCCTGGGAGACCCGGACTTTGAGCTGCAGCGATTCCACGAGCAGGTCCGGGGACTGACCGAGAATCTGCGCGAGGTGGTCGGCCGACTCGAAGCCGAAAGCCTCTCGGCGGAAGCGGATATCGTCCGCGCGCACATGATGATGCTCGCCGACCGCAAGTTCCACGGGCGGATCGAGAACCTGATCCGTCACACCGGCCTGGCCGCCCACAGCGCAGTCGCCCACGTTGCCGAGGAGATGCTCCAGATTTTCGGCACGATGAAGGACCCGACGCTGGCCGAGCGGGCGGCCGACATCAAGGACCTGGCGATGCAGCTGGAAAGCCGGCTGCAGCACCAGGAACCGCAGGACCTGGCCGAACTGCTCGCCCACACCCGCCAGCCGGTCCTGGCGATGACCGAACTGCTCCCCTCGATCGTCCTTCAGGCCCGCCGCCTGGGCGTCCGCGCCCTGCTGGTCGAGCGGGGCACCGGGTTTTCGCACGGGGCGATCCTTGCCCGCGCGTTCGGGATGCCGGCCCTGCGGGTGGCGGGGCTGGAGGCCCTTTCAGCCAGCGCGGGCACGACCGTCCTGGTCGACGGGCAGCGGGGGCAGCTGCTGATCGAGCCCGACCAGCAGGACCGGCACGAGCGGCTGGACGTGTCGATCATGCCGGCCGAGGCGAAGCGCTGTCACAGCGGTGGGTTGCGTATGTGGGTCAGCATCGTCGACCCGCTGCAGCTGGAGGGGTTCGACTGGCGGTACATCGAGGGCGTGGGGCTCTACCGGACCGAGACGCTGTTCATGGAGCACCGCGAGGACTTCCCCACCGAGGAGGAGCAGATCCGCGTCTACCGGCAGGCCTTCGATCTGTGCGGTGAGCGGCCGGTCACGATCCGCACCGCCGACCTCGGCGGCGACAAGCCGGTCTCGTACCTGTCCGCCAGCCACGAGGACAACCCGTACCTGGGTCTGCGGGCGCACCGCGTGTACCGGTTCCTGCCCGAGCTGCTGATCACGCAGGTCCGGGCGATCCTGCGGGCCGCCCACGGCGACCACAACCTGCGGATCATGTACCCGATGATCGAGAGCGTCGACCAGTGGCGGTTCATCCAGCGGCTGGTGGGCGAGGCGGTCGATTCGCTGCGCATGGAGGAGGTGCCCTTCCAGCAGCGGTTCGAGCAGGGGGTGCTGATCGAGACGCCGTCGATCCTGTGGGAGTACAGCCGGCTGCTGCAGGAGGTGGACTTCACCGCCGTCGGCACCAACGACCTGGTGCAGTACATGTTCGCGGTCGAGCGGAACAACGCCAACGTGGCCGACCTGTACCAGCCGGAGCACCCGGTCGTGCTGCGGGTGCTGCGGACGCTGGTCCGCAAGTCGCGCAAGGCGGGCAAGCACATCTCGATCTGCGGGGAGATGGCCCGCAACATCAAGCTGCTGCCGCTGCTGGCGGGGCTGGGGCTGCGGGACCTGACGGTGGGGGTCCGCTCGGTGCCGACGGTCTCGGAGCACCTGTGCGCGCTGCAGGCGAGCCGCTGCCACCGGCTGGCGCGGCGGTGCCTCAAGAGCGAGTCGGTCGAGCAGGTGCGGGCGTGGCTGGGCGGCATGCCCGAGATCGCCAGCCAGAAGATCAGCAAGGGCCAGGCGACCGATCCGGTCTGCGGCATGGCGGTCCGCAAGGTCGGCAACCCGTACTCGGTGATGTACGGCGGGACGCTCTACTACTTCTGCTCGGCCCGGTGCGAAGGCAAATTCGCCGAGCAGCCCGCCGAATACGCCCGCAGCGAGGCCGAGCCCGGGCCCTACTCGCCCGGATCCAGCCGGCACGAGTAGGCGCCCCGGGGGTAACCAAGGCGTCCGCAGACAAACAGGAAGGAGCCCGAAGCGTAAGCGAGGGTGTTGTTCCGGACGGGCAAAACTCCCCGACTCCTGTGCGAAGGAGCCGCGACCGTGAGGTCGCGGTAGAGCTTCGATTGAAGAGTACGGCCCCGCGGGTGTCCCACGTCTCACGGGCGTCCCGGGCGCGTCTTTGGCGGGCACAGCCCGCCCTACCCGTTCAGGATGACAACTTACGACGGGCGCCGCCCGCCCACCTCGGATGACGACGGGCGCTGCCTTCGACGGCACAATCCCCTATAATGCAGCGGCCCTGCGGCGCGGTCGCCGGAGGGAACCTTTGCAGCCCTCGACTTTCACGGACCTCGACGATGCCAGAAACCAGCCAGTACGACCTGATCGTCATCGGCGCCGGCCCGGGCGGCTACGTAGCTGCAATCCGCGGCGCCCAGCTCGGCCTCAACGTCGCCTGCATCGAGCAGGAGCGAGCCCTCGGCGGCACGTGCCTGCGCGTCGGGTGCATCCCCAGCAAGGCCCTGCTCCAAGACAGCGAACTCTACCACGAGGCCAGACACAGCCTCGCCGAGCGCGGCATCGGCGTGGGCGAGGTCACCCTCGACCTGCCGAAAATGATCCAGCGCAAGGACCGCATCGTCCAGACGCTCACCAAGGGCGTCGAGGCGCTGTTCCGCAAGAACAATGTCACCCGCTACCAGGGGCGCGGCCGGATCGCCGGCGCGGGCACCGTCATCGTCGACGGGCCCGAGGGCAAGACCGAACTGCAGGCCGAGCACATCCTGATTGCCACCGGCAGCCGCTCGGCGGAACTGCCCGGCTTCGAGGTCGACGGCACCCGCGTGCTGACCAGCACCGAGGCGTTGTCGCTGACCGAGGTGCCCGACCACCTCGTGGTCATCGGCGCCGGCTACATCGGCCTGGAGATGGGCAGCGTCTGGAGCCGCCTGGGCAGTAAGGTGACCGTGCTGGAGTACCTCGACCGCATCCTGCTGGGCGTCGATGCCGAACTGGCGGGCGAGGCGCAGCGGCTGTTTGCCCGGCAGGGGATGGAGATCCGCCTGGGCGTGCGGGTGACCGGGACGACCGTCGCCGACGGCAGCTGCGTCGTCGAGTGCGAAGGGACCGAACCGGTCCGCTGCGACAAGGTGCTGATGGCCGTGGGACGCCGGCCCAACACCGACGACCTCGGCCTGGAAACCGTCGCCGTCGAAACCGACGAGAGAGGCCGCATCGCCATCGACGACCACTTCGCCACCAGCGCCGCCGGCGTCTATGCCATCGGCGACGCCGTTCGCGGGCCGATGCTGGCCCACAAGGCCGAGGAGGAGGGCATCGCCTGCGTCGAACGGATCGTCACCGGCCACGGCCACGTCGATTACAACCTGATCCCCGGCGTGGTCTACACCAGCCCCGAGATCGCCGGGGTCGGCCGGACGGAAGAGCAGCTGCAGCAGGAGAAGGTGGCGTTTCGCAAGGGCGTGTTCCCCTTCCGCGCCAACGGCCGGGCCCGCACGCTGGGGGCGGTCGACGGCAAGATCAAGATCCTGGCGGACGCCGAGACGGACCGGATCCTGGGCGTGCACATCCTGGGCCCGCGGGCGGGCGACCTGATCGCCGAGGCGGCCGCGGCGATGGCCTTCGGCGCCACCAGCGAGGACCTCGCCCGCGTCTGCCACGCCCACCCGACGCTGCCGGAGGCGATGAAGGAGGCGGCCCTGGCGGTCGACGGGCGGGCGATTCATTTCTGAGCGGCGCCGGCGGCAAACGGGACCCGCCCCCCCACTTGACATGCGTATAATGAGCGAATAAAAGAGTGCAGTCGGGACGGGTGTCTTCACAGGCCACCGTCTGCGGCAGGCAAAGAGCTGCCCACCTGATGCACCCCGAGGTTTCGATCTCCCCCTTCCGAACTCTGTGCGGAGAACGGAAGAAGGAAAGCGAGGCCTGCGCTGCTGCGCTGACAGGAACGCGGCTCTGCAAAGTGCGCCGAACGAAAACGATGCGGAATGAAGGAGACCGGTGCCGTATGGGAAAGACACTGACCCCACCGATGAATCTGCCGGCTGATGTACAGGCTGTGCTCGACGCAGCCCCGAGCGCGCGGATCCCCGAGAGCCGCAGTGCCCTGGTGGAACTGGCGCTGGGCGGCAGTGGGGCGGATCAGTTCGAGGTCGCCTACGACGTGCCGGGGCGGGGCCGGGTGCCGGAGGCCACCGTCGTGCGCTGCCGCAACGGCGTCGCCGTCAACTACACCGAACCCTACATGCGCCGACGCGACCCCGAGTGCATGGTCATCGGCGACGACCGGCCGACGGGCAAACTGCGGTTCGAGGATCGCTTCGGCCGCAGCTTCACCGACCTGCGGACCGCGGTCTTGGAGTGGCTCGCCACGCAGGACCTGGTGCTGATCCCGTTCGCGGCGGGCGGCCCGCGGATCGGCTGCGATGCCATGATGATCGCACCGGCCAACGCGTCGTTCTTCGCCGTGGCCATGGGCGACCTGCAGCGGATGATCCCGGCCGGGGAGCTCAAGCCGGACTTCGCCCCGCGGGCGATCATCTTTCTGGCCCCGCCGTTCCGTCACACGCACTGCGACGGCAAGCAGGTGGTCGTGCACAACCGCACCGACGAGGTGCACGAGGTCTTCTCGCTGAACCTCTACCCGGGGCCCAGCGCCAAAAAAGGCATCTACGGCGTGCTGCTGAACATCGGCGAGCAGGAAGGCTGGCTGACCACCCACAGCTCCACCGTGCAGGTGGTCACCCCCTACGACAACATCCTGACGATCATGCACGAAGGGGCCAGCGGCGGCGGCAAGAGCGAGATGCTCGAATACCCCCACCGCGAGGCCGACGGGCGGCTGCTGCTGGGGCGCAACCTCGTCACCGGCGAGAAACGCTTCGTCTCGCTGCCGCAAAGCTGCGACCTGCGGCCGGTGACCGACGACATGGCCCTGTGCCATCCCTCCTTCCAGCATGGCCGCAAGCTGGTCGCCACCGACGCCGAGGACGCCTGGTTCATCCGGCTGAACCACATCGCCGGCTACGGCACCGACCCCAACCTCGAGCGTGTGTGCGTGCACCCGAGCGAGCCGATCGTCTTTTTGAACATCGAGGCGGTGCCCGGGGCGACGTGCCTGATCTGGGAGCACGTCGAGGACGCACCGGGCAAACCGTGCCCCAACCCGCGGGTGATCCTCAACCGGCACATGGTGCCCGACGTGGTCGACGAGCCGGTGGAGGTGGACGTCCGGAGCTTCGGGGTCCGCTGTCCCCCGTGCACACGCGACAACCCGACTTATGGTATCTTAGGATTGCTGCACTTCTTGCCGCCGGCGCTGGGGTGGCTCTGGCGGCTGGTCGCCCCGCGAGGCTATGACAACCCGAGCATCACCAAAAGCGAGGCGCTGACCAGCGAGGGCGTCGGCTCGTACTGGCCGTTCGCGACCGGCCGGCGGGTGGTCCACGCCAACCTGCTGCTGCGCCAGATCGTCGAGACGCCGGCGACGCGCTACATCCTCGTGCCGAACCAGCACGTCGGGGCGTGGCAGACCAGTTTCATGCCGCAGTGGCTGACCCGCGAGTACCTCGCCCGCCGCGGCGGCGCGCGGTTCCGCCCGGACCAGTTGCGTGCGGCCCGCTGCAGCCTGCTGGGCTATGCGATCGCAACCATGCAGGTCGAGGGCATGCAGATCCCCCACATCCTGCTGGAGGTCGAGAGCCAGCCGGAGGTGGGCACCGACGGCTACGACGCCGGCGCCGCGATGCTCGC
>JAWLBS010000144.1:0-12128 GCA_041687575.1 Phycisphaerae bacterium | reverse complement strand
CTGCCGTACGGCCAGCCGAGCGACCCGCCGGGGGACGGCACGTACTGCGCGCTGGGCAATCGAAAGAACCAGACCTTCCAGCAGATCGTAAAGACACAAGGCGTCGACGTTTTCGACGATGCCATCGAGCAGCTGCGCCGCTGGAGGCAGCAGGGGCTCAAGACCGCCCTTGTCACCTCCAGCCGCAATGGCCAGCTGATCCTCGAAGCCGCCGGTATCACCGACCTGTTTCAGTCGATCGTCGACGGCGTCGTCGCCGCCCGGTTGAACCTCAAGGGCAAGCCCGACCCGGATATCTTCGTGGAGGCTGCCACGGAATTGAACGTCCCGCCGCAAAGGGCCATCGTGTTCGAAGACGCCATCGTCGGCGTGCAGGCCGGGCGGCGCGGCGCGTTCGGCCTGGTCGTCGGCGTCGCACGCCGCGGACAGCAGCAGGCCCTCGCCGATAACGGGGCGGACATTGTTGTGACCAACCTGCACCAGCTCGAGATTGGAGGCGACTGATGACCAGAGCCAACGGGACCGTACCCGCCCTGGACCACCTCGATGAGATCCACTCGCGGATGGCGGGCAAGCGCCTGGCGATCTGCCTTGACTACGACGGCACCCTCTCGCCGATCGTGCCCCGGCCGGAAGATGCGGTCATGAGCGACGAGATGCGCGACGTGGTCCGCCGGCTGGCCGCGCGGCACACGGTGGCGATGGTCAGCGGCCGGGACCGGCGTGCGGTGGAGGATTTTGTCCAGCTGGACAACGTCTACTACGCGGGCAGTCACGGCTTCGACATCAAGGGACCGGGCGGGCTGGAGATGCAGCACGAGCAGGGGCGTGCGGCGCTGCCGGTGCTCGATGCGATCGAGGCGGAGCTCGGCGAGCGGCTGGAGGGCGTCGCCGGTTCGCAGGTCGAGCGGAAGCGCTACGCCGTGGCGATCCACTACCGCAATGTGGCCGAGCCGGATGTGGCGACCGTCGAACGGCACGTCGATGAGGTCCACAAGGCGCACCCGTTGCTGCGCAAGCGCGGGGGCAAAAAGGTGTTCGAGCTCCAGCCGGACATCGAGTGGCACAAGGGCAAGGCGGTGCTGTGGCTGCTCGATGCGCTGGGGCTCGACGGCGACGATGCCGTGCCCATGTATGTGGGCGACGATCTGACCGACGAGGATGCCTTCGTGGCCATTGCCGATCGCGGGGTGACGGTCTACGTCGGCGAGGCGGGCACGGCGACGGCCGCCCGGTACCGCGTCAAGGATGTGCCGGAGGTCCGGCGGTTTCTCGAGTCGCTGATCGACCTGCCGGCCAGCGGGTGACGGCGGGCATCGCCCGTGGTCCGGCGGCGCGTGGCAACCGCGCGGCAGGGCTGCCCGCAAGCGGGCAGGCTGAATGAGGACGCGGGTCGGCGGATTCTTTTTCTGCGCCGGACCCAGTAAGTGAAGGCGCGGATCGCCGGATTCGTCTTTCGCGCCGGGATCAATATCTGATGGCGGAACGCATAGCAGAGGCCCATGGAATGGATGAGACCAAAGTCAGTCAGCAGCAGATGACCGAGTGGCAGTTGATCTACGACGGATGGGACCCGGACGAGCAGCCGCTTCGCGAGGCGTTGTGCACGCTGGGCAACGGGTACTTCGCTGCCCGCGGGGCGTTCGAGTGGTGCCGGGCCGGTGGCCCGCATTATCCCGGGACCTACCTGGCGGGCGGGTACAACCGGCGTCAGAGCGAGGTCTCCGGCCGCACCATCGAGAACGAGGATCTGGTCAACTGGCCGAACTGGATGTACATGAGTTTCCGCATTGAGGACGGCCCGTGGTTTGACCTGGAGAAGGTGGACCTGCTGGAGTTCCAGCAGGTGCTCGACGTGCAGCGGGGCGTGCTCGAGCGGCACCTGCGGTTCCGCGACCAGCAGGGGCGCGAATCGTCGCTGCTTTCTCGGCGGATCGTGAGCATGGCCGAGCCGCATCTGGCGGCAATCCACTGGTCGTTTACCCCGCACAACTGGTCCGGGCGACTGGAGGTCACCAGCGAGATCGACGCCAGCGTGATCAACAGCGGGGTCGCCCGCTACCGTGCCCTGGCCAGCGAGCACCTGGACGTGCTGGAGAGGGGGCAGGTGATCGACGACAGCGTTTATGTAGCGGTCGAGACAAACCAGTCGCACATCCGGATGGCCCAGGCGGCGCGGACCCGCGTGCTCCACGGCGAAAAGCCGGTGGCGGCCGCGCGGGAGACGTTCGAGGAAGGTGGGCGGATCTGGCAGGTCATCACCCTCTCGTGTGAGGAGAATCAGGCGGTCGAGGTGGAGAAGGTCGTGGCGCTGTACACGTCGCGCGACCGGGCGATCAGCGAGCCGGGCCTCGAGGCGTGCACGCTGATCCAGCGGGCTCCCTCGTTCGAGGAGATGCTGGATCTGCATGCGACGTACTGGTCGCACTACTGGCGGCGGTGCGACATCAGCCTGGCCAACAGCCTTTATGCGCAGCTGGTGCTGCGGCTTCACATCTTCCACCTGCTGCAGACGACTTCGATGAGCACCGTGGGCCTGGACGTGGGAGTGCCGGCCCGCGGCCTGCACGGCGAGGCCTACCGCGGGCACATCTTCTGGGACGAGCTGTTCATCTTCCCGTTTTTGAACCTGCGGATCCCCGAACTGACGCGGAGCCTTCTGATGTATCGCTACAACCGCCTCGGCGAAGCGCGTCACGCGGCCGCCGCCGAGGGACAGCGCGGGGCGATGTACCCGTGGCAGAGCGGCAGCAACGGCCGGGAAGAGAGCCAGGTGCTGCACCTGAACCCCAAGTCGGGCCGGTGGGTGCCGGACCACACGTACCGCCAGCGGCACATCAACGGGGCGGTTGCCTACAACATCTGGGAGTACTACCAGGCGACGCACGACATGGAGTTCCTCTCGTTCTACGGGGCGGAGATGTTCCTGGAGATCGCCCGGTTCTGGGCGAGCATCGCCATCCACAACCCCGACCGCGACCGCTACGAGATTCACGGCGTGGTCGGACCCGACGAATTCCACACCAAGTATCCCGACAGCGACGAGGTCGGCTTGCGCAACAACGCCTACACGAACGTCCTGGCGTGCTGGGTGCTGGTCACGGCCGGGCGGATCCTCGAGATGCTCGGCCAGCAGCGCCGCACGGAGCTGATGGAGAACCTCGGGATCGACGAGCAGGAGGTGGCGCTGTGGGACCAGGTCAGCCGCAAGATGTTCATTCCGTTCGTTGACGGGGGCGTAATGAGCCAGTTCGAGGGCTGGGAGGACCTCGAGGAATTTGACTGGGACGGCTATCGTCAGACGTATCGCGACATCCACCGGCTGGACCGTATTCTTGAAAAGGAGAACAAGGACGTCAACAGCTACAAGGCCGCCAAGCAGGCTGACGTGTTGATGCTGTTCTACCTGTTTACGGCCGAACAGCTCCGTGCGCTGCTGGAGCACATGGGCTATGAGTTCGGCCCGGAGATGATCCCGCGGACGATCGACTACTACCTGCGGCGGACGTCGCACGGCTCGACGCTCAGCGGCCTGGTCCACTCCTGGGTGCTCAGCCGCTCGGACCGCACACGTTCGTGGGACCTGTTCCAGCGGGCCCTGGCCAGCGACGTCGAGGACATCCAGGGCGGCACGACCTCAGAGGGCATCCACCTCGGCGCGATGGCGGGCACGGTCGATCTGATCCAGCGGTGCCATACGGGCGTGGAGATCGGCGAGGACATTTTGCGGCTCAACCCGTGCCTGCCCGATCCGCTCGGCGAGGTGACGCTGCGGCTGCGCTACCGCCGCCACTGGCTTGCCCTGACCGTTTCGCACGAGCGGATGACGGTGCTGGTCGAAGAGGGGCGCGGCGCCGCGGTGACGCTCGGCGTCGGCGAGGAGGTCTTCACGCTTGAGCCGGGGGAGTCGAGGACCTTCGAACTGGCGCCCGCGAAGGAGGAGGGCTGCGGGCCGATTACATCCGCATAACGGGAAGGGCCGCGGCTGGGACGGCTGATCACGACCGCAGTCCGACGCGGTTGTCACGAGTCTGTCTTGCGGGGGCGTCCGACGGGGCGGCAGCCTTTGGCGCGGGGCGCCGGCGGCGCCGCGCGCCAAAGGGCCCTCGCCTGGTTGTTGACACTTGCACATCTTGAGGCCCGTGCGAAAGGCAAAGCGGCGTCTGGCGGCGCCGCACTCCAAAGCACCGCCCTGTGTCCGGCTTGGCCAGACGACGGCTGTGCCGTGGCGAGTTACAGACCATCGCACCTGGCTGGACCGTTGGCGGCGGTGTGGTAAACTAACCAACGCGATTGCGCGGTAATCAGTGCGCGGGGCCGGGACGGTGCCTGTCGAAGGGGCGGGCGGGTCGAGTGCAATCCAGGCAAGCAGGTGGAGGCGTAGTGAGCATGCTGTACAACACGCTGGGCAAGAGCGGTCTGAAGGTTTCGGCGATCAGTTTCGGTGCGATGCGCTGGCCCAGCGCCGAGGAGTGTGCCCGAATCATCAACCGCGGGCTGGACCTGGGCATCAACTACGTCGACACCTCCACCGGTTACGAGGGCGGCAAGTGCGAGGCGTGGACCGGGGCGGCCGTCAAGGCCCGGCGAAGCGAGATCCTCTTCAGCGCCAAAAGCCACTGGGACGCGGCGCCGTCGGCCGACCAGGTCCGAAAGACCCTCGAGCAGTCGCTCGAGCGGACGGGGCTGGACTCCTTCGACTTCTACCAGGTCTGGGGCCTGCAGCGCCAGGAGGTGCTCGACGGCATCCTCGCCAAGGGCGGCACGGTCGAGGGTGTCCGCAAGGCGATGGACGAGGGCATCGTCAAGCACGGGCTGGGCTTCACTTTCCACGGACCGGCCGAGGTCTTCCGCAATGCGATCGACAGCGGCGAGTTCCTCTGCGCGACCGTCTCGTACAACCTGATGAATCGCAAGGAAGAGGATAATATCGCCTACGCCGCCGAAAAGGGCGTCGGCACGATCATCATGAACCCGCTGGCTGGCGGCGTGCTGGCGCTGGCGGGCGAGAACGCCTTCGACTTTTTGCGGGGCGGCCCGAACAACGGCACACCGTACGGGGCGTTGCGGTTCCTGCTGGCCAATCGCAACATCACTGCCTCGATTGTCGGTTTCTCGGCGCCCGAGGAGGTCGACGAGGCGGTTGCGGCGCTGGAAGGGGCGGAGTGCCTCGACGAAGGCTACCGGCAGGACCTGATCGCCAGGATGGAGGCGGTCAAGCCGGTCGAGGGTGATTTCTGCACGGGATGCGGCTATTGCCGCGAGTGCCCGCAGGGCGTCAACCCCACCCGGTTCATGAAGTCGATGCGGGACTTCGCGATGTACGGCGTGAAGAAGGACCGGCTGGGGCGCTGGCTGCTCTCGCAGTACCCCCACTCGGACATCCGGGCCGAACTCGACAAGTGCACCGAGTGCGGCACCTGCGAAAGCAAGTGCCCGCAGCACCTGCCGATCATCGAGTCGATCCGCCGCGGCAGGGAGGCGCTGGGAGCGTAAGGGGGCGAAAGACCTTGGCGCTGATATGGCTCTACGACTCGCGCGGCACGATCTCGCGGGGCACGCCGATATCGACCACGGCGAGGTGGCCGATGTATCTGGCGGCGGCGTCGGCGAGCATGCCCACCTTCGGCGCGGCGAACGTTACCGTCAGGCTCGCGCGGACCGCCCCGCCCGGTTCGCCCGTCTGACAGTCCAGGCCGCTGGGCACGTCGACCGCCACCACCTTGATGCCGTGCAGGCCGGCGGTGTTGATCTCGTCGATCAGCTCCTTCAACGGCGAGCGGACCTCGCCGCGGAATCCCGTTCCCAGCAGGGCGTCGACGATGCAGTCGCTCCGCATCAGGGCGGTGGTTGCGTGCTGGATCTGGTCGGCGGTGCTGCACGGCTGCATGGGCAGGTTCATCGCAGCGGCGATCCGGTAGTTGGTTTCGGCGTCGCCCTTGAGATGGGCCGGCTCGGTCGTCAGCAGGATCGTCACGGCCGCCCCGGCGTTGTGCAGGTGGCGGGCGATGACGAAACCGTCCCCGCCGTTGTTGCCGCCGCCGCAGGCGATGGTGACTCGCCGGCCTTCGATCCTGCCTGCCAGCGCCTCGACGATGTGCTCGGCGGCGCCCCGGCCGGCGTTTTCCATCAGCACGATGCCGGGCATGTGGTACTGCTCGATCGCGACACGGTCGATCTGGCGGATCTCGTCACGGGTGACGGCTCTGGGCGGTTGCATGGCGATTGGCTCCTTTCCTTGCGGATTATAGACAACCGCGTCCAGGCATCTACAATGACCACCATGAGAATCCTTGTTTGCAACGATGACGGAATTACCGCGGCCGGGCTGCTCTCGCTGTATCGGGCCGTTCGCGACATGGGCGAGGTGACGGTGGTCGCCCCGTCGGTCTCGAAAAGCGCGATGAGCCACGCCGTGACCGTGGGCATCCCGATCAACTGCCAGAAGGTCCACGTGCACGAGCTGTTCTGGGGGTACAGCGTCGCCGGGAGCCCGGCCGACTGCGTCAAGCTCGCCCTGGCCGAGCTGATGCCCGAGCCGCCGGACCTGGTGCTCTCGGGGATCAACCACGGCGCCAACGCCGGCATCGACATCTTCTACTCCGGCACGGTCGCCGCGGCGGCCGAAGGGGCGATGTTCGGCATCCCCTCGGTGGCGATCAGCCAGGAGATGGCGGGCGAGATCGACTTCGACCGGTCCGGGCGAATCGCCCGCAAGGTGGTCGAGAGCCTCGTCGCCCGCGGCCTGGACCGGGGGATGCTGATCAACGTGAACATCCCCGCCCTCTGGCCGGAGATCCCCAGGGGCGTGCGCCTCGCGAAGCAGTCGACGCTGACCTACGAAGACCGGTTCGAGATCAAGAGCAACGCGCCGGGCGAGGCGCTGTACATGCTGGTCGGCGACCGCACGGACATCGGCCAGGAGACCGAGACCGACCTGCACGCCATGCGCGAGGGGTACGTGTCGGTCACCCCGCTGCACTTCGACCTGACCGACCACACCGCGCTGCCGCGCCTGGCCGATGTGCGCTGGCCGGGGGCGTTCGGCAACGGTGAGCAGACGGCGGGTTAGGCCGTTCGCGAAGTGCAGTCAGCGAAGGGACATGCCGAGGACGCCCGCGTCGGTCTTGATAGGCGGCGCGGGCGTCTGTATGTTCCGGCGTTTTGCGGCTTGTCGGTTCAGGGCACGGTCAGAGTCGCGCTGCCGTCCTTGACGAAGACGAACGTCTTGTCCCCGTACAGATCGCTTTGCCCCTGTGCGTCCGGCAACTCGAACGTGACCTGCGGTGCGCCCGTTGCGCTCACCGTGCACCGCGCGATCCGGCCCCAGGCGCCATATTCCAGGAACGATATGCAGGACAACGTGTACCAGCCGTCGGCCGGCGGATCTTCGCCGGCGGCGACATCCGGCGAGATCGTCCAGCCGTCCGATGGGCTGCAGATCGTATCGGTGTCGTAGAGCGTCAGCGTCGCCGGGTCAGCCGAGGTGACCCGCACCTTGAATGCTGCGATGTTCCGCGGTATGTAGCCGGCGTAGAGGGTGTACTCTGTCGTGCCGGCCGGGCTATCCAGCGCCGGATACGCCAGCAGCAGCCCCTTCTTGATGTCGCCCCGGACGTCGTTGGTGACGGGGAACTTGCCTTCCATGGTGGTGTAGCCGTGGAGATAGGTGCAGAGGACCCGGGCCTTGTGCGTGCCGAAGTCCTTGAGGGTGATATAGCTGAGCGTCCAGTCGGCGTTGACGTCCTCGCTCATCTGATTGAATACCGTCGACAGGTCGTCAACCTGGTTGACCGTGAAGTAGAGGCCGCCGGTGTCTTCGGCGATTCGCTTGAGGTCGTACTCGTCGCTGGGGTATTCCTCCGGCCGCAACGCCAGCCCGACGGAGAAGATAAAGATGGCCTTTTTGCGCGCCGCGTTGATCAGGGCCGAGACGCTGGTCTTGCTGGTGGTGTCGTGGCCATCGGACAGAAAGACGATGCCGCGATTGATGCCCGTATCGTACTCGGGGAACTCTTCAGTGGTGTCGACAATCTGCTTGATGACGTCCCAGACCTCGGTGGCGCCGCGGTCGTGGTAGGTGGCCGCGAATGCATCCAGGCTGTCCTTGAGGGCGGTCTTGCCGGAGTCGGTGCAGCGGGTAAAGTCCAGGATCTGGCCGGCACCGCCCTGGCGCTCCCAGAAGGCCCAGAGGCTGACATGGGTGGTCGATCCCTGGCTGTCGATGAAGGCGCAGGCCGCTTCGAGCATCGGCGTCACGCCGCCGGCGTCGTACATGCTGCCGGTGAAGTCCAGCAGCAGGGCCAGGTACATCGGGCGCTTGCCGTTGTAGAGCAACTGGTTGGTCTCCGACAGGTCGATGGGCACATTGCCTTCGGAGATGGTGAAGTGTTCCCGGGTCAGGGCGGGCACGTCGTCGGGCGTGACGACCTGGCCCGTAAGGTTATTGATCATTCGGAAATGCAGCGCGATCATGTACGGCGACCCGTAGGTGATGAAGCTGTTCCGGATGGTGATCGGCGAGGCGACGATGGTCTCGCTGGCGTTCCTGGTCGCCATGTTCAGGTCGCGGACCTGGAGCTTGACGGTGTATTCGCCGGCCGTGGTGTAGGTGTGCTCGGCGGTCTTGGCGGTGGTCCAGTCGGTGTCGTAGGTGCCGTCGCCGTCGAAGTCCCATCTGACTGCCAGGTCCTCGACGGGGTCTTCAAGGTCGCTGCAGGACGAGGCGTCCAGCGAGGCGGTCATCCCTTTGACCATGCTGACGTTGAAGGCGGCCGTGGGGGATGTGTTGACCTTGGTAATGGTGAAGCTTCTCGTGGCGAGATCGGTCTGCCCCGCAGTGTCCTTGATCTCCAGCGTTACCGAATACTTTCCGTCACCGGGGTAGGTGAAGACGGCGGTCTTCTCGTCAGTCCAGTCGGTATCGAAGGTGCCGTCGTTGGTGTAGTCCCAGCGGACGAGGATCTGGTCGGCCGCGCAACTGGGAGAACTGACGCCTGACGCGTCGAAATTGCCCCTCAACCCGCTCTTTTTGATCGTGAACGTGGCGACAGGCAGGCCGGCGGTCGGGTCACCGCCGTTATCGGTCCCCGGGCCGGCGCCTGTGTCCGCCCCGTTGTCGACAGAGGGGTCGGCCTCCGGCGTGCAGGCAGGACCGAGCAGGAAAAGGACGCATGCCAGGACGAGAATGTGGTTGCGGTTCATTGGATCGTTCCCCTGTCGAAATAGACTGCATTCTGAGGCTGAACGGTGTTTATATCGATGCATTGGCGAAGGCACTTGAGGGGGCGGGGCCATCTTGCGGACGCGGCAGGGCAAAAATGAGCCGAGGCCGCCGAACCCGTGTGCGGGCTTGCGCCCGGTGGCGACTGTGGAGTGCGGCGGCGCAGGCGCCGCTTTTTTTACATGAAAAAAACCCCTCGCAGCCGCAGTGGACCGCGAGGGGCTTTTCGTCGTTTCGATTGCAGCAAAGCCGTCAGAACGCGAAGACCAGTTCGGCGCGGGCGAACAGCGCACCGTCGTCGCGGTTATCGGAGTAGTAATTGCCCGGCTCGAACCACTCGCCCAGCAGGTGGCCGCTGAGGAACCGGTTGAACTTGTAGCGGAGGATCGCCGTGGCCAGCTGACCGCGGAAGCAGCCGGACCCGCTGAACATGGCAGGATTGCCGCGGAACGAATTTTCATCCGCGAACAGCAGCTGGTACGTGGCGGCGAGCTGCATCTTCTTGGTGGGGTTCGCCTGCCAGCCGAAGCCCAGGCGGTGCAGGTTGGTCACCTCTGCGACACGGGTCTCGGTCGCGTAGTTATAGATGATCACCTCGGCGAATTGCGGCCAGCGGCCCCACAGCGGATTGAACTGCTCGTTGGTGTCGGTGTCGGGGTCGTCCCCCGAGAGGAACTCGTACAGCACGCTGAGCTGATTGTCCCACGTGTCACGGAACAGGTACGTCAGTGAGGTCTTGGCGGCGCCGGCCCAGACATCGCGGAGCCGGTTGTTTCCGAACTGAATCGCCCCCTGCGCGTCAAACCGCCAGTGCTTGGCGAAATCGTACACGCCGCGAGCCCCGAAGGTGTACAGGTCGCCGTCGTCACCGTTGGCGAGCACCGCATCGTTGTGCTTGTAGATGAAGTAGCCGTTCATCTCGAGATTTTTGATGGAACGGTTGGTCAGCCAGAAGATCGCGCCGACCTCGTCCTGCTCGACAAGGGGGACATCCTTGCTGCCGATCGGCGGCAGGAAGACGTCCGGGTCGGAGTAGTTCTGCACCCAGACCACCTCGGCGGTCGTGTCGATGTCCTTGAACTCCCAGGTCGACCGCACGCCGTTGAAGAAGATCGTCCGCGACCCGTCCAGCGGCGTGCCGTCCAGCACCAGCCAGCCGTCGCCGAGGATCATGTCGAACCGGCCGGCCTGGACCTTGACCGGCAGGCCGAACGGTTTGTTGAAGACGAAATTGAGCTTGTCGATGATCACGTCGCTGCAGTCGTAGCCTTCACGGGCGTCCGGCTTCCACCAGTAGCGGCTCTCCCAGACCAGACGCGTCTGGAGCTCGAACTCCTCGACGGGCTTAAGCGAGCCCCAGAGCCGGCTGCGGTAGCGCTGGAAGTTCCACTCCCGGTTGGGCAGGCTGCGGTCGAGGTTGAATGCATTGTTGATGTAGGTGTGCCTCAACCGCTGGTCGAAGCCCCAGCTGAACCAGTCCACGGGCTGCTTGACCCGGGCGACCCAGTCGCGCTCGGCGGGCACCGGCTCGTCGCTGACCGCCAGGGGCGTTTCGGCTACGGGCTCGGTCGCGGACTCCGCCTCGACGTACGTTTCGCCATCGACCGCCGTCTCGGCCGGTGCGACCACCTCGGCGTCTGCCTCGGCTTGCTGCCCCCAGGCCACGCCGGCCAAGCCGAAGCCCACCATCAGAACGATTGCCGCAACCAGCGGCGTCAGACCGTTTTTACTCATGCCGCCAATCCTTTCTTCCTTTGTCCATGAAATGCCTACTGCGGACGTTATCGGCTTACAGTCGGAAAATGCTGTGGCATAAGTACACAAAAAGACGCCCCCTGCCAACGCACATGAAAAACAATTTCGACCAATAGCACAGCAGGTCCCATAAAGGCGGCCCTGCCGGCATCGTCGTAACAGGGTAGGACGCAAGGCTGCGATTTTTCTGCGGCTGGAACCGTGGTGGGGGAGGAAAAAAGAGCCATGCGGCGCATAAAATCTTATTGGCGTTCCTTCGGCGGCTGCCACTTGCGGTAGGACAGGCCGTGGAACGTGGCGACCACGCTGCCGTCCTCGTCGAGGATCCGGACCGTGTACGAGCCGAGCTTGCCTTCGCGGCTGAGTTCCTCCGCCTCGGCCGTGAGAACCCGCCCCTTGGGCGCCCGCACGTAGGAGATGCTGGCGTTGATCGCCACGGCCGGGTAGCCGTGCGAGTTGCAGGCGGCCGCGAACACGCAGTCGGCCAGCGTGAAGATCGCCCCGCCATGCACCATGCCCAGGCCGTTGAGGTGGTCGGCGGTGACGGTCATGCGGGCCGCGGCCCGGCCGTCGCCGCGCTCGATGATCTCGACCTGGCTGTGGGTGCCGAAGGGGTCCCTCTGCGTGTCGCTGTGTACGCTGTCCATACCGGGTAGATCCTCTCTGTGCACGTCCGTGCACTGATCGCCGCCTCCCATTGTCGCCACAGGCCCATCGGCCGCAAGCGCCTGCGTTCGCGCCGGTGCCTGAGAGATCTGACGGGGTCTGACCCCTGGCAGCACGCCTGCATTCGAGCCCACGACCCAATTCCCCTGGCGGTGCCAATGCCTGAACGATCCGCCGGGGTCTGACCCCATGGGGGTAAACGCTCCGGCACCTGCGCCACGGGGTCAGACCCCGTAAGGTGCACAGGCTTCCAGGCTGCCATGAAATCCCCGCGCTGGTTCCGTTGGGAGACGTACGCTACAGGGTCAGACCCCACGAAACCGCCTCCACGGACTTTGCTGCCGCCGGACCTACGGATGCACCGCCGGGCGGCCCCCGGAAACCTGCTTGCGGAACCGCCGGCCGGCGGTATCCTTTATCCGGATTGGTACATGTCTGAAGGTTGTGCGCCAGGATGTTTTGGGCGGCCGGAAAGATCCGATCG
>JAWLBS010000143.1:0-12241 GCA_041687575.1 Phycisphaerae bacterium | reverse complement strand
GCCGGCTCGCTGCTGATCGACGCCGGCACCAATGCCTACGCCCCGGCGCGGGACTTCAACGGCATCAACCGGCCCAAGGGCGCTGCCTCGGACATCGGCGCCTACGAGGTCTTCGGGCCGGGCAACCCCGGCTGGCAGGCCGACATTGCCTTCAAGCGCCCGGCCGGCGACGTCAACGGCGACTATGTCATCAATGTCGTCGACCTGCTGGCGATGGTCCACTGCTGGAACCTTTCCGCCGAGAGTGCCGGGTACAACGCCGACTGCGACTTCAACGGCGACGGCAAGATCGATGTCGGCGACCTGATGATCCTGGCCGAGATGTTCAATGAAGCGACGACAACATGGTGACGCCGGTTTTCACATCTGAGTAATCTGCGCGATCTGCGGAAAGTCGTTTTCGCCCGCACTCGCCAGGCGCTCCGCCGCCGGTTATCCTGCATTCAGCCATCATGTAAAGGAGCTCGACATGGCTATGCAGAAAAAAGGCCCGGTCACCTCGCTGTTCACCCCCGTATCACTCCGCGGCAACGTCAAACTCGCCGACCTCGCCCACGCCGATCTCTCGGCCGATACCCGCGAGCGCGTTCCGCACGCCCCGGCCGGCACGCTGAGCTGCTGGGGCATGCCCTTCAAGATCGCCAGCCGCGTCGCGCTCGTCAAAGACAAGCCCGTCACCGTCAAACTCGACGACCTCAAGGCCCGCTGGCTGGTCTTCATGCACACTTTTGACCGCAAGCCGTACGAGCCCGGGCCCGGCGGAATCGTGCCGGCCTACAAGGGCTTTGCGAGGCTCGGCGAGCGTGCGGCCGATTACGTCGTCGTCTACGCCGACGGCAGCGAAGAGCGTCTGTCCATCGACTGCCGCCGGCAGATCGGGCCGGTCCACCGCCCCTGGGGCGAGAACTGCCTCGAGGCGGTCGGCTATCAGGAGCCGTACCCCACGCAGTCTGACGGCCGCGACAAGACCGAGCTGATGGCCTGGGGCTGGCGACAGTTCCGCACCCAGACCGCCGACCTGCAGCCGTGGATGAACTGGCTGTGGGCGTGGGAAAACCCCCACCCGAAAAAGGCGGTCGTCGCGATCCGTCTCGAACCGGGCGAGCATGCCGTCATCCTCTCGGCCGTCTCGGCCGGCAACGTCGAGTCGAGCCCCATCCGCTGGGCCGCGCGCCGCAAGGCGATCCTGACGCTGCCGCGCGGCCAGGCCTTCGACGCCGCCCGCGACGAGTTCGGCCGGCTGCCGCAGATCCGGATCGACATGGGCCAGGTCATCTCCGCCGCGCCCCGTCCGCTCTACGAAAATGACAACTGGCCTGACACCTACAACAACAAGGTGCCGCGGGTATCCGGCCGGGAGGTGCTCGTCGAGTACACCGCCCACCCGCAGGCCCGCTTCCATCTGCCCGGCGGCAAGACGATTCCCGTGGCGAAGCTCGAATCCGCCGAAAAGGCCGGGCCGCTGCGTGTGGTGCCGCCCGCGGCGCAGCGCGTGACGATCCGCGTGATCGACAAGGCCGGCGGCAAGCCCGTGCCTGTCAAACTGCACGTGCACGGCACCGCCGGCGAGTACCTCGCCCCGCTCGACCGCCACCGCGTCCCTAACCCGTTCTGGTTTCAGGACTACAGCGTCGATTTCACAAACCAGGGGATCCACCACTGCACCTACATCGACGGCCAGACGACCATCGACCTGCCCCGCGGCGAGGTCTACGTCGAAATCTCCAAGGGCTTTGAGATCCGCCCGATTCGACGCGTGGTCAAGGTGACCGGCCGGACGAGCGAACTGACCTTCGAAATCGAAAAGGTCCTGCCCTGGCGCGAGAAGGGGTGGGTCTCGGCCGACACGCACGTGCACTTCCTCTCACCGAGCAGCGCCCTGCTGGAAGGGGCCGGCGAGGGCGTCAACGTGGTCAACCTGCTGGCCAGTCAGTGGGGCGAGCTGATGACCAATGTCGGCGACTTCGACGGCCGGACCACGCACGGGGCGAAAGAGGCCGGCGGCGACGGCGAGTACCTCGTCCGCGTCGGCACCGAAAACCGCCAGCACGTGATGGGCCACATCTCGCTGCTTGGTTACAACGGGAATATCATCGCCCCGATGACGGTCGGCGGGCCGGACGAGTCGGCGCTGGGCGATCCGGTCGAGTGCCTCTTGACCGAGTGGGCCGAGCAGTGCCGCCGGCAGGACGGGGTGGTGATCCTGCCGCACTTTCCGAACCCCCGCGCCGAAAACGCCGCCACGCTGGTCTCGCAAAAGGCCGACGGCGTCGAGATGACCAGCTGGGGCGACCTCTACCACGGCATCGACCCGTATTCGCTCAGCGACTGGTACCGCTACCTCAACTGCGGCTACATGACCGCCGCCGTCGGCGGTACCGACAAGATGGCCGCCAGCACGGCCGTCGGCGCCGTCCGCACCTACGCACGTCTGCAGCCGGACGAGGAGTTCACCTACGACGCCTGGAAGGCAGCAATCCGTCGGGCCGATACGTTCGTCACCTACGGACCGCTGCTGGAGTTTGCCGTCGAGGGCACCCCGGCCGGCACGCGGATGAAGATGACCGCCACCGGCGGCACGGTCGATGTCACCTGGCAGGTCGCCAGCGTGACGGTGCCGATGACGCGGGTGGACCTGGTGGTTAATGGCGAGATCCGCGAGAGCCTCGCCGTCGACAGTGAGCGGGATGCCGGCAGCTGGAGCGTGAAGCTCAACCGCAGCAGCTGGCTGGCCCTGCTGGTCCGCGGGGGCTACCCGGACAAGCCCGAGATGATTGCCGCGCACTCGTCACCGGTGATGGTCGAGGTGGCCGGCACCCCGTTCATGGCGGCGGCCGACGCGATGACGATCCTCGAGCAGATCGAAGGCGCCCTGGCCTACCTCGACACCGCCGCCACCCGCGCCGATGCCGCGGCCTATAAGCGGATGCGCCTGGTGCTGACGGCCGCCCACCGCAGCCTGCACAACCGCATGCACGCCGCCGGCGTGTTCCACAACCACACCCCCGTCGACGACCACGAGGAGCACCACAAGTAGGGCGGACTGTGTCCGCCACGGCGTAGCCGTCGTTCGGCCGGGTGCCATGGCCGCGCTGTTGGCGGCCATGGAATTCCCCGGATGGCTGACCTGTTCCGTTCCAGAAAACCGCCAGGCCGGGTGCCACGGCCGTTGTTGTTACTAGAGCAGTGATCTGCGAAATCTGCGGAAAGCCGTTTCTCGCTCGCCCCCGGCACCCCTGCAGATCACCCGAGCGCCTTCGCCAGCGCCAACGCCCCCAGCGCGCATGTTGCGATCCCGACCGCGCGGCGCATCAAGGTCTCCGGCATCCGCCGCACCAGCAGCGTCGCCAGCGGCACCGATAGCATCGCCCCGCCGATCAGCGGCGCCGCCAGCGACCAGTCCAGCACCTTGCCCGCCCACAGGTATCCGGCTAGCGCCACCAGGCAGGTAAACCCCTCGGTCAGCGAGGTGATTGCCACCGCCTGACGCGGCCGCAGGCCTGAGACGACCTGCCCGCCGGTCACCAGCGGACCGTAGCCCCCGCCGCTGAGCCCCTTGTTGAACGCGGCGATCCCGCCCACGAGCACCAGCGACGCGGGGCGCAGCCGCATCGTCCGCCGCCCGGTCAGCAGCACGATGATCCCCATCGCCAGGATGATCCCCGCGATGGACCGGCCGAGCCACGCCTTCGAGATCGCCCCGGCCACGTACACCGCCAGCTGCGTGCCCACCACCGTCAGCACCAGCAGCGCGATCAGCACCGACAGCGCCTGGCGGTCCTTCACAAAATCGACGTTGCCGTCGCGGTGGTGCAGCAGCCCGGCGGCGAAGCCCGTGCCGCACTCGCTCAGCAGCACGGCCGGCACGATCTGCAGCGGCTCGAAACCAGCCAGCAGCAGCACCGGCGTCAGCGTCGTGCCGTACCCCATGCCCAGGCTCGAATCGATCAGCTCGCACCCCATCGCCGCCAGGAAGATCACCAGCACCTGCCAGGCCGGCAGATCGATCCGCAGCCACGTCAGCAGGGGCATCTCCGGCCGCCACGTCTGCAGCGCCAGCCCCGCCACAACCGCCAGCACCACCACCGCCCAGACCCGCACCCGCAGCGGCGCCAGGTTCAGGGGCCGGCCGGCGGGCCCGCCATCGCAAACCAGCTCGTCAAGATACCTGCCGTTTTCAGGCTCCATGCGCGCACCTCCCACGTGCCGTCCGATCGGCGCGTTTGCGCCGATGCCGGCTGTTGACCTCTGCTCGTTACAGGAAAGGGTCTACTCGATGTATCCCAGCGCCTGCAGGCGTTTTCGGATGATCTCGATCTCCTGCTGCGAGAGCCCCGGCTGGTCGGGCTTGAGCTTCCCGCCAGCCGCCACATCGCGCAGCACCCAGACCGCGAACTCCGTCACGCTGCTAAAGCCCGTTCCCTCGATCAGCGTCGCGAGGTTCTCGTACAGCTCAGCCGGGATCTTCAGAGTGACCTTCCTGTGGCTTGCCGACCGCTTGGCAGCCATGGTGGACTCCTTGCACTCCGATAGGAGTGTAACAACACTCCAATCGGAGTGCAAGAGAATCGGAGGTGAAAACTGTCCGGGCGGGCGACGCGGATTACCGGACGTTGTGGCCGTCCTCTCGGGATGTCGGGGCCGGTACCCGTCGCCGCCGCCTCGCCGGCCTTCAGCGTCCCGACGAGCAGCCGATCGCCGACGGGGGGGCTGGTTGAAGCGTGTCCGACGTGCGGGGGTGCCCTGAGTCCGAGGCTCAACGGCCTTCCGCAGATTTCGCAGATTTGCGCAGATGCATGCGGCTTCAGCTGCCGCACCCCGTGGGCCGGGCGGGACGTTGAAAGGAAGCGTATGTGCGGTAGACTGTCCGCATGCAGGACTTCATCCTCGATCGGCTCGACTATCTGCACGAGCGCCTGCACCGCCGGCGCTGGCTGATCCGGCTGGGAGTGGCCGTCGTGCTCGTGCCGTACCTGGTCCACTTCGCGCATGTCCGCATCGTCACCCCGCCGGTCGATCCGGGTGGAGATGCTTGGGACGTCATGTTCGCCGACCCGCCGATGAAGGACCCGGAGACGGATCTGCTGACCGCGGTCTACAACCTGCCGAGGGCAAGTTCGGAGTTCGATGCACCGACGACCGCCCCGGCCGGGATGACCTGGAAGGCTTCCGGGTTCGACAATACGGCAATTGAGATTGAAGGTCCCCTTCAGGTCGACCTGGAGACGCTGTACGCCGGGGCGTGGACGCCTGAGCGGCGTTACTGCCTGCCCAGGGCCATCGACTTTGTGCGGAGCGAGCCGGTGCGCACGGCCATGACTCGCATCGCGCGACTCGCGCGGGTCCCCGGGGCGCTGTCGCTTCCGCCGGAAAAGGCCCACAGCTGGCTTTCCCGTGTTCGCCATGCAGCCAAAGGCTTCCGCGCCAGGGCCCGGTACCGGATGGCCGAGACACGGGACTTCGATGCGGCGATGGCCGACCTGCAGACGGTGCTGGAGCTGGCCAAGCGATGCCAGGAGGTGCCCGGCCTGATGGGGCCTTTGAACGCTCAGGGCTGCCGGTCTCTGGCCTACGGCGAAATCATGAACTGGTCGAAGGAGTTCGACTTGACGCGAGAGCAGGCCAGCGACCTGATCGACCTGCTCCGCTCGTACTGCGTCGATTTTCCCGCCCTGTGGAAACAGATGCTTCTGGCCGAGGCGGCGATGGCAGACCGGATGCTGGACCCGTACTACACCCGCGACGAGGACGGCAACGGCTGGTTCGTGCCGCAGCCGTGGGTTCCAGCCGAGCAGCGCGATGAGGATTTCCAGCCTGCCTTGAGTCTGCTGAACCTGCTGTCCGGGCTTGTCAGCGACCGGCACACCATCGTCACCAAGACCCACGCCGCCGCACAGCAGGCGATGGCCGCTGCCGACCTGCCGTATGAGCAGGCGGTTCAGCGGTTGGGAAAGCGTCCGGAGTCGGATCGCAGGTCCGACCCGCTCAACGGACGCAACCCGGTTGACGGCCTGGCCGCGCCGTATCCCTCGTACGCATCTGCCTATTCCCTGGCCATGCGCGACATGGCGACCCATGCGATGGCGGTCACATCGGCGGCATTGTCGGCCTGGCGGACCGATCACGGCCAGTTTCCCGAGCGTCTTGCGGACCTCGTCCCGGAGTATATCGACGAACTGCCGCTCGATCCGATCTCGCGCCAGCCGCTGGGCTACCGCCGCCACGACACGTACGGCTTCGTGCTCTGGTCCGTCGGCGACGATGCGGTCGATAACGGCGGGGTGCTGGAGGAAGAGCAGGAGGACCCGGAGGCGAGGGACTGGGTCGAGGATTGGGCGTACTTCCCGGACCGTATGCAACCGCACATGGAATGGATTCTCGTTCCGGTTGAGCAGGGGGAACAGGGCCAATGACCGGGAAGATCCATTCCGACCGGGTCGCAACGGATCCGACACAGGCGCTGCCGGAGTTCTGGCCGGCCGATGAGGCCGCGCGTCCCCTTCGGCCGATCCGTCTGCCATGGCCGATCGTCGTGCTGCTGGCACCGCTGCTGTGGGTGATGCCGAAGCGGCTGGGTCCGCAGTTCGCTGCGGCCGGCTGGCGGGCGGCGATCGTTGCGCATCTGGTGTGGGTCGGCTATGCGGCCTGCAGCATCACCATGAGCCTGTACACCGATGGGCATTACAGCCTGGTGAGCTGGCTGGCGGGGCGCACGCCGGAGCAGATGGGCGATTCGCTGCTGCCGGTGCCGACGTTGTGGGAGACGCTGAAGGCCCCGGTCTCGTTCGTCGCGGTGCTGGCCTTTCAGAGGGCCCGCATGTTCTGGGGGCTGATGGCCGGGGACATCCTTGAAATGATTCTCATCGCGGCCGTCGCGGAAGCCGTCCTGATCGTTGTCGCAATCCTGCTGGCGCCGTACATCTCGGTCGGCGAGCGGACGCGGCGCCTGCTGGGCCGCTCGGTCCGGCTGATGCTGTGGGCGACGACATCGCTGATCGTGCCGGCCCTGATCCTGCAGGTCCTGGTGATGCATGGGCTGCTGACGGTCCCCAAGGGTGAGCCGGCAGCCATCCCGCCGCTGTTGATCCTGGGATTCGGTCTGTGGGTGGCGTGGTTGTTCTTCCGCGCCGGGTCCGGCTATGCAGGTCCGGCGGAAGGGCCGGCGTGGTCACGGCAGGGCCCGCAGTGTCTGGGGTGCGGGTACCGCCTGACGGGGCTTTCGCCGGCCGGCACGTGTCCCGAATGCGGGCTGGATGTGGAGGCGTCTCTGCCGGGACGCCGCGTGGCGCCGCCGTTCGGTTCGTGTCGTTCACTGTTCGGATGCGTGAAGGCATATGGGGCGACCATGTTGGCGGTGTTGGGGCGGCCGTCGTTCTTCAGTCGATTGGAGACGCGAGGCGGCTTGGCGCGGGCCCGGTTGTTCGCGGTGATTACGTGCATGCTGGCGGCGGCGGTGGGGATGGTGCCGTTGCTGTTGGAGGGGATGAAGTCTTTCTTACAGGCGGGGTTTTCGCCCGGAGCGATGGCGCTGGATGCGATTCCGTTGCTTTGGGGCATGCTTGGCGTCCTGCTCGTCCTGCTGCTCGGCGGGGTGACGCTGGTGGGCAGTCGGCTCGGTTGGCGGGCGATCCGGCCGGTGGCGGTGGCTGTGCTCTATTGGTCGGCGTGGCTGATCCCGCTGGCGGCATGTTTCGCGGTACTGTGGCTGGCGGCGGAGGGCCTGATCCTCGCTGGCGTGATGTTGCTTTTGCTGGGGGTGCTCAGTGTCGTGGCTGCACGGCGTTTGCTGGCGGCAGTGCGGTGTGTGCGGTTTGTCGGGGACTAAAGACTACGCACAGTCGGACTCGCAGCGCAGTGATGGAAACAGATCTTCCGGCTTTTTGCCGGTCACCTTCAGGTATAGCGCGTCGGGGCACAGGTCGATGGTGTCGCCCCAGGCGAGCTCGCCCTCCGGCCCGATCTGGACCTGCTCGAAAAAGGCCTGATCGTTCCAGGCGGCGAACACCCCTTTGCCGACCCGGTCGGACAGATCGATGGTCCCGGCCGTGCCGTCGTCGAACTCCAGGTCCAGGCGGTATCCGGGCAACGGTTTGACTTTGCGGATCCTTGGCATTGGTCCATGAGCTCTTTTGCCAAATGATATCGCCGCCGGGGGCGTTCGAGAAGGCATTGTACCTTTCAAACGGTTCAGCCTTTCCGGACAGACCGAATAAGGCCTACCCCTCCAACACCTTCCGCAACAGATCCAGGAACATCCCCGTCTTGCCGACCAGGCCCACCGGCGACTCGTACTGCAGGTGCGGCTCGACCGTCAGGTAGCCGGCGTAGTTGGCGGCGCCCAGGGCGGCGAGCTGACTCGGCCAGTCGACCTGGCCGTCGCCCAGCATGACCCACTGGCCCCGGCCGGCCAGGTGCACCGCGTCTTTCACGTGCACGCCGGCGGTGTAGGGCTGGACCTGGGGGAAGCCCTCCGTCACCGGGTCTTCCGCAAAGCCGCCGTGGGTGACGTTGGCGGGGTCCCAGTTGATCCGCAGGGCGTCCGAGCCGACCGCCTCGATAATCTTGCGGCTGGCGGCGCCGGTGTCGGCCCAGGAGCCGGCGCCGTTTTCGATCAGCAGCCGCATGCCCGCCCGCTGGACCCGCTCGGCTGCCTCGGCCAGCGAGTCGATCACGATCGCCGGAGCCGGACCCATCGCGTCCGGGGCCTTGGGCAGGGCGAACCCGACGATGGTCTTCGTGCCGAGTCGGTCGGCGAATTCGATGAACCGCGGCAGCAGTTCGTCGAGGTGCCGGCGGATCTCGGCCGGCGTGTCGGTCGCCAGCGGCACCTTCGTCCCGTCGATCCGCATGACCGGCTTGAACAGCCCCGGCGAAATGGCCGAGACCGTCACGCCGTACGCCTTGACCGCCGCGGCAACCAGGTCGCTCACCCACGCCGGCCCCTCGGGCACACGCCAGCGATAGGCGTAGCGGATCTCGTAATGCTCGATCCCCCACTGCCGGCCAAGCTCGAAGGCGGTAAACGGGTCATGGGTGCACTCATCGGTGATCAGGGCGATTCGCATGGGCATTGTCTCCTGGTTCAGTACCAGTGTAGGCGACGAATGACGGCCTTCCGCAGATTTCGCAGATTAACAGCAACGGCCACGACAACAACGGGGTGATCCGCAGATTTCGCAGATTTCGCAGATTCAGGAAACGGCATCAGGATCGGAAGGGGCGAACTTGCTGGCCGACAAGCCGGGCAAGGGCGTTTTCGCCGCCGGCAGCCTTTGGACTGCGGCGCCAAAGACGCCGCTTTCACTCAAGCCCGGCATCGGCTCCTCGTCCACGCCTCCAAACGGACTGTCCGGCGGCGCCTGTGGAGTGCGGCGGCCGTGACGCCGCTTTGGATCAAGCTGCCATCGGCGTCAACGTTTCAATCCCAAGCGGATCGTCCAGCGGCAATATGGACTGCGGCGGCAACGACGCCGCTTTCACTCCACGCCGCCGTAAGGTCTCCGGTCTCGAATTCCCGGCCAGCACTCGATCCCGACATGAAGTTCGGCGGCTCCGATGCCGCTGGATTGGCGAGAAAACCGTCGGCTGGCTACAATGGCCGACCCGCGGACGAGGGGCCGCGGTGATAAGGGCATTTGACGAATGCTGCGAATCGGTACAGTTGAAATCCATAAACCCGTGATCGTGGCCTCCGGGCCGCTGACGCGGAAGATCGGGCTGTTGCGCTCGGCCGAGCGGGCGGGCTGCGACGCCGCCATGCTCAAACTGACCTTCGTCCGCGTGCCGTTCGCCGGCCAGATGCGGTCCTTCAGCATGCCCGGCGAGACGATCCTCTCGCCGATCGACAAGCGGCTGAGCATGGACGAAGGCTGCGACCTTGCCCGCCAGGCCCGCGCCGAGACGGGCATGAAGATCTTCGCCAACCTCGGCGCCCGCGGCGACCAGCAGGACGACTGGAAGGTCCTCGCCCAGCGGTTCGCAGACGCCGGCTGCCACGGGCTGGAACTGAACTTCTGCTGCCCGAACCTCGATACCACGGCCCTTGCGGCCAAACGGACCGAGCACGGCGGCGCCCAGATCGGCGAAAATCCTGACGCCTGCCATCGGATCGTCGAGATGGTCAAGCGGACCGTCGACCTGCCGATCGTCTGCAAGTTCCTGCCCAACGCCCGGGACGTCCGCGCCGTCGGGCGGGCCTGCCAGGACGGCGGGGCCGACGCGGTCCATGTCGTGGGCATGCCAGCCGCGGGACTGCCGCCGGTCGACGCCGACCAGCCGGGCACCCCGGACATCCCGCTGGTCGACGGGGTCGCCTTCGGCGGCAGCAACGGGTCGATCTGCAAGTACTCGACGTTCATGGCCATAGCGCAGCTCGCCCGGGCGGTCGACATCCCGATCATCGCCTCGGGTGGCCTGGAGGACTGGCGGGATTTCGTCTCGGCCATCATGTGGGGCGCCAGCGGGGCGAGTTTCTGCAGCGAGGTGATGTGGCACGGGTGGCGGGTGGTGACTGAACTGAACGAGGACCTGGCCGACTACATGGCCCGGCACGGCTTCGCCGACTGGCAGGACTTCCGCGGCCTGGCGCTGTCGAAGCTGACCACCCCCGACAAGATCGTCGTCCAGCCGGGCGTCAGCCGGGTCGATGGCGACGTGTGCATCGGCTGCGGGCGGTGTACGCTGCCGGGCCACTGCGACGCGATCGAGCTGCACGACGGGCATGCCCGGGTCGAGGACGATCTGTGCATCGGCTGCGGTGTCTGCCAGCGGCTCTGCCCGGTCGGGGCGATATCGTACGAACACAAAGAACTGGACCGCCTGGTCGCCGACCCGAAGGGCGCGGCCGACCGGGGATGATTTGACACGTGCGGAGAATGTGATGGCCAAATACGGCGCAATGGTGATCGGGCCCGGCTGGGTGGCGGGCGAACACGTCAAGGGCTACTGCCAGGACCCGCGGACCGAGATCCGCGCGTTTGTCGGCATGGTTCCCGAGGACAAGGCGCGGGCGGAGCAGTACATGCAGCAGTACGGCTTCAAGGCCGACTACTACGACAGCCTGGAGGCGGCCCTGCAGCGCGACGACATCGACGTGGCCAGTGTCTGCACGATCAACTTTTTGCACTACGAGCAGGCCGTCGCGTGCCTGCAGGCCGGCAAGCACGTGATGGTCGAAAAGCCCCTGTGCTTCACGCAGGAGCAGAACCGCCACCTGCGCGACCTGACGCAGCAGACGGGCCTGAAGACCCAGGTCGGCCACGTCTGCCGGTTCTATCCGGCGGTGGTGGGTCTGAAGAACTTCGTCGACGCCGGCCACATCGGCGAGGTCTTCTACGTCGAGGCCGACTACTGGCACGAGATCAAGGGCGCCTGGAAGGGCAAGGTCGCTACCGGCGGCAGCGCGCTGCTGATGGGCGGCTGTCATGCGGTGGACCTGGTGCGGTGGATGGCGGGTGAGGACAACGAGATCGTCGAGGTGATGGCGATGTCCGAGCCGGCCCGCTGGCGGAAGGATTTCGAGTACGACCCGACGATCACGCTGATGGTCCGATTCGCCAACGGCACGATCGGCAAGTGCGCCACCAGCCTCGAGTGCAACATGCCGTACGTGCTGCACCTGCAGGTCAACGGCAGCAAGGGCACCATCCGCAACAACGGCGTGTACAGCGAGACGCTGTTTCCCGGCAGCCGGACCTTCACCCCGCTCAACAGCACCTACCCCGACGATTGGAACGTCGGCCACCACCCGTTCCCCGAGGAGATCAGCTACTTCATCGACTCGGTGGACAAGGGCTGCGAGAACATGCTGAGCATCCCCAACGCGTACAAGACCTATGAGCTGGTCTTCGCGGCCGAAAAGTCGGCCGCCGAGCGGGTGCCGGTGAAACTGCCGCTGTAGGGCGGGCTGCGCCCGCCAATGTTGTCATCCTGAACGAAGGTGACCAGCCGCTTGCCGCCAGCGGGCTTTTGGGCTCACCCCCGGCTGCCGGTGCCGCGGTTGGGCCAGGGGGCGTAATCCGGATTCGGTTGCGGGATCTTCGCCGCCACGTCGTCCAGCCAGTTGTGCAGCAGACCCAGCAGGCGGTCGCGGACATCTGGTTCCGCGTCGGCGAGATTCGTCGTCTCACCGGGATCTTCCAGCAGGTTGTACAGCTCCACGTGCCGGTCCTCGAAGAACTCGATCAACTTGTAATCCCCGCTGCGCACGCTGCAGCCGGGCGTGCCGCCCTGGTTGCCGTAG
>JAWLBS010000142.1:0-12331 GCA_041687575.1 Phycisphaerae bacterium | reverse complement strand
ACGACCCCGGTGACCGGTGCACGGCGGGAAGTCCCGCGGATCCTGTCACGCACCCTGTGGCCGGCGTCCTTGGCAGGTGCCGACGCGACACGTAGAATGCCCGGCATCATGGCTGATGCGTCGCCCACTCGAGGTCGAAGCCCCGACCCGCTCCGTCTGGACGGGTGTGCGGCGTGCGGATTCGCCCGTGAGGCCGAGACGATCGCGAGTCAGGGGCACCGCGTGAGCGAAAAGGCGCAGGAGCCGCCGATGCGCGGGTTTCGAATGTGGCGTAGGGGCAAAGCCTGTTGTTCGCCTGGCGAGGAGTGAATCATGCTGGCGCCGCTTAAACGTTGGATCAAGCACCTGATCGCATTGCCGCCGAACCCGGCCATGTCCACTGACAACCTGTACGCCTACCTGGACGCCCTGTACCACAAGCGGGACCTGCCGGGCCCCGTGCTGGAGGTCGGCTGCGCCACCGGCGGCACGACGGCGTTTGCGTGCCGGTTCCTGTCGCGGATCAACCGACCCAAGGAATACTACTGTTTCGACACGTTCGCCGGCTTCGTCGCCGACCAGCTGGAAGACGACTTCCGTCTCGGCCTCCCGCGGGATCACGCCAAAGAGTTCAGCAACAACTCCGAAAAGAGTTTCAGGCAGAACCTTCGCCGTTGGGGGATCAGCCGCGGCGTCCAGGTCGTAAAGGGGGATATCTGCAAGGTCGACGCCGAGACGCTGCCGCAGGATATCAGCGTGGCCCTGATCGACGTGGACCTCCGCGACCCTGTTCGGGTGGGCATGGAGAAGGTCTACCCCCGTCTGGCCGATGGCGGGATCCTCCTGGTCGATGACTGCAAGGAAGGAACGACCTGGGTCGGGGCCAACCGCGGGTACCTCGACTTCATGGAGGCCCATGGCTTGCCGCCGAGGTACTACATGGGCCTGGCGGTCCTGGAAAAGCCGGGCGATGTTCCCGCCGTGCCGTGGGAAACGTCGGATCTGCCCAACCCGATCTTCAAGCATGCGTACTGCTGAGCGGGAAAGGGACACGCAAAAGACCAATGGGACCACTGGGGACGTTTCTCATTTCCGCCCCCTGCACGCCTCCCGTCACTCCTGAGCAAAGCTGTGCCCACGACTGTGCGGCCCGGCCGCAGCTGTCGTCGGCCCTGCAAGGGCCACGTATGTAAGCCCGGGGGCAAGGCGGCGCAGCCGCCGCGAACCCGGGACAGAGGCCCCACACAAACGGGCCGTTCCTTCTTGTCTTGTGGTGCCCTCAAAGGGCACGATAACGCCAACGTAGCCGCACAAGGCCCCAAAAGCATCGGCGACCTCCCTTCCAGACGGCACCCTTCAGCACCCGCCGCAATCCCGCGGGCTTCACCCATGGGCGTCAGTCACCCCGGCCTTCGACAGGCCGGTCATGAAGGGGCGGTGGGCGGGGGTTGGCGGGTGGCCGCTTCGCCGGTGCATCTCGCCCCGCATCCCGGGGGGCTCGCTCAGGGGGTCAGCCCATTGGGACGTTCTTCCGGTTCTGGTGTCTGGGACGCCGCCGCAGGAAATACAAAGCGGCGTCTGCGCCGCCGCACTCCATAGTCGCGCGGTGGCGTTCAACGCGAAATTCGGGGCTTGCTCGCCAGCCAGCGTCTTGCACGAGTACCTCCCGCACCTTGGCGCCACCTGAGGCACCACGTTGCTTTCGGCCGGGCTTAGGGGTACAAATTCCGCGGCGGGGTCGTATCCTGTTGATGTCGCTGGCGTGTCGTCGCGTGCTTTCCGGCTGGACCGGAATCCGCCCCCGCAATCGCAAGGAAAACACGATCATGGCAGACAAGGTCATCCTCGGCGCGGGCTCGCACGAACCGATCTTCCACCGCATCCGGACGGGGCACGCCTCGGCCGGCGAGTGGGACCGCTGGCATCGGGAGACGACCAACGAGAACCTCGACCTGCTGCAGGAGGTCGGGGTCAACCGCGTGCTGGTCGCGTGCACGAAGGGGTTCGGCTTCGAAGCCGAAAAGCCGCTGATCGAGCGGGCGGCAAACCTGCGGACCGAGTGCAAGAAGCGCGGCATGCAGTGCGACGTCTACGTGCAGGGCCTGCCGGTCTACTACGAAACGTTCCTGCTGGAGCGGCCCGACGCCGAACAGTGGATGGCCCGCAACCAGTCGGGCGATTTCTACCCATGGGGCGGCCAGACCTTCCGCCGCTGGATGGACCCGCACAGCGAAGACTTCCTCGAATACCAGCGGACCCTCATCCGCCACGCCGTGCTGACCGTCCAGCCCGACCGCGTGCTGCTCGACAACACCGTCATGCCCGGCATCAGCTACACCCAGCCAGCCGTCGAGTCGTTCCGGGCATATCTGCGCGAAACCTACGCCAGCCGGGACCTGGTCCGCGAGCTGGGCATCCCCGGTTTCGACAAGGTCGACCTGCCCCACTTCAACGACATCTACTACCCGCCGGACGCGTACCGCGTCGCCAAGGACCCGCTCTACCAGGAGGTGTGCTATTGGCGGGCGCAGACGTTCGCCTGGTGGGCCGGCGAGATCCGCGATGTGGTCAAGAACGTCCTGCCGGAGGCAAAGTTCGTCGTCCCCTGCGGCTGCGACAACCTCCGCTACAACGCCCTGATGAAGGACGGCGTCGATTTCGACCTGGCGATCCGCGCCGCCGACCTGACGACGATGGAAGAGTCCGGTTGGCGGCCGCGCGTGGTGCTGCCGCCTTCGGCCGCGGGGACACAGGTCCGCGCGATCCAGGACGGCCGCAACCCGGACGCGGGAGCGACGGGAGCGGCTGATTCGGTCCGGATTTCGACGGACGCCCGCTGGGAGAAGATCCTGAGCAACTACGGGCGCAAGCGGGGCTTCGGCTTCTGGGGCGAGTTCGAGAAGGTCGACCAGGAGATCGCCGCGGCGCACGGGCTGGCCTTTGCGGGCAACGCGTACGACTTCGGCATGATCGGGCCGCTGGCCGGCAACCGCCGGATGGCCGAGCACGTCGCCCCGATCGTCGCCTGGGCGAACAAGCACCTGGACCTGCTGGACGGGCGGGACGAACGGTTCTGCGCGGCGGCGGTCTGGCGAAGCACCGCCACGCTCGGCTTCGTGCGTCACACGCCGGTCTGGGCGGCCTGCGCGCTGGAGCAGATGCTCTTCGAAAACCACCTGCCCTTTACCATCCTGCTGGATGAAAACCTGGAAGGCTGGCTGACCGGGCGGCACGCCCTGTTTCTGCCGATGACCTCGTGCGTATCGGGCGAGCAGGCCGAAGCGATCACCGAATTCGTCAAGCAGGGCGGCGGGCTGGTGCTGCTGGGCGATGCGGGCACCCGCGACGAGCGGACCCGCGTCCGCGAGCGGCACGCCTTTGCCGAGATGCTGCCGGCCGAGGCCCTCGACCGGATCGAACAGGCCGGCCCGCCCCACTTCGTGCCGGAGGTCAACATCGGCCGGCTCAGCGGGATCATCCGCAGCGAGTATGGCAGCGGCCGGGTCTCGCTGATCCCCCGGATGGCCCCGATCAAGCCGCTGGACCTGACGCGCGACCCGTACCTGCCGTGGCGGCAGGTGGTGGCTGACGACGTGCGTCCGCCGGCCAACGAGCAGGAGATCTGGGCGGAGATCCTCTGGGTGATGGGCCAGCCCAGCCCGCTGCGGATCGACGGCCCCCGCCACACGCTGTGCGAGTACTGGCGCCAGGGGGAGGATCTGCTGATCTGCTGCGCGAACCTGCACCCGGCCGCGGGCGGCGGTCCGCTGACGATCCATCTGCCCGGCCAGCAGACCGCCCAAGCGGAGATCTACCCGCTGTACGAGGACGGGCCGCAAGCCGTCGAGATTACCGGCGGACGACTGCAGATCGACCGCCTGGACCGGTTCGTCGCGATCCGCGTACCGGGGATCATGCGCACGTTCGGGCCGGACCGGCGATTGGCGCAGTAGACGTCGCGCAGGACAACGAGGGGCCGCAGGATATGGCGACTGCGTTTGCCACGGCCCTGCCGCGCAGGACCGCACCCGGCGAATCGCTCCTGCCTCCCGCGCCAATTCCTTGCCCGTCCCGGCGGGTCGGGGTATGCTCCGTCCCCGGTACCAGCCAAACATGGCGGCGCGGGCGAATCGCAGGCAAGGGAGCCAATCTGATGATCAAGGAACCGGCGGCGGCACAGGGGCGGCAGTTGCGGACCGAGCGGATCTCGTGCGACCTGGCCGTGATCGGCGGGGGGCTGGCGGGGGCGTGCTGCGCGATCACCGCGGCGCGGGCGGGGGCGAAGGTCGTGCTGATGCAGGACCGCCCCGTGCTCGGCGGCAACGCCTCCAGCGAGGTCCGGCTGTGGATCCTCGGCGCGACCACGCACATGGGCAACAACAACCGCTGGGCCCGCGAGGGTGGCGTCATCGACGAGATCCTCGTCGAGAACTTCTACCGCAACCCCGAGGGCAACCCGGTCCTCGTCGATACGATCCTGCTGGAGAAGGTGCTTGCTGAGCCGAATATCCGGCTGCTGCTGAACACCGCGGCCTGGGAGGTCGGCAAGAGCGACCCGGACACCGTCGAATCGGTCCGCGGGTTCAACAGCCAGGATTCGACCGTCTACGAGGTCAGCGCCCCGCTGTTCTGCGACGCCAGCGGCGACGGCATCCTCGGCTTTCTGGCGGGGGCGGCATTCCGCATGGGGGCCGAAGCGCCGGAGGAGTTCGGCGAGTCGGTCGCGCCCGGCGAGGAGTTCGGCCACCTGCTGGGCCATTCGATCTATTTCTACGCCAAGGACACCGGCCGGCCTGTTCAGTTCATTCCGCCCAGCTACGCGATGAAGGACGTGCCCGCGCGGATCCCCCGCTACGAGCGGATCCACCCGCACCGCACGGCCGCCCACCTGTGGTGGCTGGAACTGGGCGGCCGGATGGACACCGTCCACGACACCGAGAAGATCAAGTACGAGCTGTGGCAGGTTGCCTACGGGGTGTGGGACTACATCAAGAACTCCGGCCGGTTCCCCGAGGCCGAGACGATGACGCTGGAATGGGTCGGGCTGATCCCCGGCAAGCGGGAGAGTCGGCGGTTCGAGGGACCGTACATGCTCACCCAGCGCGACGTGCTCGGGCAGAAACCCTTCGACGACGCGGTCGCCCACGGCGGCTGGTCGGTCGACCTGCACCCGGCTGACGGAGTCTACAGCGACAAGGCCGGCTCGTGGCACTGGCACCCGCCGGGGGTCTACCAGATCCCTTACCGGTGCATGTTCAGCCGGAATATCAAGAACCTGTTCATCACGGGCAGGCTCATCAGTGTCACGCACGTGGCGTTCGGCACGACGCGGGTGATGGCGACGTGCGCGGCCGCGGGGCAGGCGGCGGGGCTGGCGGCGGCGATCTGCGCCAGCGAAAAGCTGCTGCCCGCCGACCTGGTCGAGCCGGCACGGATGAACCGCCTCCAGCGGGACTTGCTGCGGACGGGGCAGGTCATCCCGCGGGTCCGCCTGGACGACCCGGAGGACCTGGCGGCGAAGGCGAAGGTGACCGCATCGAGCACGTGCCGCCTCTCGAGCCTGCCGCCCGACGGCCCGCGGATCCCGCTCGACAAGCCGGTCGCCCAGATGCTGCCGGTTGCGGCCGGACCCGTGCCCGACGTCACGATTCGCGTCTGCGCGGACGAGCCGACCCGCCTGCGGGCGGAGCTCCGCGTCAGCAGCGATCCGGAGAACCAGACGCCGGACGAAACGCTGGCCGTCCAGGAGATCTCGCTTGCCCGCGGGCAGGACCAGGAGGTCACCCTCGCCTTCGGCGCGATGATCGACCAGCCGCGCTACGCCTACGTCTGCCTGATGGCCAACGAGCACATCCACGTCCGCGCCAGCCGGCAGCGGATGACTGGGCTGTTGACGCTGCGGTACGGCCATACCCAGCAGACGGCGGAAGAGGGCGTGCCGCGGTTCGAGTTCTGGAGCCCCCGCCGGCGGCCGGAGGGGCACAACCTGGCGTTTCAACTCAGTTCGCCGCTGGAGGCGTTCGGCCCGGAAAACGTGGCGAGCGGCTTCGCCCGACCGGCCCGAACGGCCAACGCCTGGCTCGCCGACCTGGCCGACCCATCGCCGCGACTGGAGCTGCGCTGGGACCAGCCGCAGCAGATCCGCCGGGTGGTGCTGGGCTTCGACACCGATTTCGACCACCCGATGGAGTCGGTCTACTGGAACCACCCCGAGCGGGTCTCGCCGTTCTGCGTGAAGCACTACCGTGTGCGGGCGGGCGAGCGGCTGCTGGCCGAGTGCATCGACAACCACCAGACGACCAGCGAGATCGTCCTGGATGAGCCGGTCGAGACGGACAATCTGGTCGTCGAGGTCGTCGCCAGCCATGAGCATGTGCCCGCCGCGGTGTTCGAAGTGCGGTGCTATTGATCGGGTTCGGGCCGGCGAGCCCGCGCCGACACGCAGCAGCTGCAGGGGGAACGACCTGAATCCCCGGCCGGAACTGCACCGAGCCGGGCGTAGGGAAACATCCTCAATCGTCGGAGTGCCCGAATACACCCCGACGCACGACAGGCGAGCGATCCGCAGGGGAAGCGACCGGCACCGGCCGTCGCCGTGCGGCCTTTGGGAGCGGTCCGGCCACTCCATCGTCAGGAACAGCCCCGCGTGACGGGCAGGCTGATCGCCGCATGTCAGCCGGACCGGTCGCCAGATCCTGTCCATAGCCGCGATGACCGGCAACCAAGGCGTCCCGCCCTCGCAACCGCTTGAGTGCCATCCGGATGCAATCGGCGCATTGCATGCAGGGGCTGGCAGCTCGAAGGGCCATACGTTTTCCACATCTGCAACGGGTTTGCAGTAACCGCCTCGTCGCCCTCCCCGCGCCATAGCGAGATCTGATCCATCTCGCCCCGAAACGCTTGCGAAAAGCAGCGCACTGGCGCCCCGTGATCGTTGCCCGGACTGGCCGACCCGCAACGGTTCAGCCTCGCTCGGCACCCGTGCATACTGCGGCCGAAGTGGAACGACATGCGGCCCACGGGCCTATACTTCACTGTGAGCCGCCGGGATCTCGGCGCTCACGGCAAAGGGGGGCCCTGGGGAGTCGGCAGGTCCATGCCTCGCGGTAAAGGGGTGGTCGTCTTGAACAGATGCAGTCGCGGGGGCGGCACGGCGCCCGTTGAATTCGAACGCTCGGACATTCGGCGCCTTGCGATCCCCCGTTCAAGCCGGACAGCGGATGCCGCCCATGTCTTCGTGATTTGAGTGCCAGATGATCGGGGCCCGTTGCCCCGGTCGAAGCGATAGTTCTTCGGGAGGATCAGGCAATGAACAAGATCTTTTGGACATTGGGGCTTGTGACAGCTACGGTATTGACCGTCGGAGGGTGCCCCGCACCAAGCGGCAGCCCGGCCAATGTCGTGGCGCTGGGCGTGGACAACGAGACGATTTCCGAGGATGGCGGCAGCGCCGTGGTCACGGCCACGCTCGGTGCGGCGGTCGACATCGATGTAACCCTGACATTGGGCTTCGAAGGGACAGCCGTAGCAGGCGTCGACTACACCGCATCGGCCGATACGATCACGATCCCGGCGGGCGAGACGACCGGCGGCATCACGCTGACCGGCGAATCGAACCAGGTCCAGGAAGGCGACCGGACGATCGTGGTGAGCATTACGGAGGTCAACGGCGGCCGGTTGCTCGACGTGCAGCCGGTGACCGTGACACTGGTCGACAACGATTCGACCCCGGCAGTCACCTTGACGGTACCCGGCGCGGATCCTCAGACCACGACCATCGCTGAGGGGGGCGGCCAGGTGACGGTCGTTGCCACCCTCACGCAGATTGCCACGGTCGATGTGACGGTAGGGCTCGCCTTTGGCGGCACGGCGACGCAGGCGGACTACACGGCTTCAGCGGATCAGATCGTCATCCCCGCGGGCCAGATTGCCGGTTCGATCGTGGTCACGGCCGTGGACGACTCGGTTTTCGAGAACGTTCAGACCATCGTCATCGACATCGACTCGGTAAGCGAAGGCGCCACGGAGTACACGGCCGACGGCCAGCAGCAGGTCACGATCATGATCGAAGACGACGATCCCGCACCGCTGGTGAGCTTGAGTGTGGATTCTGCTTCGATCGCCGAGGATGGCGGCCTTGCCACCGTCACGGTCTCTCTGTCCGAAGCCAGCGAGGCGGTCACGACCGTCCACCTCGACCTGACGGGCACGGCGCTCATCGGTATCGACTATACGGCGGGGGCCCGGCCGGTGCAGATCCCGGCAGGCCAGACGAGCGCCACGTTTACGATCACCGCGACCAGCGACGATCTCCACGAACAGGACGAGACGGTGATCGTCGACGTTGCCGACGTGACCAATGGCACGGAAGACGGCGATCAGAAGGTCGTGGTGACGATTGTCAACGCCGATCCGCAGCCATCGGTGACACTCACCGCCAGCGGCTCGCCAATCAATGAAAACGGCGGGGTGGCTACAGTAACAGCCACGCTGTCGAACCCCTCCTGGCAGGACGTGGTGGTCTCGCTGTCGTTCGCAGGCGTTGCCGAACCGGGGATCGACTACGAGGTGTCGGCCCGGCAGATCGTGATCCCGACCGGCTCGCTCAGCGGCATGGTGACCCTCACGGGCGTGGACGACAGCCTGAGCGAAGCGGACGAATCGGTCGTCGTGACGATCGACAGCATTGACAACGGCGTCAGCGACGGGAATCAGGAGGTGATCGTTACGATCGTCGATGACGACCCGCAGCCGACCGTGGATCTGCAGATCAGCGGTTCGTCGCTGGCCGAAAACGGCGGCGAGGCTACACTGACGGCAACACTTTCGACAGTGGCGGGGCAAGACGTGACGGTGCTGCTCGCCTACAGCGGTGCGGCGACCCGTGACGTGGATTACGAGGCGCCGTCGCAGATCGTGATCCCGGCCGGATCGAGCAGCGCCGACGCCACGCTCACCGTCCTGGACGACCAGGTCGCCGAAGGCGATGAGGACGTGGTCATCGAAATCGCCGGCGCGATCGGTGCTGAAGCAGGCAGCCAGCAGGCGGTGACGGCAACGATCCTCGACGACGATACGCTGGGCGTTGCAGTAGTCCAAAGCGGCGGCGCCACGGCTGTCAAGGAAGGCGCCGAGACCGACACGTTGAGCGTCGTGCTGAACAGTCAGCCGACAGCGGACGTGACGGTGACGCTGACGCCGGATGAGCAGCTCGAGATCGACGGCGGCGGCGCCGGTGCGGCGGCTGTTCTGACGTTCACGGCTGCCAACTGGAACACGCCGCGGACGGTGACGGTGGCCGCCATCGATGATGACGATCAGGAAGGGCCGCATCAGGGCACGGTGGCCTTCAGCGTGGCCAGTGCTGATGCCGCCTACGACGGCTATGCCATCGCGACGATCACGGTCGATATCGCCGACAACGACACGCCCGGCGTGACGATCGCCGAGCCCGATGGAGGCATCTTCGTGCATGAAGGTGGCGAGAGCGCCACCTACACCCTCGTGCTCGACAGCGAACCGGCGGCACAGGTGGAAATCATCGTCGATCCCGATGACCAGGTTGACCTGGGCGCCGGCGGGGACATGCCCGTGACCCTCACGTTTACCCCGGCGAACTGGAACATTCCGCAGACGGTCACCGTGACCGCGGTCGATGACGCGGTCGCCGAAGGCGCCAACCCCGGCACGATCACTCACGCCGTCGTCAGCGCCGACACCAACTACGGCGGCATCGCCGTCGGCAATGTGACGGTGGCGATCGGGGACAACGACTTCGCCGGGATCAACGTCAGCGAAGGCGACGGCGTGGAAGTCAGCGAGGACGGCGTCACCGATACGTACACCGTGGTCCTGAACAGCCAGCCGATCGCCGACGTAGATGTCGAAGCCGCTCCCGATGCGGATCTCGATCTGGGGGCCGGCCCCGGCACACCGGTGGTGCTGACGTTCACTCCCGCCAACTGGAACGTCGCACAGACCGTGACCGTGGCCGCGGTCGATGACGCGGTCGCGGAAGGGCTGCACGTCGGCAGGGTCACCCACGTCGCCTCCAGCCTCGATCCGCGGTACGACGGGAGAACAGGCAACGTCGACGTGACCGCCAACATCACTGACAACGATTCGGCTGGCGTGGTCATCCTTCAGTCCGACGGCTTCACCAGCGTCACCGAGGGCGGCACCGATGACTCCTACGACATCGTGCTGACCAGCGCACCGACGGCCGACGTCACAGTGACCGTCGCGCCGGACAGCCAGCTCGACGTGGGCAACGGCCCGGCCGGTGCCATCGTACTGACGTTCACCAGCGCCAACTGGGACATCGCCCAGACGGTGACGGTATCGGCCGTGGACGATGCCTGGGCCGAGGCGAGTCGCCACCCGGGCGGAATCGCTCACACGCTGGTCAGTGATGATCCCGTGTACGACGGGCTGGCGGTCGCGACCCTGAACATCGCCATCGTCGATAACGACCAGGCGGGCGTGGCCGTCGTGGAGTCCGGCCACACGATTGTCGCCGAAGGCGGCGCCGGCGACAGCTACACGCTGGTCCTGACGGTGGCGCCGACGGCTGACGTGGTGGTCACGGTTCAGCCGGATGACCAGGTGGAGGTGGGCGCCGGACCGGGCGTGCCGGTCGAGTTGACCTTCACCCCCGCCAACTGGGACCAGCCGCAGGTGGTGAATGTGGTGGCCGTCGATGACCCCGTCGCCGAGGGCCTGCACTATGGCACGATCACGCATACGGTCGTCAGCAACGACACCCGTTACGACGGCATCGCCGTAGCCGATGTGACGGCGGAGGTTGGCGACAACGACCACGCCGGAGTTATCGTCACGGAGGACCCCCCGTTGGTGATTGCCGAAGGCGGGCCGGGCGCCACCTACACCATCATGCTGGAGAGCAAGCCGATCGCGCCGGTCACCATCGTGACCGTGCCGGACGACCAGGTCGACATCGGCGCCGGTGTTGGCGTGACCCGCCACATCGTCATTCAGCCGGATGACTGGAACATCCCGGTGGTTGTGATGGTCGTGGCAGCGGACGACGATGTGGCCGAAGGTACGCACGTGGGCGTGATCACGCATACCGCCACCAGCGACGACAGGCGGTACGAAGGCAAAATGGGCTTCGATGCAACGGCGACCATCATCGACAACGACTGATCGTCGCAAGGAGCGGCCCGGCTTGAAAGACCAGCCCGGCGCCGGCGGAGATCATCCCGCCGGCGCCGGGTTCTTTTTTGATCCTGCGCCGGAAAGGAAACCCTCGCTCACGCTTCGGGCTCGTTTGGGCGCGGCGCAGGACATAGACATCCCGCATCCGGAAGCATAACGACAAAGACACCCTCGCTCACGCTTCGGGCTCCTTCCCGTCCGTTCTCGAAGATCCGCGCCGTCCGCTGCCGGCGTCATTGTCGCCGCCCCGGGCGCGCGATACAATCTCACCTTTGCACAACATACGGTACCGGTAACATCGTTTTCTCGAGGTGTGACATGCGCAGCGACACGATCAAGAAAGGCCTGGAACGTGCCCCCCATCGCAGCCTGCTCAAGGCGTGCGGCTTGACCAACGAGGACATGGGCAAGCCCTTCATCGGCGTGGCCAACTCCTTCTGCGAGATCGTGCCCGGGCACGTGCACCTCAACCAGGTCGGCGAGATCGTCAAGCAGGCGATCCGCCAGGACGGTGGCATCCCCTTCGAGTTCAACGTCATGGCCGTCTGCGACGGCATCGCCATGGGCCACGAAGGAATGAAGTACTCGCTGCCCAGCCGGGAACTGATCGCCGACTCCGTCGAGACGATGGTCACCGCCCACCGCTTCGACGGGCTGGTCTGCATCCCCAACTGCGACAAGATCGTGCCGGGGATGCTTATGGCGGCCGTGCGGTGCAACATTCCGACGATCTTCGCCTCGGGCGGGCCGATGATGGCCGGCAAGACGCCCGAGGGCAAGGCGGTTGACCTGATCAGCGTCTTCGAGGGCGTCGGGGCGCTCAAGGCCGGCACGATCGACGAGAAGCAGCTCCGGACGATCGAGGATCACGGCTGCCCGACGTGCGGCTCGTGCAGCGGCATGTTCACCGCCAACAGCATGAACTGCCTGTGCGAGGCCCTGGGCATGGCCCTGCCCGGCAACGGCACGATCGTGGCCGGCACGCGCGAAGCGCTCAACCCGCGGCGGGTGGACCTGTGGCAGCGGGCAGGCCGGCAGATCCTCAAACTCGTCGAGCAGGACATCAAGCCGCTGGACATCGTCACACGCGAGTCGATCGACAACGCCCTGGTGCTCGACATGGCGATGGGCGGCTCGACCAATACCGTGCTGCACACCCTGGCACTCGCCAGCG
>JAWLBS010000141.1:0-12340 GCA_041687575.1 Phycisphaerae bacterium | reverse complement strand
CGGGCTGTTGACCCGCAATAGAAGGATGAACCGCCTCGAGGTTGGAACCACAGAATGCAGTTTTTTCTCTTGACAGGCCGCTTCTACTCATAGAAGGGCGGGTCGCCGGCAGTAGGCCCGACCCTACTTCCAAAGAATACCCCGCCGTTGCCTCCCAAACCATGATCGGGCTGTTGACCCGCAATAGAAGGATGAACCGCCTCGAGGTTGGAACCACAGAATGCAGTTTTTTCTCTTGACAGGCCGCTTCTACTCATAGAAGGACCTGCGATTTCCCCGGTAGCGGAAAGGATTCGGCCATAGCTCCGGCGTCCATGCAACGCTACGCCGCCCGATCGGTCGATTCAACCGGGATTTCGACGGCGCGGCCGGGGGCGGGAGGCGCAAGCGGCGGACGCGGCGGACGCGGCGGGGCCGGGCGAGGGGCAGGCGGGGGCGCGGGCGGGCAGGTGTGATGCATCGTTGTGATGGGCGGCAGAGGTTTATGTCGGCGGGAGGCACGCCCCGAGTCTTTCGAGCGTCGCCCGCCGCTCAGCGATCGTGCGAGGTACCTGGGGGCAGGGGAAGCCGGGCAGGGCGGGCGATCTGCCCATCCATCCAGTGCCGTTGGCGTGTGTGCAGGGTGGGCGGTTGCCCGCCAACCAGCGTTGTTGGCAACGATGCACTGAAAGTGCAGGATATGTAAGCCCAGGGGCAAGGCGGCGCAGCTGCCGCGACCCTGGGTCCAATGGATTTTGCCTCGTACGGCCCTGACGGGGCCGGAGAACCGTGCTGCTGACGGCAGCGGCCCCTGGCCGGCCCGGCGGCGATTCCCGGGCCTCCGGGAACGATTCCCGGGCTTCCGAGAACGATTCCCGGGCCCCCGGGAACGATTCCCGGGCCCCCGGGAACGATTCCCGGGCCCCCGGGAACGGCTCGCGGGCCTCCGGGAACGATTCCCGGGCCCCCGGGAACGGCTCGCGGGCCTCCGGGAACGATTCCCGGGCCCCCGGGAACGACTCGCGGGCCCCCGGGAACGACTCGCGGGCCTCCGGGAACGATTCCCGGGCTTCAACGAATGGCCGCCACAGGTCCGCGGGCCATTGCCCGCCTTCCGCGAATGACTCCCCGCCAGCGAAGAATGATTCCCCGCCCTCCGGGAGCGGCTCCCCGCCGGCGGCGGGTGGCTCCCTGCTGGCAGGCGGCCGTTCGCCGTCGGCCGGACCGACCGGCCGCCCGTCCGGGGGCGATCGGCGCATCTCCTGAATTGACGGTGCACCGTATCGCAAAGGGGCCGTCGCCGTGTCTCCGCCTTCAACAGCACGGCCCTGCTTCCCGGCTTCGCCCCACAGCGACTACGCCGTGGCAAGCCGGCTTCGTCAAACGACGACTACGTCGTGGCGGGTCACAGGACCGTGGCAGCCGGTCTTGTTGCCAACGCCGTGGATTGGCGGGAGCCGCCGCCCGCTCTACACGCGAGCCGCCACGCAAGGCCCCTGCGGCTGTCGGTGGACGCGCCCCGGCCGGCAGGTAGAATGCGGCCTCCAGGCAAATGGCGGAAGGTGCGGCCCCGGCGCCAGCCGGGCGAGTGGAGCGGATGTCCCTTATGTACAGGTGCGGCTCTCAGCGAACGATGCTCGTGCTGGCGGTGGCGTCGATGATCCTTGGCGTGGGCGCGTCGTGCGCGACGCCGTCGTCTCGTGTTGCGGCCCCTGACGCGGCCCCGGCTGCTGACGGCACCTCGCGGGCAGATCCATCGTGTCGTGCAAAATGCCGGGCGACTGTGCCAGCTGGTCCCGTTGATGCCTGTGCGGATTCATCCTGCAGCGTCGTCTCGCCAGCGAGCCGGCCGGTGGAAACGGCGTCATCCCGCACCGCCGCGCCGGCGAGCGGGCCGGCGATCGTCGCCCCTGGGAGCACGACCACGATCATCCTCGTCCGTCACGGCGAACGCGAGGGCGGCTTCAACCCGCCGCTGAACGAGGCCGGCCGGGCGCGGGCGCAGGCCCTGCTGGAGGCCCTCGACGAAAGCGGCATCGCGGCGATCTACGCCCCCGACCTGCTGCGCACGATCCAGACGGCCGAGCCGCTGGCCGAGCGGCTGGACCTGCCGATCCACCGGATCGAGCTGGTGCGGCTGGTGGTGCCGTCGTGGCTGGCGCGGGACCTGATCTCGCAGATCCTCGCCCGCCACGCGGGGCAGGTCGTGTTGTACGTCGGCAACGACAGCAACCTCGAGGCGATCTACGAGTATCTCGGCGGCATGGGGCCGGGCCCGATCCGCCACGGCGACATGTGCACGGTGGTCATTGATCCCGCGGGCGAGGTCCACTTCATCAAGTCGAGGTTCGGCAAGTCGGACTGAGCGGGGCGCATCGATTGCGCGTATGCGCGGGCCACCTTTCGTCCGAGCGAGTCCAGGCAGGGCAGGAGCAAGATCATGCCAAAAGAATTCGTCTGCAGCGAACCCGGCAAGCTGAACTGGCGGGAGTACGCCGAGCCCGATCTGGCCGAAGGGCAGGTGCGAATCCGCTGCCACCACGGGGCGGCCAAGCACGGCACGGAACTGGCGATCTACAAGGGCTATGCCGCCCGGCGGGGACGGTTCGACCCGGGCCTGCAGGTGTTCGACAACCAGTCCGTTCCGCCCGGCCCGTTCGTGCCGGGCAACATGCAGGTCGGCGAGGTGGTCGAGGCGGACTCCGCCGTCACTGGTCTGGCCGTCGGTGACCGTGTGCTCATCCACGGCGGCTTCCGCCCGACGCATGTCGTTCACGAGCGGCAGTGCCGGCGGCTGGAGCCCGGGGACCACTGGAAGTCGGCCGTTTGTCTGGATCCGGCCGATTTCGCCATGGCGGCCGTTCGCGACGGCAACGTGCGCGTCGGTGACGCGGTGGCGGTCTTCGGTCTGGGCGCGATCGGCCTGATGGCGGTGCAGCTGGCGAGGCTGAGCGGGGCCCGGCCGGTGATCGGGGTGGATCCGCTGCCCACCCGCCGAGAGGTTGCGCGGGGGCTGGGCGTCGACATGGTGCTCGACCCGACCGCCTTCGACGCCGGTGTGGAGATCAAAAAGGCGACGGCCGGGCGGGGCGCCGACGTGGTCATCGAGTACAGCGGCGCTGCCCCCGCGATGCAGGCGGCGCTGCGGGGGGTGGCCTTCGGCGGGACGGTGGTGGCCGGGGCCTATCCGCCGCCGTACGGCGCGGGTCTGGACTTCGGCGCCGAGGCGCACCTGAACATCCCCCGGATCGTCTTCTCGCGGGCGTGCAGCGAGCCGAATCGGGACCATCCCCGCTGGAACGAGGGGCGGATCCTGGAGGTGTGCCTGCGGATGCTCCGCGACGGCACTCTCACCGGCGAGCCGGTCGTCACGCCGGTCGTCCGGTTCGAGGACCTGCCGGAGGCGTACCCGAAGATCGTCAGTGAGCCCGATACCTTTATCAAACTCGGTGTGGAGTACTGATCATGCGCATCAGGCAATCGTTCTGCTATCCGCTCTACCGGCCCGACGGCGTGGATATGCTGTCGCTGTTTCGCGAGGCGAAAGGCATCGGCTACGAGGCGGTGGAGTGCTGGTTCCGGGGGGACGAGTTCCCGGCGTTTCTCGATGCGGCCAAAGGGGCAGGGCTGGTCGTGGCGAGTATCTGCGGGCACAGGGACCTGTCCTGCGGCCTGAACGACCCGGCCGAGCACGACCGAATCGAGGCGGAGCTGCGGGAATCGATCGACATTGCCGTGGCCAACGGCATCCCCGGGCTGATCTGTTTTTCGGGAAACCGCCGCGAAGGTTTCACCGATGAGCAGGGGCTGGCAAATTGCGTGGCCGGCCTGAAGCGGATCGCGCCGTACGCCGAGAGCCGCGGCGTAAACCTGAACATGGAGCTGCTCAACAGCCGGGTGAACCACCCGGGCTACCAGTGCGACCGTACGGCGTGGGGCGTGGCAATGTGCCGGCAGGTCGGCAGCGAGCGGGTCAAGCTGCTCTACGACATCTACCACATGCAGATCATGGAGGGCGACGTGATCCGCACGATCCGGGACCACATCGAGCACATCGGCCACTTCCACACCGCGGGCAACCCGGGGCGGCATGACCTCGACGGCGAGCAGGAGCTGAACTACCCGGCGATCTGCCGGGCGATCGCGGCCAGCGGGTACGGCGGCTACGTGGCCCACGAGTTCACGCCGAAGGGGCCGGACAAGGTGGCGGCGCTGAAGGCGGCGTTTGCGGTGTGCGATCAGGGGTGAGGCATGTCCCTGGTGGGCAATTAGCCCGCCCTACATAAACCTCACGTGCGCAAAGGGTTCTGTCTTGGCGGATTTTCCTTGCCGGCGGTTAAACATTTGTTTAATCTGCTCGTATAATACGCGTGTAAGGAGCTGCCGATGGCCGAACATGTGGACAATGGCGACACCCGACAGCGCGTCCTGGAGGCGGCGGGGGAGGTCTTTGCGGAAAAGGGCTTCGAAAAGGCCACCATCCGCGAGATCGTCGAGCGCGCGGGCGCCAACCTCAATGCCGTCAACTACTACTTCCGCGACAAGAAGGGGCTGTATTTCGCCCTGTTCGAGGAGGCCAACGAGCGGGCCTGCCGCAGCGAGCAGGACGCCTTCGAGCAGATGCGGGCCCTGCCGCCCGAGCAGCGCCTCCGGGCCCACCTGCGGCACATGTTCCGCCACCTGGTCCTGTGCCGGCGGATGCCCTGGCAGGCGCGCCTGATGGCCAGGGAGATGATCGAGCCGACCTGGATGCTCGACGTGCTGGTCAAGCAGTTCATCCGGCCGCGGTTCGAGGGGCTGGCGTGCATCGTCCGCGACCTGATGCCGGCCGGCACGTCCGACCTGACGGTCCGGCTGTGCACCGAGAGCATCGTCGCGCAGGTCGTGCACATGGCCCATGCGCGGGGAGTCATCAACCAGCTCGTTCCCGAGCTCAAATACGACGCCGACGGCGTCGAGGCCATGGTCGAGCACGTGGCCATGTTTTCTTTGGCAGCAGTACGAAACCTGGCAAGCGAGGAAAGGTCCTTATGACGCCTCAGAGGCCTGAAAACCACGATCCGCAGGATGCCCGCACGGCGGCTGTCGCCCAGCACGGTGCCCCGCCGCCCCGGCGCGGCGGTGCCGGCCGCATCGTTTCGGTGCTGGTGCGGGGTGTGTTACCGGTGGTCGTTCTGATCGTCGGCGTGTTGGGGGCGGTTGCGCTGGTCAAGACCGCGCCGCAGGCCCAGCAGAAGACGCCGCAGCGGATCGCCGCGCTTGTCGAGGTCGCCCCGGTCGCCCCGACGGCCGGGCAGGTGGTCGTCAACGCCATGGGCACGGTGATTCCGGCCGAGCAGGTCGTCCTGCAGCCGCAGGTCAGCGGCACGATTCAGTACGTGCACCCGGCGCTGGTGCCGGGCGGGCGGATCGAGGTGGGCGAGCGGCTGATCGCGATCGATCCGGCCGACTACGAGGTCGCCTTGAGGGAGGCCCAAGCGATGCTGGCCCGGGCGGAGGCGCAGCGCGAGTCGGCGCGGATCGAGCTGGAGCGGATCGAGCGTCTGCGGACCCGCCAGGCGGCCAACCAGACCGAACTGGACAACGCCCGCACTGCGATGCAGGTTGCCGAGGCGGAGGTCGCAGCTGCCCAGGCCGCGGTCGAAAAGGCGCAGATCGCCCTGAACCGCACAACCATGACCGCCCCGTTCGACAGCCTCGTGATCGACGAGAACGTGGACGTCGGCGCACAGGTCACGCCCCAGACCCAGCTGGCGAGACTGGTCGGCACGGACGAGTACTGGGTCCGCGCGACCGTGCCGGTCGAGCAGCTGCAGTGGATCCGTCTGCCCGCCGGCCCGGCCCGGCCCGGCTCGCCGGTCTCCGTCCGCCAGCGGCTGGCCACGGGCGAGGTCGCCGAGTGGTCCGGCCAGGTCGTCCGGCTGCTGGGCGACCTCGAGCCGCAGGGGCGCATGGCCCGGCTGCTGATCGCCGTGAGCGACCCTCTGGGCGAGGCGGATGGGGCAAGCCAGGCGACCCCGCTGCTGATTGGTTCGTACGTCGAGGCGGCGATTCAGGGGCCCGAGCTGTCGGATATCTTCATTATCGACCGCGACGACGTCCATGACGGCAACAAGATCTGGGTGATGAACGAGGACAGCCTGCTGGAAATCCGGCCACTGCGGATCGTCTACGGCGGCAGGGACCGGGTCTTTGTCGAGTCGGGCCTTAAGGCCGGCGACAAGCTGATCGTCTCTGACCTGCCGGCGCCGGTGGCTGGCATGCCGCTTCGGGTGTTGGATCAGGACGAGGCCGTTGCCGCGGCCGGCCGCACGACGTCCGCCCCGGCGACCTCTGCCGCCGATGGCGCTGGGGGTGTGCGATGAGCAGGCGGCTGAGTGCGCGTGACCAGCGGGGCGCGATCGCATGGATGACCCGCCACGGGATTGCGCCAAACCTGTTGATGATCCTGCTGCTGGTCGGCGGCTTTATCATGGCGCTGCGGATCAAGCAGGAGGTCTTCCCCGAGTTCGACCTGGACATCGTTACCGTCACGGTCCCCTATCCCGGCGCCAGCCCCGAGGAGGTCGAGCAGGGGATCATCCTGTCGATCGAGGAGGGGGTCCGCGGCATCACGGGCGTGGAGGAGGTTACGGCCGTCGCCCGCGAGGGTGCCGGTGTGGTCACGGCGGAGCTGGAGGAGGGCACGGACGAACAGCGTGTCTACCAGGAGATCCGCCAGGAGGTCGATCGGATCACGACGCTGCCGGAAGAGGCCGAAGAGCCGCAGGTCGTCCTGCTGACGCGGCGGCGCCAAGTGATCGATATGGCCCTGTACGGCAATGCGAACGAGTGGACGCTTCGTCAGCTCGCCGAGCAGGTCCGGGACCGGCTGCTGCAGGACCCGGGCATCACGCAGGTGGATCTGGTCCCCGACCGGATCTTCGAGGTGAGCATCGAGGTTCCGCGGGAGAACCTGCGGGCCTACGACCTGACGCTCGAGGCGATCGCCGAGAGGATCCGCCGGGCCGCCATCGAGACCCCCGGCGGCAGCATCAAGACGGCTGGCGGGGAGATCCTGCTGCGGATGAAGGAGCGGCGGGACTGGGCCCGCGAGTTCAGCCGGATCCCGGTGGTCACCTCGCCGGAGGGGACGCAGCTGACGGTCGGCGACATCGCGACGGTCTCGGACACCTTCGAGGAGACCTGGAACGTCTACACCTACAACGGCAAGCCGTCGGTGGGGCTGTCGGTGTTCCGGGTCGGCGAGCAGACGCCCATCGGGGTTTCCGAGGCGGTCCACGCGAAGCTGCCCGAGATCGAGGCGATGTTGCCGCCGGGCATCGACGTGGCGATCGCCCACGACATGTCCGAGATCTACCGCCAGCGGCTCGAGCTGCTGATGAAGAACGGCCTGATCGGGCTGATCCTGGTGCTGGCGCTGCTGACGTTCTTCCTGGAATACAAACTGGCCTTCTGGGTGACGCTGGGCATTCCGATCTCGTTTCTGGGGGCGTTCCTGTTCCTGCCTCAGATGGACGTGACAATCAACATGATCTCGATGTTCGCGTTCATCATCGCCCTGGGCATCGTGGTCGATGACGCGATCGTCGTCGGCGAAAATATCTTCGAGTACCGCCAGAAGGGTATGGGGCTGCTGGCGGCCTCGATCCGCGGGGCCCGCGAGGTCGCCGTGCCGGTGACCTTCAGCATCCTGACGAACATCGCGGCCTTTGCTCCGCTGGCCTTTGTGCCCGGGATGATGGGCAAGGTCTTCCATGTGGTCCCGCTGGTGGTCGGGACGGTGTTCGTGATCTCCCTGGTCGAGTCGCTGCTGATCCTGCCGGCCCACCTGGCCCATTCCAGGCGAGAGAGCGGCACGCGGCTGGGCCAGGCCATCCACGTGCGGCAGGAGAGGCTGAGCCGTGCGATTTCGGCGGGTATTCAGCGCTACTTCGGGCCGCTGCTGAATTCCGCCCTGCGCCACCGCTACCTGGTGGTCGCAACCGCCATGGCGATGCTGACGCTGGTCGGTGGCTACATCGCCAGCGGCCGGATGGGCATCGTGCTGATGCCCAGGGTCGAGGGCGACACGGTTGATGCGACGGCCGTGCTGCCGTACGGTTCGCCGCTGGGGCGGCTGGAACAGGTCCGAGACCACTTGGTCGATTCGCTGCAGTCGGTCGCCGATGAGCACGGGGGCGAGCGCCTGCTCGAGGCGGTCACCGCGCAGATCAGTGACAATGAGATTACCGTCTCCGGTTTCCTGACCGCCCCGGAGGTCCGGCCGATCGGCACGGCCGCAGTCGCCGGCCTGTGGCGCGACCGGGCGGGCCCGATCCGGGGGCTGGAATCGATCCGCTTCCAGGCCGACCGGCGAGGCCCCGGTTCGGGCAAGGGTGTGACGATCGAGCTGGTCCACCGTGACATCGACACGCTCGACGCCGCCAGCACCGATCTGGCTGCGTCGCTCGCGCGGTTCGGCAACGTCACCGACGTCGATGACGGCTACGCCCCCGGCAAACAGCAGCTCGACTTCAAGATCCTGCCGCAGGGGCGCAGCCTCGGGCTGACGGCCGCGGAGATCGCGCGGCAGCTGCGGGGGTCGTTCTACGGGGCCGAGGCCCTCCGCCAGCAGCGCGGCCGCAACGAGGTCAAGGTCATGGTCCGCCTGCCCAAGGCCCAGCGGATCAGCGAGTACGACATCGAGTCGTTCATGGTCAAGGCCCCGGCCGGGGTGGACGTGCCGCTGGGGCAGGTGACCGAGGTCGACCGCGGGCGGTCGTATACGGTGATCAACCGGCGTGACGGCCGCAGGACCGTCAGCGTCACGGCCGACGTGGTCCCCCAGGACGAGACCGAGCAGGTGCTGGCGGCGGTGCGGGCCGAGATCCTGCCGGACCTGATGCGTCAGTATCCGGGCCTGGACTACAGTTTCCAGGGACGCCAGGAGGAGATGCGCGACAGCGTCAACGCCCTCAAGTACGGCTTCGTCCTGGCGATGCTGCTGATCTACGCCCTTCTGGGCATCCCGTTCCGCAGTTACAGCCAGCCGGCCATCGTGATGATGAGCATCCCGTTCGGGGTGGTCGGCGCGACGATCGGCCACTGGCTGATGGGTTACAGCCTCAGCGTGATCAGCATGATGGGGATCGTGGCGCTGTCGGGTGTGGTGATCAACGATGCGCTGGTGTTGATCGATTACGCGAACCGGCTGCGCCGCCGGGGCCAGAGTCCGCACGAAGCGGTCCTGGCGGCCGGTATCCGGCGGTTCCGGCCGGTGCTGCTGACGACACTCACGACGTTCGGTGGCCTGGCGCCGATGATCTTCGAGACGTCGCGGCAGGCGCGGTTCATGATCCCGATGGCGTTGTCGCTGGGCTACGGCATCCTGTTCGCCACCGGCATCACGCTGCTGCTGGTGCCGTCGTTGTATCTGGTGCTGGAAGACATCAAGAACCTGTTTCGGCGGGCGTTCGCGCCGGTCCTGGAACCGGTGGCCGAGCCCTCGTCCGACGGCGAGGAGGCGACGGCGACGGCCCTGCGCGAGCAGGCGTAGGGCGGGCTGCGCCCGTCAAGGCCTTGCGAGGCGACCGGTGTTGTCAGATTGGGCGCAGGGAAGGATCTGCTGGTGTTGAAGCGTTCTTTCCGAGACTCGGGACTCGCGCAGCTCCGCGGCGTTGAGTGAAAGCGGCGTCACGGCCGCCGCACTCCATAACAGTGCCGTTGCGTTCTTTCCGGATCGGGAGTCGCAGGGCTTGTCGGCTTGAGTGAAAGCGGCGTCTGTGGCGCCGCAGTCCAAAGGGCTGGCGCCGCCTTGCAGGTTTCTTCTTTGCGGTGTCACCGTGTCACCGTATCACTATGTGCCCTTGCCACCTTGTCACCTTGTCACCTTGTCATGTTGCCACGGGCTTGCTGTCACCTGTGCCCTGTAACCTGTCCCCTGCCGTTGTTGCTGTTTTAAATCTGAGTAATCTGCGTAATCTGCGGATAATCCTTTTCGCCCCAATATCATGGCATCCGCGGATGGTGTCACCCTTCCAGGCCGCTGAGGCGCTGGAAGTTGGCGTGCAGGATCTTCTCGCACACCTCGCCGGACAGGTTCACGCCGTGGATCTCGATGCCGCCTTTCTTGCGCTTAAACGGCGGGCTTGTCTGCACCGTGTCCGTCTGCAAAAACTCCAGGTGCGACTGGAAGAACTCGACCGACGTCTCGATGTATCGGCCGATCGGGTCGGCCCCGTCCAGCGGGACCTCGTACGGCTGGTAGAGGGCCTGGGCCTGCATGCCGGTCGGCACGTTTGTATCGTCATAGATCATGTCCGTGCCGAAGAGGATCCGGTCCTGGTAGTCGATCAAAAACTGCCGGCTGTGCGCCGCCCAGCGCGGGCTTTTGCCCATGACCGGGATCCGCGCGGAGATGTCGTAGTAGAGGTTGTCGAAGGCGTCGAGGTCGTCGGCCGCCGCGTCAAGACAGTCGCTCTTGCTGCCGACGTGGGGGCAGATGAACGTCGTCTTCGGGTGGCGGGCGATCACGTCGTTCCGCTCGCCCAGCAGCGCCTCGGGGCAGGGATAGTCCTTGCGGTAGTAGGTCCACCAGCCGTACTCGCCGTAGAGCACGCCGTTCCAGAAATTCCGCTCATCCACCGGCTCCCAGAACGCCAGCGGGTCGGCTGTGTGGATCAGCACGGGAATGCCGAGCTCGCCGGCGGCGGCCCAGATCGGGTCGAGCGCCGGGTCGTTCACCCGCCAGAACGTGCCGTCGGGATGGCGGTACTCCAGGCCGAGGGCCTTGTAGATCTTCAGGCCGCGCATGCCGGCGAGTACGTCCCTCTCCATCTGCCGGGCGGCTGTCTCGCCGAAGCCCGGTTCGTTGATCCGGCTGAAATCGACGTTGCCGTAGACGAGGAACCGGTCCGGGTGGCGGTTGAAGACCTCCAGGTGGCGGGCCAGGCTGTCGCCGAAGCCGTCGTGCCATTCCAGCGTGACCGACAGATCGACGCCGCAGCGGTCCATCACCTCGACGGCCATCTCCACGTGCTCGGGAAACACGTGCGTGTGCATGTCAATGATCTTCATGTCGGGCTCCATTCGGCATCCGTCCGGCAGGTCGCGGCTGTTGCAGGCATCATCCCGCGGCGCGGGTCAGAAATCCAGGTTCTCGTAGAACTCCACCTTCGCCTGCTTGAAGAAGGGCACCTGCTTGACGAACAGCTCCTCGTGCGCGGCGTCGCCCTCGAAGAACGCCAGCGCGGCCCTGGCGGCATTCAGATCGGGGAACTCGGCCTGCCAGATCAGCGTGTTGCACGGCTGGTCCGCGGCGATCGGCTGCATCCGCCGGCCTTTGGGGTAGTCCGGCCGGCTGGCTTCCAGCGCGGCGAACTTCTTTTCCAGCTCCATGAACTCCCGTTCATGGGCGGGGTCGAATTGCTGCATGATCCGCATCGTCACACTCATGAGTCTACTCCTCCAGCAACCGGCTGACGCTCGCGGGCAGGTCCGCGCCGCAGCGGCGGGCGAATGCGCGCAGCGCGTCGCGGTCGATCCGTTTGTCGATTGTATGAATGCAGGTGACCTTGTGGGCCGCGATCAGGGTCGCCAGGTGCTGCGCCTCGGCCAGGGGCAATCCGATCGCCAGGCCGACGATCATCCCCGCGAAAAACGAATCGCCCGCCCCGGCGGTGCTGGCGACCTCGACCTTGTGCGCCGCGACGAAGGAAAGGGTCCGGCCGTCCCATGTCCAGCTGCCGCGGCCGCCGGCGGTGACCGCCAGTTGGATCGTCGGCTGGATGACCCGCAGGGCGTCGACGGCGGCGCGGGCGATTTGTTCGGCGGGGTCGGTGACCGGGAGTCCTGCCAGCATCGCGGCCTCGTCGAGGTTGATCGCCAGGAAATCGACGAGTGGGAGCATGTCGCGGCCCTGCGGCGAATCGAGCTCCGCCGAGGTGAACGACGCGGTATTCAGCAGGCCGTGCTGCCGGCCGAGGCGGAGCAGCTCGGCCCGCGCTTCCAGCGGCACCTCCGGCGCCGCCAGGGTCATTGCCCGGCTGGCGTGGCGGGCGAAGGCGTCCTGTGCGGCCCGGACGGTCTCGTGGGTGACGTGGGCGCTGGCGGAATCATCGACCGTCAGGTTGCCGCCCGAGCCGTCCGGATAGACGAAACAGAAGGAGAAGAGCGTTTGCCCGCCAGGGGCGACCTCGACGCGGGAGACGTCCAGACCCGCCTCGCGCATCTCGGCGAGCATCTGGTGGCCGGTCGCGTCGTCGCCGACCTTGCCGATGGCGATCGTCTCGAACGGTTCGCCCATCAGCACCTGGACGTAGTGCTCGATGATGTGCAGCTTGCAGTAGTCGCGGCGGTCGAGGAACCGGCCGGCACGGCT
>JAWLBS010000140.1:0-12497 GCA_041687575.1 Phycisphaerae bacterium | reverse complement strand
ATGTTCGGATCGACACTGCGCCCGACGTCCACGCACAGCTTCATCGCCGCGGCAAACGTGTCGTCCATGAAGGTCCGGAAATCGCCCCAGGGCGCGAAGTTCTTCGCCCCGACAGGATCGCCGGCCAGGGGCAGCTCGCGGTCGCGGATCTCCTGGGTGAGAATCAGCGCCGCCGCGCCGCCAGCCGGGACGTGAATTGGATCCAGAAGATCGTTAAACGACCCGAAGCTCGTCCCCCAGACGCTGTTGAGCGTGGCGATATTGCCGTAGCGGTCTTGCAACCACGCGACGAACTGGCTGATCGCCGCCGGCCCCAGGTCGAAGTCCGACGGGCTCGACCGGCGGTAGATGCCGTACTCGTCGGAGATGTTCCACTGCAGCGGCCCATAGATGCGAGAGGCCTGCATGCGCGGGCGGATGTAGTCTTCCAGCAACTGCAGGTTGGCCGGGTCGTTCAGGCTCGACGGGCGGATCATGTTCTGCCGCGCCGCGGCCGAACCGTATGTCCCGGCGAACAGGTGGTCCTTGTAATTCTGGATGAGGCTCTCAGGGCTCGGCGAGACGTTGACGATCTCGAACCACATCTTGCCCTCGAGGAAGTCGTGGTGCGGCCGGAAACTGTACGTATCGCCATAGTAGTTGGATGAGCCCGTGACGTGCCCGAGATTGACATTGGCCAGGGCCAGGGCGTTGAAGTAGTCGGCGTGGCCGCTCGTGCCGCCTCCCCAGACGTTGCACCAGTAATCGGCATAGTCGATGGGGGGCGGGACGATATTCAAGTACTTGGTGTCGGACGTGCGGCCGGTCGAGCCGGTGAATACGCCAAAGGCCAGCACACGAGCTTTCATCGTCTGCACGTACTGCGAGTCCAGGGTGAACGGCAGCGTGTCATCACCGTCGAAATCGAAGCGGGTGAAGTACTCGTCCATGATCCGCTCGTCGCTGTCCAGCAGTTGCACCGTAAGGTCGTACAGCCCCGAGTCCGTCGACGTGATCGACACCGTGCCGGATATGGAATCGCCCCGATCGACAACGCTGGCGTCCAGCTGCAGCGTCACCCGGGACCGCTGGGCCGCTGCAAACGGGCTGATCGCAAGGACGAACAGAAGACTCGTCAGAACAACGGGCAGATGGCGGGCTGACGCCCGCCGACCAAAACCAAGCATGCGCGCTCCTTTCCCTGTGTCGCAGGCGGGCCAGGACCACGGTTCAGCGTGAGTCCAGCGGCAACCGCCCGACGAATGACTCCTGGGAACTCGCCGGAGGGTCCCCCCGACTCCCATAGGACCATTATGCCGTCTGAACGTGAAGATTCCAAGACTAAATGCGGCTGGAACAACCATTTGCGCGGTTATAGGCCCCCGCCGGCCACACCCCCTGCCCCCAACGCCACAGGAGCAGGCCCGCGTTCCTTTCCGCCCCCTGAACCCCACAAAGCGAGAGGGCGGTCGCCGCAGCGACCGCCCTTTCTGATTACCGTCAAGACGCAGGACCGCCGGGCCGATTCGCCCTGCTGGCCCCGCATCCGCCTGGCCTGGCAAGACTTCACTCCGGCCATTTGAAGATCACGCCCAGCGTCTCGGCCGGCTTTTCGACGAACGCCCGGTACATTTCCGGGGCCTTCTCGACCGGCACGACATGCGTGGTCGCCTTTTCCACCGGCATCTCGCCCTTGGCGATCAGGTCCAGGGCGAGCTGGCGGTTTTCCTGCTCGGTGCCCGTGCCGGCCGCGGGACTGGCTGAACCCGCGCCTACCAGCGTGAGGTTCCGCTTCTGAAAGTGCGTATACAGATCGAGCGTGACCGGCTTGTGCACCCCGCCGAGGACCACGACGTGCCCGTCCGTCGCCGCCAGCTCGAAGGTATTGGCGATGACGTTGGGCGTGCCGGTCGCATCGAGAACGACGTCCGCCAGATTGTCGCCCAGGTGCTCCTTGACCGCCCCGAGCATATCCGTGCCCGGGTCGACTGCTGCGTCGATCCCGAACTGCTTCGACCGCTCCAGCCGCGCCGGGACCATGTCAAACACGAGCACCTTGCTCGCCCCGAAATACTTGCACCACCACGCGGCGAACAGACCGACCAGCCCCTGCCCGATCACCAGCGCCGTCTGGCCCTTCTTGAGACGCCCCGCCATCACCCCGCGCTGCGGGATGCTCGCCAGGCCGGCGTAGATGGCCTTTTCCAGCGGCAGGCCGTCCGGCACCCGCCAGAAGTCCTTGCCCGCGGGGACGTTCAGGTAGCTCATGTGCCCCATGCTGACCAGCACCCGGTCGCCGACCTTCCAGTTGGTCACGCCCGGGCCGAGTTTCTCGATCCGCCCGCTGGAGAGGTACCCGAACGAGCAGGGGAAACCGACCGGCTTGGAATGCGTGTCGTGGATCCGGCTGAGTTCGGTGCCCGGACTGACCATGCTGACCAGCTGCTTGACGAGGACCTGCCCCTCGCCGGGCTCGCCCATCTCCCAGGGGGCGACAACGACCTCGCCCTTCTTGTGCGCTTCGAGTCGGTAACCGGTGTACGTGGCCATTTGCGTGCTCCTGTCGTGTTAGGGGGTTGTCGAGGGTCACTCGCCCATCCGCTCGGCGCCGATTGTAAGGCATTCGCCCCCAAAGACAATGAACTCGGGTGTCGGGGTTCGGGTGTCGGGGTTCGGGTGTCGGGTCTCGGTGCGGCAGGGGGCAGCATCCGTGACAACGTGACAACGTGACAACGTGACAACATGCGGACGTGACAAGGTGCCCGGGTGGCAAGGTGGCAAGGTGACAAGCCCCGCTGTGTCGCTTCGCGACCGCACTAAGGGTAGTCGGTCACGGAGATGATGGGACGCAGATGCTTCAGCGCCGCAGCCCTTCGCGACTTACTTGAAAGGCGAAACGGCAGTGGCCAGTAAGGCGGGTGCCACGCACCCGCCCTGCAAACCGTCGTCCCTGTCGCTACAATAGCCCGGCGACGTGAACGGGACGCCTCGCAAAGGAAGACCGATGGCTCGAAGAAGCACCGCACACCTGCCCCTGCACGGTGGCCAGGCGCCGCCGTGGCTGTTCCAACGGATGACCCGCCTGGCCGGCGCGGTCAGCCAGATGGTCGTCATCGAGTTCGGCCCGGCCGAGCTGATCCGCCGCCTGAGCGACCCGCTCTGGTTCCAGGCGTTCGGGTGCGTGCTGGGCTTCGACTGGCACTCCAGCGGCCTGACCACCGTCACTTGCGGGGCGTTGCGGCAGGCCTACCTGCGGATCGGGCCGGAGATGGGCATCCACGTCGCCGGCGGCAAGGGCGGCACCAGCCGGCAGACTCCCGTCCAGATCGAGAACATCGCCGCGACCGCCGGCCTGCCCGCCGAGGCCGCCCGCCTCGTCTACGCCAGCCGCTTGGCAGCCAAGGTCGATTCGGCCGCCGTGCAGGACGGCTACGAGCTGTACCACCACACGTTCCTGTTTGACAAGGACCTGCACTGGTGCGTCGTCCAGCAGGGGATGAACGACCAGACCCGCTACGCGCGGCGCTACCACTGGCTGGGCGAAAAGGTCGACGACTTCGTCTGCGAGCCGCACGCCGCCATCGCCGCCCAGGCCCCCGCCGAAAAGCAGCTGCTCCTGAACTTCGTCGCCAGCGAAAGCGGCCCGGCCCGCGAGGCGACCGTCCAGCTCACCCGCATCGAGCCCGCCCGGCTGCTGAAAGAGATCCCCCGTTCGAGCGAACCCGACCTGTTCATGCCGGCCCGCCACCCGGTCCTGCCGGCCGACATTAACCGCAAGCACCTGGAAAAGATCCTGCGGACGATCGAGGACCACCCGCCCGAGACCTTCGAGCAGCTGCTGGGCACGCAGGGGCTTGGCGCCGCGTCGCTGCGAAGCCTCTCGCTGCTGGCCGACCTGATCTACGGCAAACCCGTCAGCCGGCGCGACCCGGCGACGTATTCCTACGCCCACGGCGGCAAGGACGGCCACCCGTTCCCGGTCGACCGCGCGACCTACGACCGCAACATCGGCCTGCTGGAGGAGATGGTCCGCAAGGCCCGCCTCGACCCGGTGGAAAAGGACACCGCCCTGTACCGCCTGCAGCGCTTCGTCAGCGGCGGGGGCAAGAGATGAGACATCGCCCCCCCCGCCGGCAACTTGGAGTGCACTCCAAGTATGTGCGGTGGCGTACAGTGTATAGCCAGACTATACGGTCGAGGGCTCCGGCTGCGATGGTGGATGGTTGCCAGAGGCGCCCCGCCCCCTTGGTACCGCCCCTGCCCGCCCGCGAAACGACCCATAACCCAGGTTAGCGCCTCATTTCCAGCGCCCTGCACAAGATCGTGAAAAATGGCACGAATCTTGCAGGGAGGGTCCCCCGGCTGGTCCGAAGGCAATCAAAATGGCTGGATCGGCCGGGAGATTTGAGAACCATGACACCAACGAACGTGGCCGAACGGGTATCGACCGGGACATTCATCGACGACCAGCAGATCGAGCGGACGCTCGAGGCCAACCGCTTTTGCGACGCGCCCCGCGTCCGCGCGGTGCTCGCCAAGGCCCGCACGCTCAAAGGGCTTGAGGCCGACGAGGTTGCCGTGCTGATGAACGTCACCGACCCGGACCTGCTGGCGGAGTTGTTCGAGACCGCCCGGCAGGTCAAGGACCTGATCTACGGCAGCCGGCTGGTGCTGTTCGCGCCGCTGTACATCTCGAACCTCTGCTCGAACGAGTGCCTCTACTGCGCGTTTCGCGCCCGCAATGAGGCGGTGGTCCGCCGGGCACTGAGCCAGGAGGAGATCCGTCGCGAAACCGAAATCCTCGTCCGCCAGGGGCACAAGCGGGTGCTGCTGGTCGCGGGCGAATCGTACCCGGCCGAGGGGTTCGACTATGTCGCCAAGGCGATCGAAAGCGTCTACAGCGTCAAGGTGGGTCGCGGCGAGATCCGGCGGATCAACGTTAACGTCGCGCCGCTGACGGTCGAGCAGTTCCGGCGGCTCAAGGCGGCCGGGATCGGCACGTACCAGCTGTTCCAGGAGACCTACCATCGCGGCGCCTACGCCAGGATGCACGTCGCGGGCCGCAAGAAGGACTACGACTGGCGGGTCGGCGTGATGGACCGGGCAATGGCGGCGGGCATCGACGACGTCGGCATCGGCGTGCTGTTCGGGCTGGCGGACTGGCGGTACGAGATCCTGGCGATGATGCAGCACATCCGCCACCTCGAGACCCGCTTCGGCGTCGGCCCGCACACGATCAGCGTGCCGCGGCTGGAGCCGGCGACCGGTAGCGCACTGGCGAGCCAGCCGCCCCACGCCGTGACTGACGACGACTTCCGCAAGATCGTGGCGATCCTGCGGCTGGCGGTGCCCTACACCGGGATCATCATGAGCACCCGCGAGAACCGCCGGATGCGGCAGGAGACGTTCGCCCTGGGCGTCTCACAGATCTCCGCGGGCAGCCGGACCAACCCCGGCGGCTACGCCAGCAGCGAAAAGGCCGACGAAAGCCAGTTCAGCCTGGGCGATCACCGCAGCCTCGACGAGGTCATCCGCGACGTGGCCGAACTGGGGTACATGCCCTCGTTCTGCACGGCGTGCTACCGGCTGGGTCGGACCGGCCAGGACTTCATGGATATGGCCAGACCCGGCGAGATCAAGAACCACTGCGAACCCAACGCGATGTCCACGTTCATGGAGTACCTGATGGACTACGCCTCGCCCGAGACCCGTGAGGCGGGCGTGCGGCGGATCGAGCAGAACATGCAAAAGATGACGGACCGGCAACGGGCGGTGGCGGGGCGAATGCTCGATCAGATCCGTCGCGGCCAGCGGGACGTGCTCGTCTAGGAGATGATGATGAACGGGACACCGAAAGGCATGCGGCTGCACATCGGGTTGTTCGGCCGGCGAAACGTGGGCAAGTCGAGCCTGCTGAACGCCATTACGCGGCAGGACGTCTCGATCGTCTCGGAGTACGCCGGGACCACCACCGACCCGGTGGAAAAGCCGATGGAACTGCTGCCGCTGGGGCCGGTGGTGTTCATCGACACGGCCGGGCTGGACGACGTCGGGGCGCTGGGGGACCTGCGCATCCGCAAGACGCGGCAGGTGTTCGACCGCACCGATCTGGGCGTGCTGGTGGTCGAGCCGCAGACCTGGGGCCCGTTCGAGGAGCAGGTCCTGGCGGAGCTGCAGGCCCGCAAGGTGCCGACGATCGTCGCGTTCAACAAGATCGACACGGGCCGGCCGGCGGAGGAGGTGCTGAGGCACCTGTCGGTTCGCAACATCCCCTGGATCGAGACGGCCGCGCCGGACGGGGCGGGCGTGCTCGATTTGCGGCAGGCGCTTCTGGATCATGCACCGGCTGAGTTTGTAGACAGCCCCTCGATCGTGGGCGATCTTGTCGGTCCCGGCGAGATGGCGGTGCTGGTCGTGCCGATCGACAAGGAGGCGCCCAAGGGGCGGCTGATCCTGCCGCAGGTGCAGGCGATCCGCGACCTGCTCGACAGCGACGCGTTCAGCATGGTGGTCAAGGAGCAGGAGCTGCGCACGGCGCTGGAGCGGCTGGCCGTGCCACCGAAGCTGGTCGTTACCGACTCGCAGGCGTTTTTGAAGGTGGCGGCCGATACGCCTCGTGAGATCCCGCTGACGGGTTTCAGCATCCTGTTTTCGCGGTTCAAGGGCGACCTGCTGGCACAGGTCGAAGGGGCGATGGCGGTGGAGACGCTGCGGCCCGGCGACCGCGTCCTGGTGGCCGAGGCGTGCTCGCACCACCCGATCGGCGAGGACATCGGCCGGGTGAAGATCCCGCGCTGGCTGCGGCAGTATGTCGGCGGGGACCTGCAGTTCGACCACGTGCAGGGGCATGACTTCCCGGACGATCTGGCGGACTACAAACTTGTGATACACTGCGGCGCCTGCATGTGGAACCGCCGCGAGGTGCTCAGCCGGATCCTGCACTGCCGCCGGCAGGGGGTGCCGATCACCAACTACGGCCTGGTGATCGCCTACAGCCTGGGGATCTTCGAGCGGGCGCTCGAGCCGTTTCCCGCGGCGCTGGCGGTGTGGCGAGAAAAGGGAGCAACCGGACGGTTGCAGACGGTGTAGCGCATGACCTGGTTGAACGGACAGGACATTCTCTGCTGGCTGCGTGCGACGAACGAAGAGCGTCTGGAGGACCTGTTCCGCCTGGCTGACGCGACACGCCGCCAGTACGTCGGGGACAAGGTGCACCTTCGCGGCCTGGTGGAGGTCTCCAACCACTGCGTCCGCCGGTGCGCCTACTGCGGGGTCAGCGCGCATCGCGCGGACCTGGTCCGTTACCGCATGACGCAGGATGAGATCCTCGATTGCGCCCGCAAGGCGGTCGAGTACGGGACGGTGGTGCTACAGGCGGGCGAGGATTACGGCCTGACCACCGAATGGGTCGCTGAGCTCATCCGGCGGATCAAGCGGGAGACGGGCGTGGTGGTCACGCTGAGCCTCGGCGAGCGGCCCGACGAGGACCTGGCGGCGTGGAAGCAGGCCGGCGCCGACCGGTACCTGCTGCGTTTCGAGACGTCGGACCCGGACCTGTACGAACAGATTCACCCGTCGCTGCCGGGCCGCCCCAGCGACCGCTTTGCGATCCTGCGCACGCTGAAGCGCCTGGGCTACGAAGTCGGCAGCGGCGTGATGGTCGGCATCCCCGGCCAGACCTTCGAAAGCCTGGTCGCGGACATCGAAGTGTTCCGTGAGCTGCAGCTGGACATGATCGGCGTGGGCCCGTACATCGCCCACCCTGCCACGCCCCTGGCGAGCTGCCCGCCCGCCCCTGACGGCCGGCAGGTCCCCAACACCGAGCTGATGGCATGCAAGGTGCTGGCCCTGACTCGTCTGGCGCGTCCCGACGCGAACATCCCCAGCACGACGGCCCTGGCGACGCTTCGCCATGACAGCGCGGTGGACCTTGGCCTGAGCCGCGGCGCCAACGTGGTCATGCCGAACCTGACGCCGGCCCGGTACCGCTGCCTCTACGAGATCTACCCTGGCAAGGGAGCCTGCCTGCAGCGGCAGACCCAGCGACAGGCGCAATGATCTACCGGTAAAACGCATGCCGATGGAGTCCTGGAGGGCGCATCCGACCGGTTCCGGTCACTCCGGTGGCGACAGTCCCGTCGGGGGACCCGAGGGCTGTGCGTCCTGGGGTACCACGCGCCAGATCACCCCTGTCTGCGGAACCGGTAAGGCCTCATCTTCTACGGCCATCGCGCCGAAATCCGCGATGTACAGGGCCTTCCACCTTGCCCTCCGGTGCCACACGCAGAATGCGTGGCACTTCGGTGCTGTCGCCGTAGGAGTAGCCAGCTTCCGCCACGTACGTGGCGCCGGCATCATCGAATTCGATGCTCGTCGGATACGTCAGGCCGGTCATGAGAACCTCGGCCCTGAATCCTTCCGACACTTCGGCGGCCGAGGCGTCGGGCGGCGGGACCTCCGGCCCGAGGCGCAGCGTGGTGACATCCCGCTGCGTTGTCGCCTGCTTGCCGCGGGCCTCGATGTCGTTGATCAGCACCTTCATCATGGAGATTTCCCGGCGCTGGCTCTTGATGATCTCGTCGGCCAGTTCGCGGACGCGGGGGTCGCTGATCTCGGCACGCTCGCTGGTCAGGATGGCGATGGAGTGGTGCGGGATCATCGCCTTCATGTACGACACGTCCTGCACCGTTGTCTGGCTGCGGACCAGCCAGAGCGCCCCCAAAAAGAGCACGACACTGCCGGCATAGATCGCCAGGTTCCATCGACGGTGCGAGAGCATCGGCAGCATGAACGAGAGCATGACCACGGCCATCATCGCGGTCATCGTCAGCGTCATGTAGACGCGCGTTTCACTGAAAGACAGGTGATCCCATCTGAACGTGTTCAGGTACGTGAACACGTACATCAACACGCTCGCCGTGGCGATCATCCCGGCGTAGCGCGCATACATCTTTCCGCCGCCGGATTTGTGACCGGTGTCTCGTCCGCTGGCCATGGTTCTTTCCTTTCCCATAGCGTGGTTGCAGGCACGGACTTACTGCTCCATCATCCCGCCGTGGTGCTGCTGGTGGTCCTGCTGCTCCATCTCCTGCTGCGGCTGGACCGCCTCAAGCTTCATCTTGCACTTGGGGCAGGTGCCCGGCTTGTCGGACTGGACTTCCGGGTGCATCGGACAGGTGTACTCCTTCTGGCCGCCCATACCGCGCTGCTGCATCCTCTCGTGCATCCGCTCCATCATCTGCATGCGCTGGCTCATCTGCTCGTGGACCTGGCGGAGCTGTTGCTGCGCGTCCTGCAGGGCGGTGCGCATCTGGTCCTGCTCGCCGGACTGCAGGGCCTGCTCGACGGTCTGGAGGGTCTGCTCCAGGTCCTGCAGCATCTGCTTCTGCTTGTCCATCATCTGCTGCATGTGCATGCCCTGGCCGTCCTGCATCATGCCGCCCTGACCTTGCATCATGCCGCCCTGACCTTGCATCATGCCGCCCTGGCCTTGCATCATGCCGCCTTGGCCTTGCATCATGCCGCCTGCCGGCTGGGTGGCAGGCTGGGCCGACGCCGGCCCGATAAGCGTCAACAAAACGGTCACTGCGGATACAATGATTGTGCCTCTGGTAAGCATGGTGAATCCTCCTTGGTTTCTGTAAAGGTGCCCATGAGATTGTAGGCCGCCATCGAAGACAGATCCGCCGCCCGCAGCCGCAGCTCTTTGATCCGTCTGCAGAAGGCCATTGACGGAAGATCGGCGATTGTCTTCTTGCGTGACGCTTGTGGCGGGACCCAACTCGACAAGGCGCTTGCATGTGGGAAACGGGGCACGTACTTTACTGGTTCGATGCTGCGCGGCGCGGCACTGCCGGCGAGCCAGGAATGACGCAACGGTACGGCGGCAGAGACATACGGGTGTGCTTCTGACCAAAATCCTGCACGGAGCGAATAACCGTGACTCATCGCTGGCAACACGCGCAGTGGATGTGGGACATGAACAAGTGCGTCCAGGACGACCGTCTGTGGTTCGTCGAGACGTTCGACGTGCCGTGCGTCCCAAAGGCCTTCACCGCACACGTCGCCTGCGACTCGAAGTACTGGCTCTGGGTGAACCGCCGCCTGGTCGTCTTCGACGGCGGCCTTCGCCGCGGCCCGACGCCTCACGACACGTACTTCGACACGTTCGACCTGGCCCCCTTTCTGCGGAGGGGTCGCAACAGGATCGAAATCCTCGTCTGGTACTGGGGGCGCACCAGCTTCTCGCACAACGACAGCGGCATCGCGGGGCTGATCTTCTCAGCCTATGACAGGCTCGACAGACCTCGCCTGTCGATCGTGACCGACATGACGTGGAAATGGTTCCGCGACGCGCGTTACCATCCTCATCCGCCCATGCCGCCGGATCCTTCCGGCGTGCCGGAAAACTACCGGCTGAGCGAGCGATCGACGATCTACGACGCGCGGCTCTCGCCGAGGGAGATCCCGGCCGGCCACATGTCGCCGATGGGGCCGGCGGGCATATTCCCGTGGGGCGAACTGCAGCCCCGGCCCATGCCCATGATGAGGGATTTCGGGGTATTCGCCTTCCGCAACCCCGAAGCGATCCCCAAGACGGTCGCCGCCGGCCGCACGGTGCGGTTTCTCGTCCGGCTCCACGCCAACGTCCACTACCACCCGCGCTTTACCGTGGATGCGGCAGCCGGGGCGAGGCTGGAGTTCAAACCCATTCACCTGGGCGGCTCGAAGGACACGTTTCCGCCCGACGTGTACATCTGCCGCGACGGCGTGCAGGCGTTCGAATTTCTTCACTGGATGAACGCGCAGCAGATCGAGGTGACGGTGCGCAACCGGACGCGTCGGCCGCTGAAGATCCGGACGATGCGATACCGCATGACGGGCTATCCGGCCGATCACGTGGCGCGGTTTGACACGGGAGACGCCGCGGTGGACGACCTGTGCGTCCGCGCGATGCACACCCTGCGGGTCTGTGCCCGCGACAACTGGATGGACTGCCCGGACCGCGAGCGGGCGATGTGGGGCGACTTCGCCACCGAAATGGCGCCGGCCGCCTATGTCGATTCGGCTTACAACGTCCTGGCGCGCAAGTGCTACGAGGTGTGGATGGACTGGCAATGGGCCAACGGCGTGCTGTGCATGCCCGTGCCCGGGATGTTCCGCACGGAACTGCCCGGCCAACAGCTGTACCTGTTTGCAGGGCTGCTCGACTACAAGTCGATGACGGGTGACACGCAGCTCCTGCGCCGCGTCTATCCGCACTGGCTGCGCTACTTCGAACACCTCGAGCGGTGCATGGACCGCGACGGGCTGCTCAACCTCGACCGATGGGACCCGGACGTGCGCACATGGTTCTGGCTGGATGCCGGGGCGAAGGAGGCCCGCGGGCGAAACGCGCTGCTGAATGCCGCGCTGGCGCGAGCGATCCTGGCAATGATCGAAGCGGCAAAAGCCGCCGGCGAGGCCCGCGACGTGCCGAAGTGGCGTCGGCAGTACGAGCGCATCGGCAAGGCGTTCGAGACCATCTACTGGGACGAACGTCGGCAGGTCTACCGCGCCACCGATGTGCCCGGCCAGAAGATAGAGACCACGGACGAACGAACGTTGATCATGGCGTACCTGGCGGGACTGGTTCCCAGGAAGCGGGAGAGCGTCGTGGGAAGCCGCCTCGCCGATCCCGACCGCTGGGAGGCACAGCTGTTCATGGAGTTCTACGCCGGTCTGGCGCTGGGACAACTGGGAAGGCAGGATGCCCTGCTGCAGCGGCTGAGGACGCGGTTCGCTCCGATGCTGGCGACCGAGTCCACGACGCTTTGGGAGCATTTCCCGGCAAAGGGGACGGCGAACCATGCCTGGGCCGCCGGGTTCCTGTACCCGTTCGTGCAGTACGTCGCGGGGATCCGGCCGCTGGAGGACGGCTTCGGACGGATCCTGATCGCGCCGCGTCCGGCCGGCCTGGACAGACTCGACGTCACCGTCGATACGGTTCGCGGGCCGGTGGCGCTGAAGTTCGATGGTTCGGAATTGTGGTTCCGCACGCCCAGGGACTGTTCGGTGGTCGTGGACGTGGAAACGGACGGCCTGGCGGCGCGGATGCCCAGGTCGATGAAGGCGACAACGCGAACGCACGGACGACTGGTGGCGACCTGCACCGGCGGCGAGCGTCGCGTCCGACTGCACAGCAGATGATCTGCCGACCGGTTCCAGGAGAAGACATGAAGCGCCCGAATATCGTTCTTATCCAGTCCGACCAGCATCGCTGGGACTGCATCGGGGTCAATGGCCGGACGGGTATCCGCACGCCGAACCTCGATCGGCTGGCTTCGGAGGGCGCCAGCTTCCGTCACGCATACTGCCCGAGCCCCATCTGCGGCCCGACGCGCACAAGCCTGCTGACGGGGCAGTGGGTCCACTCCCACCTTGACAAAGATCCGTTCGAACGCGAGAACATCGCCTCGCGGCCGGGGGCGGCGGATACGCTGGCGCGGATGCGGCGGCGGATGCTGGAATGGATGGAC
>JAWLBS010000139.1:7495-12505 GCA_041687575.1 Phycisphaerae bacterium | reverse complement strand
CCTGCCCCGCGAGCGGCTGGTCGTGATTACCGGACTATCCGGCTCCGGCAAGAGCAGCCTCGCCTTCGACACGATCTATGCCGAGGGCCAGCGCAAGTATGTCGAGAGCCTTTCTGCCTACGCCCGGCAGTTCCTCGAGCAGATTGCCAAGCCCCATGTCGAGCACATCGAGGGGTTGCCGCCGACGCTGGCCATCGAGCAGCGCAGCGGCCTGGCCAACCCCCGCTCGACCGTCGCGACGACCACCGAGATCTACGACTATCTCCGCCTGTTGTTCGCCCGGGTCGGCGTGCCGTTCTGCCACAAGTGCGGCAAGCGGATCACCCAGCAGACCGTCGAGCAGATGGTCGACACGATCCTCGCCTGGCCGGCCGAGACGAAATTCATGGTCCTCGGGCCGCTCGTCCGCGGCAAGAAGGGCGAGCACAAAGAGGTCCTCCAGCGGGTCAAGCGCGAAGGCTTCGTCCGCGTCCGCATCGACGGCGACATCTACGACATCAACAACCCGCCCGAGCTCGACAAGCGGACCAAACATACGATCGAGGCGGTCGTCGACCGGCTGCTGGTCCGCCCGGCCATCCGCCCGCGCCTGGCCGACAGCCTGGAGACCGCCTTGCGCCTCAGCGACGGGCTGGTCACCGTCACGCACCAGATGCCCGGGGACGCCGGCTGGACCGACGAGATCTTCAGCGAGAAGTACGCCTGCCCGGACTGCGGCGTGAGCCTGGCCGAGCTCGAGCCGCGGATCTTCAGCTTCAACTCGCCCTACGGCGCATGTCCGACCTGCGACGGCCTGGGCATCATCCTGGAGTTCGACCCGGAGCTGCTCGTGCAGGACCCGGCCCTGTCGCTCGATGGCGGCGCGATCGACGCCTGGCGGCGCGGCGGCAAGCGGATGAATATTTTCTATAACAAGCTGCTCAAGGAGTTCTGCCAGCAGTTCGGCGTCTCGGCCGACGTGCCCTTCCGGGACCTGCCCGAAGAGGGCCGCCGCATCATGATGTACGGCACGACCGCGGCCGACAAGCAAAAGTACGGCGCCGAGTTCGAGGGGGTGATCCCCAACCTGCAGCGCCGCTGGGAGAACACCGACAGCGAGTACGTCAAGGCCCGCCTGCACGGCTACCTCTCCGAGCAGCGCTGCCGCAAGTGCAAGGGTTCGCGACTGCAGCCCGAGGCGCTCAGCGTCCGCATCGCTTACAAAAACATTTATGACGTCGTGCAGATGACGATAGGCGAGTCGCTGCGCTACTTCGAGGACCTCACCTTCGGCGGCGAGGCCGAACTGATCGCCGAGCAGATCTTAAAGGAGATCAAGCAGCGGCTGCGCTTCCTGGTCGACGTCGGGCTGGGCTACCTCACGCTCGACCGCGCCAGCGCGACGCTCTCGGGCGGCGAGGCGCAGCGGATCCGCCTGGCGACCCAGGTCGGCAGCGGGCTGGTCGGGGTATGCTACGTCCTGGATGAGCCGACGATCGGCCTGCACTCGCGCGACAACGAGCGGCTGATCGGCACGCTGCGGCGCCTCGCGGACATGGGCAACACGGTCATCGTCGTCGAGCACGACGAAGAGGCCATCCGCGCCGCCGACTATGTCATCGATGTCGGCCCGGGCCCCGGCGCCCACGGCGGCGAGATCGTCGCGCACGGCACGCTCGAGCAGCTGCTGCGCAACACCCGATCGATCACTGCAAAATACCTGAACGGCACCTGCGCGATCCCGCTGCCCACGCGCCGCCGGCAGGTCGACCCGGCAAATGCGATCGCCCTGACCGGCTGCCGCGAGCACAATCTCAAAAGCGTCGACGCGCGGTTCCCGCTCGGCGCGTTCGTGTGCGTGACCGGCGTATCCGGCAGCGGCAAGAGCACGCTGGTCAGCCAGACCCTGCTGGCCGCGCTGAAGCGCCGTCTCTACGGCAGCAAGGAAAAACCCGGCGCCCACGACGGGATGACCGGCATCGACCAGATCGACAAGGTCATCGAGATCGACCAGTCGCCGATCGGCCGCACCCCGCGCTCGAACCCGGCCACCTACACCGGCGTGTTCGACCTGATCCGCCAGCTCTACGCCCGCACTCGCGAGGCGAAGATCCGCGGCTACTCGGCCGGGCGGTTCAGCTTCAACGTCAAGGGCGGCCGGTGCGAGGCGTGCCAGGGCCAGGGCGTCAAGCGGATCGAGATGCACTTTTTGCCGGACGTGTTCGTCGACTGCGAGCAGTGCCACGGGCGTCGCTACAATCGTGAAACGCTCGAGGTCCGCTACAAGGGCAAGAGTATCGGCGACGTGCTGGACATGCGGATCGAGGAGGCGTACCAGTTCTTCGGCAGCTTCGCCAAGATCAAGCAGCTGCTGCGGGCGCTGATGGACGTGGGGCTGGGCTACATGACGCTCGGTCAGCCCTCGACCACGCTCTCGGGCGGCGAGGCGCAGCGGGTCAAGCTCGCCGCCGAGCTCGGCAAGACGGCGACCGGCCACACGGTCTACATCCTGGATGAGCCGACGACCGGCCTGCACTTCGCCGACATCCAGAACCTGCTGTCGGTGCTCAACCGCCTGGCCGACATGGGCAACACCGTGATCGTCATCGAGCACAACCTCGACGTGATCAAGACGGTGGACTGGATCCTGGACCTGGGTCCCGAAGGCGGCGACGCCGGCGGCCGGATCGTCGCCGAGGGCACCCCCGAGCAGATCGCGGAAAACCCGAGCAGCTACACCGGTCTGTTCCTGCGTCCCAAGCTCCACGCCGCCGCGACGGGATAGTGGGCCGGGCGCCATGGCCGCGCTGCTTGCCCTGTCCTCGACCCTGAGGCCGGGCTGACAGATGGGGACAGCGCCCCGGGCTGCGGGCTAATTCAGCTTTTGCTCCCAGACCGCATAAAGCGTCTGCAGCTCGCGCTCGATGTGGCTGCACTCGATCTGCAGCTGCCTGAGCTTGCCGGGGTTGCTCGCCACGCTGGAGTTGCCGAACCGCTGCTGCAGGTCCGCCAACTGCGCCTCGCGCTTCTGAATCCGCTTTTCGATGTCTTCAGGCGTCAGCTTTGTCAGCTCGTACGGGATCTTCGAACCGGCAGGGCCCGCGGTCGCACCGCCGCCCTTTTTCGTGTTGTTTCCGCCGGACTTGTTGCCGCCGGATTTACCCTTCTGCTGCGAACCGCCCTTGCTCTTCTGGGACGACCGCTGCTTGCCGGCGTGCGTGTGCACCTGGCCGAAGGTCATGCCCGTCGGTTTGGAGTGGACCCTGTCGACGTAGCTGGTGTAGTTGCCGTAGTGGTGGACGTGCCTGCCGTCGTGTTCGAGCGCCAGGATCTTGGTGGCGACCTTGTCCAGCAGGTACCGGTCGTGCGTGACCAGCACGATCGTCCCGCCGTAGGCCCCCAATGCCGCCTCCAGCGCCTCGCGGGCGGTGATGTCCAGGTGGTTGGTCGGCTCGTCGAGCACGAGCAGCTCCGGTTCGGCCCAGATCCGCTTGGCCAGCAGCAATCGGCTGCGCTCCCCGCCCGACAGGCCCCGCACCGGCTTGAACACGTCGTCGCCGCGGAAGCCGAACGGCGCGAGGTAATTGCGGACCTCGCCCTGGCTGGCCATCGGTTTGTGCGCCCACATCTCCTGGATGATCTGGTTGCTGTCGTCCAGGTCGGACTGCTGCTGGTCGTAGTAGGCCATGCTCGAGGACTTATAGACCTTGACCTGGCCGGCGTCCTGCTCCACCAGCCCGACAGTGATCTTCAGCAGCGTCGTCTTGCCGACGCCGTTGGGGCCGATGACCCCCAGCCGGTCGCCGACGTTGACGTCCATCGTCACGTCCTTCAGGATCGCCTTGCCGTCATAGCTCTTTGCGATATCGGTGTAGCGGACCGCCATGTCGCCGCCGGAGGCCTTCTTCGTCAGGTTGAACTTGACCACCGTCTGGGTGTCGGGCCGCTCGGCGAGGAACTCGTCGGACTGCTGGAGCTTTTCGACCGCCTTGAGTCGCCCGGCTGCCTGGCGGGACCGCTTCTTGTCGGACTTGACCCGCTCGGCATACTCCTTCTGCTTGCGGATGAACTCCTGCTGCCGGTCGTAGGTTTCGATCTCGGCCTGGCGCTGCTGCTCGCGGGCGACGGCGTAGGTCGAGTAGTTGCCGGGGAACTGGCGGACGTGGCCGCGGTCCAGCTCGATGATCTTGTTGACCACCCGGTCGAGGAAGTAGCGGTCGTGGCTGACCAGGATCACCGTGCCGCCGAAGGTCTTGAGGTACTCCTCCAGCCAGGCGACCCCCTGCAGGTCGAGGTGGTTGGTCGGCTCATCCAGCAGCAGCAGGTCGGGCTGTTCGAGCAGGACCTTCGCCAGCGCCGCCCGCGCCTTCTGCCCGCCGGACAGCGTGTGGACCGGCTGGTGGTACTGGCTGGTCTTGAAGCCCACGCCCGCCAGCGTCTCGCCGAGGCGCGATTCGCACCGGTAGCCGTCGGAGGCCTCGAAGGCCAGCCGCAGGTCCTCGTAGCGGTCGATCCACTTCTGCTCCTCGGGCGTGCCGTGCAGCTCGGAGATCTTGTGGGCGGCCTCCTCCATCTCGCTCTGGAGCTTGGCCACGTCGCTGAAGACGCTGGCGACCGCGTCGATCAGCGGCTGGTCGCTGTCGAACTGGGGCTCCTGCGGCAGGTAGGCGATCCGCTGGCCGCTGCGCCGCGCGACCTGTCCGGCGTCGGCCTCGCGCAGGCCGGCCAGGATGTGCAGCAGCGTGGTCTTGCCCGAGCCGTTGCCCCCGACCATGCCGATGCGGTCGCCGGGGAAGACCTGGAGGTTGACGGCTTCCAGGACGATCTGGTGGGCGTAGATCTTCTGAACGTCTATGCAGGTAACGACGGACATTCGGTTGTGTTCACCTCTTGCAACGACCCTATGGTGCGGGGCCCAAACCTATGCCCCCGCGGTACTGAGCGCCTTCGTCAAATGCGACGAAAGAGAGGTATTATACCGGCGCGGGCGGCGGGAATCACGGCCTTTTTCGCCCGATCGTCGTCGGGGGG
>JAWLBS010000139.1:0-7395 GCA_041687575.1 Phycisphaerae bacterium | reverse complement strand
CCCCTCAGATCGACCAGTCGCGGAAGGTGGGCGCCGGCTCCCTGCGGAGCATCGGGCGGCCGCCGACGTCGCCGGCGAGCTGTCGGCCGCGCTCGACGGCCCGGTGGACCGACCCGAAAATATCCCGGTCGGTCAGGAACAGGTTGTCCTTGCCGATCGCCTCGATCAGGCCCATTCGCTCGACCAGGCCGGCCGTGTCCGCGCGGAGCCCGCACAGGATCAGCTGGATCTCGCGGTCCTGCCAGTCGCGGGCGAGCGTCCTGAGGTTCTCAGCGACGGTCGCGTCGAGGTGGTGGGCCCGCTTGAGCCGCAGGATGATCACCTTGGGTCCGTTGGCGGCGACCTGGCGGAGGTAGGCGATCAGTTCCTCGGCGGCCCCGAAGTAGAGCGCCCCTTCGATCTGGAGCAGAACGATCGCACTGGTGCCGGTCCGCTCGTCGGGTTCGCGCTCGCGCCACTGGCCTTCGGAGCCCAGGATCATCTCGCTGACGACCAGCCGGCTCGTGCGGCGCAGGGCGATGATCACCGACAGAGCGGCGCCCACGTAGATCGCCCGGTCCAGCCGCAGCAGCGTCGCCGCCAGCAGCGTCGCCACCAGCACCGCGGCATCGCCCGGCGTGCCGGTAAACACCCGGCGGATCTGTTTCGTGTCGATCAGCCCGAGCGCCGAATAGATGACCACCGCCGCCAGCGCGGGAATCGGGATGAACGCGGCGGGCCTGGCCAGAAGCAGCACGATCACCAGCGTCGCCAGGCCGCTGGCGATCTGTCCGAAGCGGGTCTGGGCGCCGCTGAGCATGTTCAGAGCCGAGCGGGTCTGCGAGCCGCTGGGGACCATGCCCCCGGAGATCCCGGCGGCGACCTTGCTGAGGCCCTGACCGACCAGCTCGCGGTTGACGTTGAGCCGGTCGCCGGTCCGGGCCGCCAGCCCCTTGGAGATGGTCACGGCCTCGATCATCCCCAGCAGCGCCAGCGCCGCCCCGCCGGAAAAGAGTGTCCCCCACTCCTGCGGTTGCAGCACCAGGGCCCACACCTCGTCACCCGTCCACGGCGGCAGCCGCACGGGAATCTCCCCGGTGTCCCGGATGATGGCCACGCCGCCGTCCGTCCAGCCCAGCACGACCGCCACCAGGGTGATCACCGCCAAGGTCATCAACACCGCCGGCAACTTGCGGTTGTATCGCAGAATGCCCCACATCATGCCGAACGAGGCGACGAACACCAGGACCGCCCGCCAGTTGGCCTGGCCGATCGCCGTCAGCGTCGTCAGCAGGTGCCGCACCGTCGCCGGCAGCCATTCGATCACGCCCGTCAGCGACGGAATCGCCTCATCCAGTCGCGGCGCCTCGTAGATGCCCAGCGAGTGGTGAACCTGTCCCAGGATGATCAGTATGCCCGCCCCGGCCAGAAAACCGGTCATGGCCGATTGCGCGACGTAGCGGATGATCTCACCCAGTTTGAGCAGTCCGGCCGCAATCAGGATGCCGCCGGCGATGACCGACAACAGGAACACGTACGGCAGGACCTGCTCGACGCTCATGCCCAGGGCGAACAGCGGGGCGATCAGCGAGAAGATCAGCATCGAGGTCGCATTGGTCGGCCCGGTGACCAGGTAGCGACTCGACCCGAAAAACGCCGCGACGATCGGCGGCAGGATCGAGGCGTACAGGCCGACGGTCACCGGCAGCCCGGCGATCAAGGCATAGGCCATGGACTGGGGGATGGCCATCAGGGCCACGGACAGGCCGGCCATGAAATCGACACGGAGGGTGTCCGGCCGCAGCAGGACGCTGCTGGTACTGCGTGTGACTGTGCCGAGCCGGGTGGTCTCCGCCATGCAAGCGCTCCTATCCTCAGGCGATTTCGCAGGATAGAGGCTTTGCCGGCAGACTGCAACGGGGGGTGTGAGGGGCCCTATGCCCCGCTTGGCAGAGATCCTTCACTTCGTTCAGGATGACAACCGGGCAGCGCCGGGAAGGCAACGGCACGGCCCTGCTTGCGGCTTCGTCAAACAGCGACTACGCCGTGACATGTCCGGCTTCGTCAGACGACGGCTTTGCCGTAGCGGGGACGCAGGACCGAACCCGCATAGCGGCCTCAGCAGTTGGGCGAGCCGAGGGTCGGGCGGTCGGAGTCGACGCGGAGCTTCTTTCGCAGCAGGATCGAGCGGCGCAGGCGAGACAGGTCCGGCTTGATATGGACCAGTTCGTCGGTGGTGATCAGGCGGGCGCCCTTGGCGGCGAGCTGCTTGGCGGCCAGGTCGGCGGCCTGGGCGTCCCAGTAGCCGCAGGCGTCAGTGACCAGCCAGACGCTCTGGCGGCGGGCGAGCAGGGCCAGCGCGACGGTGCGAATCGATTCCTCCAGGCCGGCGCCGATGGCGATGAAACTGGCCACGCGGATCTCGCTGAGCAGGCGGTCGGCCTTGGGATTACGGGTCAGGTCGTCGCCGCGCTTGAGGAACAGGACCTGCCGGTACCGCAACAGCACGTCGTGAGGCAGGTTGATCGTGTCGTCCGTCTGGATCAGCGTCCGGCGGGGCAGCAGCGTGAATCCGAGCTTGCGGACGCCCTGTGTGCCGGCCAGGCAGTGCTGGGGCACATCTCGCGGAGGGTCGGTCGGTCGGTGGAAATCAACGCTGGAGATGACCGTCAGCCGGCAATGCCGCGCCCAGCGGAATACATGCTGTATATTCTCTAGGATGTCCAGATTGCGGACAGGGCGGTGCCCGTCCTGCGTGAACAGATCGTACTGGGTGTCGACGTCGAGCAGGACGTTCGGCAGGGGTGCAGCCCTTTGTCGTAACATGGCCTCGCCTCCCTTGCTGTCCATCACCATGGCGGGAACCTTCCCGGCCCTTTGGCGGTGGCGCGTGTGTATCGGCCAGCCCCGAGGGCCTCTTAAGTTTCACGTCAACAAATGCGAGGCGCAACCCGCTGCGGCACGCCCCTTAACCGCCCGACGGTTACACAAAATCATAGCTGTCTGAGGCCGCGTCGACCACCGCCGGGGCCTGGGCCCGATAAGCGAAACTCGCGAAATCGAGACATTCCGGGACGGCAAGCCCTGCCTCAAAGGCGGATCAGGCGGGTCGGGTGCCTTTTTGCGGCCGGGTCTGATAAGATGGGGCCTCGACAAGAGACACTTGGGAAGCGAGGAATCCGAATGGACGCAGCAAACCTCCCGCCGATCATCAGCGTACTGATCGCCGACCCCGACGCGGCCAGTCGGGCGACCCATCGGGCCGAACTGGAGCGGATGGGTTGGGAAGTCCAGACGGTGCGGACCGGCCAGGAGGCGCTGGCCCTGCTCGCCCGGCGGGCTTTCGATGCGGCGGTCGTGGATCTGCAATTAGAGGATATGCACGGGGCGGACGTGATCGAGCGGAGCCGCGCGCTGCAGCCCGGCCTGCCGATTGTGGCCATGGCGGCCAATGCGATGGTCGATCAGGCGGTCGAGGCGATGCGGGCGGGGGCAGTGGACTTCCTGGCAAAGTCAACGGAGGTCGGCAGCCTGCATGCCCGCCTGGCGCCATGGATGCCCGTGCCGTCGGATAACCCAGGGCCCGTGCGGCTGGGGGCGTGCGCGTCGGTCGAACCGGCGGTGGCGGCTTCGTTGCGAAAGGCCGCGGACCTGGCGGACACCAGCGTGCCCATTGCGATCTACGGTCCGGCGGGCAGCGGACGCCGGTTTCTGGCCGGGCAGATCCATGAGATGTCCGGACGGGGAGGCGAATGCCTGATCGTGGAGGCGGGGCACCTGCCGGCCGAACAGGTTCGCGGGCGGCTGCAGGGGGCGTCCGCCTCGGGCGCGGGCGGGACGGTGGTGGTGGCCGACCCGCAGGCCCTGGCCGCCGGTGAGCAGGAGCTGCTGGTGCGGTTGCTGTCGACGGGGTCCGATAAGAGCCCTCGCATCATGGTTACCCTGCCGGATGCGCCCGGGGACCTGGCACAGGCGGGTCGGCTGGACCGGCGCCTGGCGGCGTGCCTGGAGGTGGTGCTGCCAGCCGTGCCGCTGGCGGCGAGGCGCAGGGACATTCCGCTTCTGGTCGAGCAGATCCTCGGACGGCTGGCGGCCGGCGAGGCCCCGCGTGTAACCGCTGCGGCGCTGCGGGCGCTGCGGGAGTACGACTGGCCGGGCAACATCCGGCAGCTGCGGCTGGTCCTGGAACGGGCGGCGCGGTTAGCTGATGGCAAGATACTGGAACTGCGGCACTTGCCGATCCTTCAGGCGGTGGGTCGGCCGGTCGCGACGGCGGATGCGGGCGCGAGGCTGCCCGTCGATCTGATCAGTACGGTCGAGGGGGTCGAGCGGGACCTGATCGCCGCGGCGCTGGCGCGGACGAACCAGAACCAGGCGATGGCGGCGGTCCTTCTGGGGGTGCCGCGGACCACGCTGCGGGACAAGTTGAACAAGTACGGCTTCACGTCGAAAGGTCAGACCGGCGGCGAGTGATCGCCGTCGTGGCCGGGGCGGCCGCTGCTGCAGGTCATATCAATCGAACCGTCCGTTGTGGCCGATAGATGGCGCGAGCGTGCCCGGGTCGGGCGGCGAGAGTTACGAAGGCACTAACGCACAATTAACATTACGGTAAGTTGACGTTACGCGATGGGCCTTATATGCTTCAAACACGTTGGCGCGACGTGTATTAATCTGAAGTCGTCTATTTTTCTGTACCTATAAGTGCAATCGGTGCGTGCGATTGTCGCAGGCATCTGAACTTTCCGGGGGAAGACTGACGCCTCCGAACGGCAACCGCCGGCGGGGCGTACCGTTTGCCTTGGTTGACGATGGTTTGCTGGACCGGCAAAACCAGGAAAGGAGAGCAGGAGTGTCACACAGAGTGCGTAGGCTCGCGGTATCGGGTCTGGCGGCGGCGTTGTGTCTGACGGGCGCGTCGGCTGCGCTGGGGCAGGCGGACAGCACTGCTGACCGGATGAATCAGCTCGAGTCGATGGTCAAGGCCCAGCAGGAGCAGATCGCTTCGCTTCAGCAGACGCTGGCCGCACAAGGCGCCGCGGGCGTCGAGCAGATGCGGGTCGAGGAGATCAAGCGGGTCGTGCAGGAGCTGTTCCGCGATCCGGAGTTCCGCGACCAGCTGCCGCTGAACGCCGGCTACAAGGACGGGTTCTTCATCCGCAGCGGCGACGACTTCCTGCTGAAGATCAACGGCCGGATGCAGGCGCGGTACACATTCTACGGCAAGGACGGCGGCAACCGCGATCCGGGCAGCGCCCTGTTCGGCACGCACACGGGCGACCGGAGCAATCTGGCGTTCAACCGCATTCGCCTGGCCTTCAGCGGACACATGTGGGATCCCGCCTTCACGTACCGCTTGGAGCTCAAGGCCGACCGCACCGACGACGTTTCGCTGCAGTATGCGTGGGTGAACTATCAGTTCAGGGACGAGATGGGGCTGCGGATCGGCGTGTTCAAGCTGCCGTTCGGCCGCCAGGAGACGACCAGTTCGGCCGGTCTGCAGTTCGTCGATCGTTCGCTGGCCAACGAGTTGTTCAACGCCGGCCGGTCGATGACGGCGATGCTGCACGGCAGCGTGCTGGACAAGCGCCTGGACTACGGAGTGGCGCTGTCCAACGGCATCGACACCAATTTTGCTGCCGGGGATGAGGTTGATGTCTTCCGCAGCCTGGACACGAATCCGGCGGTGACGGCACGGGCCGTCTACCATGTCCTGTACGACAAGCTCGGCGCCGACTTCAAGGGCATTCCGGATCTGGAGTACCACAAGAAGCCGGCCCTGGATGTGGGCACCTCCTTCGCCTATAGCGCCAACAAGGGCGACAACCGCAACTTCCTCCTGCCGTATGCGATTCCGGACCTCCTGCGGGGCGGCCCGGGCGGCTACGGCCTGGCCAATACGCTGGACACGCAGATCGCCCAGTGGGGCGCCGACATGGCGTTCAAGTACCTGGGCTTCTCGCTGACCGCCGAGTACTTCCTGCGGATGATCGACGTGAAGAACAACACGGCTCCGCTGGCGCTGCTGAGCAGACGCGACGCCACCCGCCACCAGCAGGGCGGCTACGTGCAGGCCGGTTACTTCATCGTCCCCGAGAAGCTCGAAGCGGTCGCCCGCGTGGGCGGCGTGTGGGACATCGAAGGCGACAACGTCTGGGAGTTCGCCGGGGGCATGAACTACTACATCCGCGGCCACAACCTGAAGATCCAGGCCGACGTGACCTCGATCAGCGAGCTGCCGGTGCGGAGCGGCGCTGCGAACTTCTATAACATCAACGATGACATCGTGATGTTCCGGATGCAGCTGCAGGCGGCGTTCTAAGCCCGAGGCAATCTGCAAAAACTCAAAAGGCCCGCGGCGCCAAGCGTCGCGGGCCTTTTCTTGTTGGCACGAGTGGTGTATCGCAAAGGAACGCACCGCTCATCCAGAAGATCACCGCGACCTCACGATCGCGGCTCTTTCCCGATAGGTTCCGGGGGTGCATCCGCGGGGGTACGACACCCTCGCTTATGCTTCAGGCTCCTTCCCGTTTGTCCAGGAGCGCGGTACCCATCCGCGGAATTCCATGGCCACAAACATCGTGGCCATGGCAACCGGCATTTCACGTTTGTTCGTCCTCCGCCGTCAGCAGGGCGCGGGCCTCGTAACCTTCGGCGCGCAGGGCGCGGGCGAAGGGCCAGGCCTTGCCGTGGACGACGCAGGTCTCGCGGGGGCTGGCGCGGCGGACGTATTCCCACAGGGCGGGCCAGTCGGCGTGGTCGCTCAACGGGATCATCGCGTCGTACTGGAGCGAGTCGAACGTCGGCTGGTCGGTCGCCCAGCCGGTCACCAGCGCAACCCGCCAGTCGTCGCCTGTGCGAACCGTGCGGTTCCAGGCGTAGGGGGTGGTGACCAGGGCAGCCGCACCGCGCCGGCCCCACCAGCCCTCCAGCGGCTCGAACGCCACGCCGCATCGGCGGTACACCTCGACCGCGCGGTACACCTGGTGACCCGCGACAACCGGCACGCCGCCCTGCTGGAGGATGCGGACCAGCTCGGGCCCCTTGCCCACCGCGTAGCCGAGCAGTACCGGCGTGCGGCCGCACTCCAACGCATCTTTGGCGAACGCGACGATCCGCCGCCGCAGGTCCTCCACCGGCGGAAATGTGTAGCGTGCGTGGGCGAAGGTCGATTCCATCAGCACACACTCGGCCGGCAGCACCTCGGCCGGCGGGCAGGTCAGCGACTCGCTCAGTTTGAAATCGCCCGTGTAGACGAACCGCCAGCGGGGCGATTCGACGACCAGCTGTGCCGAACCGCAGATGTGACCGGCCGGGATCACGCGGACGGTGTAGCCCTTGCGCTGCAGGCTCTCGCCGAAGTCGAGCTTGTGGGCCTTGAACTTGCGCAGCCGCATGCGGACCAGCGCGGCGGTCGCG